>CAIOSQ010000030.1 GCA_903860935.1 uncultured Rhodospirillales bacterium | reverse complement strand
TGCCGGCGCGCTGCGGCTCGCGCACGCCGCGGCTCAGACCGCCGTCGCCGCACAGCCCGACATCCCGCGCCTTTGCGCCGCCGCCCGTATCGCGCGCGCGGCGGGTGCCCGCGCAAATGCGGCGCTGGCCGCGCGCGCCGTCCACGATGCGCTGCGCGCTGGCGTCGACGTCGCAGCGGATATGCCGCTTCTCGCCATGCTGCCGTCCTATGAGACATGGACCGCTCCGGGCGGCGTGCGGGACTGGCTCGACGCGATGGCGCTCGAGGCGACATGGCGCTGGTCTGCTTTCAGCGACATGTTCACGCCGGAAAGCGCGCTGAGCGAGGGGCGGGCGGCGCGTCTGCGAGAGCTGGGCCGCGAGGTCCCTGATCTGGAGCGTCGCTGGCGCCTCGCCGCCCGCAGGGCGCATTTGTCGGCTGACGGGTGATGCCCCGCGCTCAGGGCACAGGTGTCGGCAACGGCGTGCAGTCGGTATCGGCGAGGCTGCGGCGACAGACGTAACGCTGCGGCTGACGCAGATTCGCCTCCAGCAGGCGCTGCTCGTCCGACCCGAACAGGCGCTGGCGGAGGTGGCACCAGCGCTGGGTCGTACGTGTCGGCGCGAACTCATCGCAGTCGTCCAGCAGGGCGGTTCCGACCGGGCTGGCGGCGATAAAGGCCGCGTTCCACGCAATGCTCACCGGCTCTACCGGACCACAGCCAGCGGCCATTGCGAGCGCCAGCAGGCCGGCGCGGCGGAGGACGCGCGCTGCCCCGATCATGCGACGATGTCCGTCTGCGGGGGGGCTGGTCGTGGGTCGTCCAAGCGGCTGACGGCGGGGACCACGCGCATCCGAAGCGGAGGATGGAGCGCTGGCATGACCGCCGCCGCCGCGGCCGGTGCGACTGGTGCGCGGTGCTCGGGCTGGACATCGCCGCGCGTCGTCTGCAGGGAGGCAGAGAGCGAGGAGGCCACAGAGATCATGACGCCGCCCTGTTCAGATCTTGGCGTCGAAGATCTTGCCGCGGAATTCTGCCGTACGCTGGGCGAGGATGCGCAGGGCTTCTGGCGGCACCTCGGAGACGACGGACCCTGTCTCCTTGTCGACGACGCTGGCCACAAGGGTCTTGGTCATCGCGTCGAAATGGGTCTGGACGTCGGTGGCCGCAGGCGCGGGTCCGCGCGCCGCGCGGGCCTGGGCCGGCTCGGGCGGGGACGCGGGAGCGGCATGCGGCGCGTCGGCGTCGGAGGCGCCTGGCTTGCGCGGCGCGACGGCGGGCGCAACCGATCGTGCCGCGGGGACCCGTGAAGTTTCCATGTCCGCACTCCAGTTCGATGCGCCGGGAACGCGAGGCGTCCCCGGCGCCGGCTACCTCGCCCGACGGGCGAGGCGGCCATCGTCAGCGGAACAGACGCAGCAGGTTCTGCGGCATCTGATTGGCCTGGGCGAGCATGCTCACCCCGGCTTGCTGGAGGATCTGGTTCGAGGTGAACGCGCTCATTTCAGCGGCCACGTCGAGATCCATGAGGGTGCTACGCGCGGCCTCCGCATTCTCCATCTGCGTGGCGACGTTGGCGCCGGCGAATTCGAGCCGGTTCTGGCTGGCGCCCAGACTGGCACGCGCGGTCGCGATGGTGTCGATCGCCGTGTTGATGGCGGTGATCGCCGTCGTCGCGGCCGAAAGCGCGCTGACCGAATTGGAGCCGATCGACAGGGCGGTCTTGCTGATATCCGCGATGTCGACCTCGATCGAATCGTTCGCGGTAGTGTCGTGGCCGACCTGGAAACTGAGGCCGGTCGACGCATAGGTACCGTCCGTCAGCACCTTGCCATCGAAGTTCGTGACATTCGCGATACGGTCGACTTCGTCGATCAGGGCGGTGAACTCGGTATCCAGCATCGCGCGCTGCGTGGTGTCGAGCTGATCCGAGGCGCCCTGGGTGGCGAGCGACTTCATCCGCAGGAGGATGTCGCCCACGGTGGACATGGCGCCGTCTGCGATCTGGATCATCGACGCGGCCTGGCTGACATTGACCGCAGCCTGCTTGAGGCTGACGACATCCGAGCGCAGCTTCATGCCGATCGCCATCGACGCCGCGTCGTCGCGGGCCGAGAGCACGCGCGTGCCGGCCGCGAGCTTGGCAACCGACCTGGTTGCTTCGGCATCCGCCTTCTGAAGATAGCGCTGCGCGACATTGGCAGCGTAATTGGACACGACGTTGAGAGACATCGGTAAGAACTCCATCCTGGAGTTGAGCCACGCCCATCGCGTGGAGCCCGCACATCGCGGACGCCGTCATGAATCCATCGTGCCTGCCGGGAGTCAATCGCGGCGCAACGCGGCACACAGGGAGATAAATCCGCTCCGGTGCGATCGCCGCGTGCGCCGGGTCGTCAGCGGCCGCCGCGCAGGACCTGTTCCAGCAGGTCGCCGTCGCCGATGCGCTGTCCGTCGGCACGGAAGGTGGCGCGACGCGCAGGATCGTAATAGGCGACCAGGCGGCGCTGGGCGTCTTGAGCGTCGATGCGGCCGTTTGGCTGCGTCACGAGGATGCCGAGCGGACGGCCGGAGGCATCGCGGACATCCCGCGGCCCCGATCCGGCCGTCGCCGCGCGCGCCGGCGCCGCGCCAAGCGTGCGGACGATCTGCGCGACCGCGGCGCGAAAGGCCGGCGTGGTGGGACCGCGCTGGACAGAGCCGCCACGCGAGGACACGAACTCTCCCTCGCGCACGACGATCGGCGCACCGCCCGCCGACAGCGAGACCTGCCCCGACTGCACTTCGAGTTCGAGCAATTGCCCGTCGACACGCAACGTGAACGCGGTACCGCGGATGCCGATCGTTCCAGCAAAAGTGCGGACCGTGACATCTTTCTGTGCGGTGCTGCCGACGAACCGCATCGCGCCGCGTGCAAGCGATGCCGAGCCCTTGAGGCCCTTGCCGCCGGGATCGTAGACGAATTCGTCGATCTTCAGCTCCGCGTTCTCGCCGACGGACAGCACCGTCTCGTCTAGGAAGCGGAATGTCGCGCCGCTTTCCTTGCCGGTGTTGATCGTCTCGCGGAACGGCAGCGTCCGGCGCTCCGAGACGCGATACATGTTGCCACCACCGAAGACATCCTTGACCACTTTTTGCGCGGTCGCGACGTCGTTCGCGCGCGCGGCGCCGGGCATCGCGAGACAGAAGGCCAGGATCATGCCAGCCGCGGCAGCCTGTATGGACGACAGCCGCATCCGCGGTATCGCCCTGTCACCGGCGGCCGATCTTGCGTTAGTCTTGGCGATGGCCAGAAGAGGCGAGGCGCCCGGAACATGCTCTTCATCACGCGACGTGTCGGCCAGTCCCTTATGCTCGGAGACGAGATCGAGATCGTCGTCGAGGAGGTGCGTGGCCGCACGGTGAAGCTGTCCGTCCGTCATCCTGCCTCCGTGCAAGTCCTGCGACGCGAGTTGTGGGAGAAGATCCGGGCCGAGAACATCGAGGCCGTCGCGAGTATGGAACTGCTCGACCATCCGGACAGCGACGACCAAAGGTGAGGGTTTCGCGACGAGCGGGTCCACGCGGTCAGCCCCCGGCTTCCCGACGCGCGCCACGCGCCAGACGTGCCGCCTCGAAGCGCAATTGCGTGCGGATCTCTTCGACCGTCTCACGCAGTTCTGGATCCAGCATTTCGTCGCCGCCTTCGTTCACGAGACGCGCAAGACGCGCGGCCGTCGCCTGACGCAACTCGCCATCGAGAATGTCCAGCCTGAGCTGATCCAGGCAGTCTAACGAAGCCTTGCCACGCTCGATCGCGCGCCGCCGGTCCTCGATTGCGAGCAACGAGTCCGCAAGGCCGACGCCTCCGGTAGGTGCGACGTCCGTCGGCGCCATGGTCGCCTCCGCGCGCCCGGTCTCCGACGCGCCAGGAAATTCGCCGCCGCGCCGGATCGGTCCGCGGCTGCTGGCGCCGCGCGCGCCACCCGTTTTGCCGACACGCATCGCCTATCGCTCCAGTTTCCTATGGGTTCGACCGGCGGCAGCTGACCCGATGTTGGAAAACATCGGCATCGCCCCGCGTGGCATGGCGGTTGCAACAAACGGGCCGAGATCGCAGCAGCAAAAATTTTGGCAGTCCCGATGCATCACCGGTCCCTCTTCCTCGTCGCCCTCGCCTACGCGGCCATGATCCTGGCGCCATTCGCGCCGGCGTCGGCGCAGCAGCAGGACTATTCCGCGCGGCTCAAGGATATCGCCGACTTCGAGGGGGTCCGCGACAATGTCTTGGTCGGATATGGCTTGGTCGTCGGCCTCAACCGTACCGGCGACACCATTTCGAACTCGGTATTCACCCGCCAGTCGCTGCTCGGCATGCTCGATCGCCTTGGCGTCAACGCGAAAGACGCGGCGCTCAAGACTCAAAATACCGCGGCGGTGATCGTCACGGCGACCCTGCCGCCCTTCGCGCGGCCCGGCAGTCGCGTCGACATCGTGGTGTCGGCGCTCGGCGACGCGAAAAGCCTTCTCGGTGGCACGCTTCTTGTGACCGCGCTGCTTGGTGCCGATGGCGAGGTCTATGCCGTCGCGCAGGGGCCGCTCGCGGTCGGGGGCTTCTCGGCAGAGGGCGCCGCAGCCTCGGTGACGCGCGGCGTTCCGACCTCCGCGCGCATTCCGAACGGGGCTATCGTGGAGCGCTCCGTCGGTTTCTCGCTGCGCGACCTCCGGGCGGTCACGGTCGCGCTGCGCTCGCCCGATTTCACGACCGCCTCGCGCGTCTCGGCGACGATCAATTCCTTCCTCGGCGGGGCGGTCGCCGAGACCCTCGATTCCGGCACCATCCGCGTCGAGGTGCCTGCGGGCTATCCCGGCGGAGTGGTCGCGCTGATGACCGAGATCGAGAAGCTTACCGTCGTACCCGACCAGCATGCGCGGGTGGTAATCAACGAGGAGAACGGGGTCATCGTGATCAATCAGGACGTCAAGATTGCGCCGGTCGCGATCGCGCAGGGCAGCCTGACGGTACGCATCACCGAAACCCCGCAGGTCTCGCAGCCCTCGCCCTTCAGCTCGACGGGTACGACCCAGACCGTCAATCGGACCGACATTCAGGTCAGCGAGAGTGGAACCGGACGGATCGCGATGCTCCAACGCGGCGCCTCGCTGCGCGATCTCGTCAATGGCCTCAACGCGCTTGGCGTCGGTCCGCGCGACCTGATCGGCATCCTGCAGACCCTCAAATCCGCCGGCGCTCTGCGCGCCGACCTGGAGATCCGCTGATGATCATGATGTCGGGTGCCTTGCCGCGGGCCGAACTCGGCCCTGGTCCAGATCCCAAGCGCGGAGAGCGGGCCGCTGCCGCCTTCCAGTCCGCGATGACGGCACAGTTGCTCAAGCCCGCCCTGCCAAGATTCGTCGCCGCCTTCGGTGGGCGCACCGGCGGCGCATCGGAAACGATGGAGCAATTCGTGTCGCAGGTCTTCTCGGATGCCCTGGCGCAGCAGATCGCACGGCGCGACCCGTTCGGCCTCGTGCCAGCCGTCAAGGCGGAGATCGAGGCCAGGGCGACGCGGCAAGCGCCGATGGCACGATCCGTCGGCGCGAGCGAGGTCGCGCCATGACGCCACTCTCAAGGACGACCGAGGCGCTGATCGCGCTTGCCGACGGCAGTTCTCCCGCAGCCGAGCTTCTGCGCGAAGTGGAACGGATGGCCCATGGCATCACGGACGATGCGGCGGGCGCGGATGTCGCGGAACTGCGGGCGCTGCACATCGCCGCTGCCAGGCTCAAGGCCAGGATCGCCGCCCGGGTCGCGACTTTGACCGTCCTGCGCGACGCGATGCGCGCCGCTGATCGCGCACGGGCCGGGTCGGTGCGCCTCTACGACGCCACCGGACGCCAAAGCCGGGTCTGATTCGATCCGCGGCGGACCGGGTCGTCCACGCCCGCGCCGCTGCCCCTCCTAGCAAGGCGCTGTGGCGGAGAAGGACGACAGCCAGGAAAAGACCGAAGAGCCGACCGAGCGACGGCTGGAGCGCGCCTTCGAGGAAGGCTCGCTCATGCTGCCGCAGGACACCTATGCCCTGGGCGGTATGGTCGCGCTGATCGCGACGTTCCCGCTCTGGTGGGTCGCGTTCTCCGGCATGACCGCGCGCGCGCGCGATGTCGCCGCCGCGATCGCGAACCGGTCCGTCGATTCCCCGGCGCTGGCGGCCGCGCTGCTCCGCGAGATCTTGGTCCCGTTCGCCGCGATCCTCGCCACCTTTCTGATCGTGGCGATCGCGATCGGGCTCGCTCAGCAGCGCTTCCGCATCCAGTTCCGGCCGCTCCGGGCGTCGCTGGAGAATCTATCTCCCGCGCGCGGCTTCGGGCGCATCTTCGGCGGCAAGGCACTGACCCAGACTACGTTCAATGCAGCCAAGCTCGCGATCGCGGGGCTGGTCCTGTCCGCTGCGCTGCAATCGATGCTCGTGCGTTACAGAGCGCTGGGTGTCGGGGGATCGGCGCGCGAGGCGGGTCAGATCGCCCTCGATGCCGTGCTCCTGCTCGCGCCGCTCGCCTTCTTGATGCTCGCGGCCTTTGCGCTCACCGATCTGCTCGTGAAGCGACTGTCGAACCGCGCCCAGTTGCGCATGTCGCGCCAGGAACTCAAGGAAGAGCTGAAGGAGAGCGAAGGGCGACCGGAGCTCAAGAGCAAGCTCGCGGAACTGCGCCGGAAACGGCGGACAACCAGCCGCAAGCACCCGCTCAAATCTGCCGACGTCATGATCGTCAACCCGACCCATTACGCCGTCGCCCTGCTCTACGAGCCTGGTCGGATGAGCGCCCCGATCGTGATCGCCAAGGGCGCTGGGCTCGTGGCGCGGCGTCTGCGCTGGCTCGCATGGCGCGAATCGGTACCGATCATGCGCGTTCCCCCCGTCGCGCGCCGGCTCTACAGCCAGGTCGCGGTCGACGAACCGATCCCCGACGACAGCTTCGCGGAGGTCGCGCAGATCCTGGTCCAAGTCTACAAATTGCGTCGCCGTGACGGAGCGCCGCGCTGATGCCGACGCGGTCCGGCGCGCGCTCAATGGATCAGTGCGCGGGCCGTCTCGATCAGCCAGGTGGTATCGAGGGGCTTGGGAACGACCGCCAGGATGGCATCGTCGCGATCGCGGACCTCCTCCACGGCATCCCAGTCACCCGACATGAGGATCACCGCGACGCGTCGATCTAGCGACTGGACCAGCCGTGCGAGGCGCCACCCATCCATACCAGGCATACGGAGATCGACGAGCATCAGGCGCGGACGCTCTGTTCCCAGCATCTCCATGGCCTCGCTCGCGCCCGTCGCTGCCCCCGCCAGGAAACCTGCGTCCCGGAACAAATCGACCAATTCCAAGGCCTGCTCCGGATCGTCGTCGACGATCAGTATGCCGCGCTGGCCAAGTCCGGAATCCGGACTGGGTGGCTTGTCCTCCTGTCCGGTCATGCGCGTCGCCTGACCGGTGGATCCGATTCGGTCGTCTCGATGGTGCGGCTGGACAGGAAGCGGTCGAGACGACACACGGCGTCGTCGGTGAGTTCGACAAAAACGCGGCGCTTGTCGTGCGGATCGGGGCGGCGGCGCACGAGGCCAGCCGCGACGAGATCGTCGATGCGGCGCAGCGCGGTCGTCGCCGGGGCATTGGCCGCGATGCAGAGGCTCGACACCGACACGCCATTGCCGCGCAACCGCGCGTCGAGCAGTTCCAGCAACATGTCCCACACGGGAGCCGCGACGAGATCCCGGCCGAACGCCTCGGCTCGCTCCCTTTCGAACGCCATGAAGCGCCGGATCCGCTCCGCCAGCAACTGGGGGAAATCGCCGCCGAGCGAGCCGGTGACCTGAGGCTCGACGGATGCCGGCATGGTGACAGCGGGAGCACCGCCGGGAGCGGTATTGGTAGCCGTGAAGCGGCGACGCGCCGCGACGGCGATCTCACCGGCGCGCGCGATCGATGCGACGAGCGCGGGCATCGCGATCGGCTTCGGCAGAATTTCGATGGCGTTCGTGCGCAGCCCCTCGCGTACGATCTCGTCGCTGCCCCTGCCCGACATCAGGACGGTCCGGACCCAGGGATCAACGGCGTCGCAGCGCGCGATCGCGCCAACCAGACCGATGCCGCCCAGGCGCGGCATGTAGACATCCGCGAGGACGACGTCGACGCTGTGGTCGCAGAGCCGCAGCGCCTCCAGCGCGGCCGAGCCATCCGGCGCGCCCAGACACCGGAACCCGGCGGCCCGCAGACCGTCGACCAGTTCCGCGCGCAGGTCGCTATCGTCCTCGACGACCAGGACACCGATGTTTTCGCGCGTGCCTTCGGTTTTCATCGCACACGACCCACAAGGACCAGACGTTGCCGAGGCCGAAACGGGACGGGCGCTGGTCTCGCCTCCCTTGTTGCATCATACGCCCGGATTGGCGTGGACTTATGATCCGTATCGGTCCATTCCAAGTGGCCCAGGGACGTCAGCCGAGAATGCTCATCTCGTCGATGTAGCGGTTCAGACGCTCGATCGCGGCATCTGCTAGATCCACGAATACACGCCTGCGGTCCTTCGGATCCTCACGGCGTACAAGTAGACCCGCACGTATCAAGTCATCGATACGGCGAAGTCCAGTCGTCTGCGGTACGCCGGCGGCGATGCAGAGGCTCGATACCGCGACCTCCTTGCCGGCCAGACGCTCGTTCATCAGATCGAGCAACATGTCCCAGCATGGGTCGGAAAACAGCGCCGCGTCGAAATAGTTCGCGCGGGCGCGGCGCGCGGCGATGAGCGCGGAGATCCGATTGCGGAGGAACTCGTTCCTGGCGCGAATGTCTCCGGCGTCGGACGGGGCGTCGCTGGAATCCGTGGGCGCGATCTCGCCCGCAAGTGCCGGGAGGTTCGACGGCCGCGGTTTGCCGCGGTCTGCCTTCGGCGTGAAGACGGGGCCCATCGCCTCCTGCCGCACGGGAACCGCGGGTCCTGTCGACAATTCGTTGGCGAGCTTGATCGCATGGCTGGCCACGGCCTCCACCGAGCGCATGATCTCCACACGGCGGAGCAGGTCGCGCCGTTTGCCGGCGATCAGGTCGTTCGCGCGGGACAGGGCCCGCGCCAATTCGCGCTGACCGATGGGCTTCATCAGGAAATCGACGGCGTCGAGCCGCACAGCGGAGATCGTGTCCTCGATGGTCGCGTGACCGGACATGAAGATGAGATGGGGCGGCAGACCGCCGGCGCATTGCTTCGCCATGCGCGCCGCGAGCGACAGCCCATCCAGGCGGGGCATGCGCAGATCCATCAACACGACGCCGATATCCGCTGCCTCGGCGACGAGGTTGAGCGCGATCCCGGGATCGCGGGCCTTGCGGACGGGGTAGCCCATCGCGCCGACGAGATCCGCCAACTCCTCGATCGTATCGGCATCGTCATCGACGACAAGGACCACCGGCCGGACCGTCGGTGTCCCCGCGGATTGCTGCACTGCGCGGATCGGATCGCTCACGCCCGGTCCCCTATTGGATCACGAGATCCTGGAAAAGCACCGCCCGCGCGTCGACGCGCGGATCGATGCGGTTGAGACGGATCAACAATTCGCGCCGGACCTGGAGTATGCTCGCGACCGATCCGAAGCTTTCCGCTGTCAGCGACCGCACGTAGATCTGAAACGCGTCGATGACCTTGGGCATATTCTCGCGCACCGCCGCCTCGGATTCCGGAAGCACAACTTCGACCATGAGGACGATGCGCGCGTAGCGCCGGACATCGCGATCCGCGAGGTTGACGACGATGGGCGGAACAGGGACGAAAAGGCTCCTGGTCGCAGCCGCCTTCTGCTTGGCCTTCTCGGCGTCGCGCTTCTCCTGCTCGCGCCGTTCGGCTTCCTTCGGATCGATCTTCTGCGCCTCGTCGACCTGTTCCTCGGCGGGAGGCTGCTTCATGAAAGGGAGCTTCATGCCCAGAAGGAACACGCCCACGGCACCGCCTCCGCCCACCATGAACAGGAGCGCGACCAGGATCACCAGGATAAGCTTGAGTTTCGAGCCCTTCTTCGGTTCGCCTTCCGCGGACGCATCCGGGGTGGACGCCGCCTTCTCGGCCGCCGCCATCACGCGTCTCCCGTAGTTGTCTCACGGCGGTCATTTTCCAAGGGCGGCCTCCAGGTCGTAGAAGGACGGCCTCTCGCTCGACGGGATGGTCTTGCGAGCCATCTCGATCGCCACGGCCGGCGCGTAGCCCTGCATGTAAGCGAGGATACCCGACTTGATGACGTCGTAGATCCGCGAATCGGCCTCCAGAGAATTCTTCGCTGCGGCAGCTATCGGGCCAAAAATTCCATAGGCCAGCAACACGCCGGCAAAGGTGCCGACCAGCGCGGCACCGATCAGACCTCCGAGGACGGCGGGCGGTTGATCCATCGCGCCCATGGTCTTGATGACGCCCATCACCGCCGCCACGATTCCGAGTGCAGGGAGAGCGTCCGCGAAGGTCTGCAGCGCAGCCACGTGCAGGTGATCGGTCTTGTGGTGCGAATCGATCTCCGCATCGATGACCGATTCCAGTTCGTGCGCCTTTTCCGTCCCAAGCGTCAGCATGCGCAGATAGTCGCGGATGAACTCCTCGACATGATGGTCGCTCATCACGAGCGGATATTTTGAGAATATATCGCTCGACTCCGGCTTCTCGACATGCGGCTCCAGCGCCATCATCCCCTTCTGCTTCGCGAGCTTGAACAGGTCGAACATCATCGACAGCAGTTCGATGTAGTGGGTCTTCTTGATCTTGGGGCCCTTCAACCCGGCGACCACGGCGGCGATCGACCCCTTGATGATGCTCATCGGGTTGCCGGCGACGAAGGCGCCGATGCCTGAACCGAGGATGATGACGAACTCAAGCGGCTGGTTGAGAACGGCCAATTTTCCGCCCATGGCGACGTAGCTGCCCAGACAGCAGACGAGCACGACGACGATTCCGATGATGACGAACATCGCCTGTCCTCAACTCTCCGGTTCCGCGTCGTCGGCAGTCGACGGCACTCGGGAGGGATAGAGCGGACCCGAGCCATATGCGGCGCCAAGAATGAGCGCACGCTGACGGTCGTCCTCGTCCCTCAGACCGGACACCCAGGTCGGCAACCCAGCGCCGTGCGCCGCCGACAACAGCGTCCCGGCGTCCTCGGGCCGCGGCGCGTCGACGGTGAGGCCGACCAGGACGAGATCTCGAAGGCCATCGAGGCCGGTGAACTCGGGCGGCAAACCGATGAGGGCTCCGCTCGAGAACGGCTTGATGACGGCGCCGAGTTCGGCAAGGCGCGACTGCGCGACGCCCGCGGGGACGCCGCCGACATGGAAGACGAGCGACTTGCGCGCGGGCTGGGGGATCTTCTGGGCCATCTTGAGGAACAGTCCGCGGGTGTAGTTGTTCGCCAGCGTCTCGAAGAACACCGGGACGACCACCCGACGCCCGCTGCGCTCGGCGGCGACCCGCCGCAGATGTGCCCGGCAGGCCTTCAGGCACTTGAGGTCCATCTTCGCCCGCACCTTCGGATCGGGAAAGTTCTCGACGATCGTCCACTCGTCGGAGGTTTCGCCGAGTGGCGGCGAAAACGCAGCCAGCCGCTCGAAGACGACTGTCTGGTCCGTAAGGCGCGCGATGGGCTCGACACGGAATACGAGCGCGTCCAGAACGGCATCGATCGTCGGGAAGGAATCGTCCTCTTCCTCGTCGTCGAGGAGTTCCGACTCAAGGTCGATGGTCGGGCTCTGTGGAGCTTCCGCGCGCTCGAGATCGGCGTGCGACAGCGGGCGGAAGGACAAGGGGCCACCCTCGGCGATCTGCACCTGCTTAGCCGATACGCCGAGGATCCCAAGATCCTCTCCGGTCACCGCGTAGCTGACACCCTGGTCTATGCGGAGCGCGCGCGCCGGAGCCTCGCGCCTGGAGCCTGAGAGTATCGCGACCAGGAAATCGACGTCGCCGACCGGAACGCACTCGTCTCCCGGGCCGAGCGCCTGGGTGATGTGGTTGCGTGCGGTACGCTGCGCCTTCTCGGCAATGTAGCGCCAGGTATTGCCGTAGCGCTGGCGGATCGTGTCGAGGCTGATGACGAAAAGACGACCTTCGTAGCGCCCGGCATCGAGGTCGAACATATGGCGGCTCGCAACCTCGAGCTTCTCGAGCTCGTCGAGACGCACCAGCTCGGGCGCGGGCGCATCGGCGGATGCCGCACGCGCGGGGGCGGAGCCGGACCTGCGCCCACCAAAGATTCCTGAAAGGAAATTCCACATTGAACCCATCGCTTCGATGAAAACGTAGCCAGACGGGATATGCACCGGTTCGGCATCTAATCCGGAACGGACCAATGCGCCGGGCCGGGCGTGCTACGGACGGAACCTCCATGCATTTCATGACGGCGGCCGACGATGTCTTCGTCGCGCTCGCACTTGCGCTTCTCCTGTGGGCTCGGTTTTCCGGGATCCGCGACCGTCAGGCCCTGCGGCGCAGCATCCGGGCGTTACGCCGCGCGTCCCGCGCCTGGCAGTCGGAGGGCGGCGACATGCGCGCCATTGCCGAGATCGCGGCCCAGCTGCACCGGATCGAGCGCGGTGCGGCAGAGATCATGCGGGATGGCCGGCGGCGGCTCACGGTGCGGCTCAAGGGACGGACGGGACGGCTCGACCTCGTCGACAATTTCTTCCTGCGCAATCCGCGCGTGGCCATCGAGATCGAGCTCTGGCTCCTCGACATCGAGGCCGCCTGCACACGCGCGATCGCGGCCGACCTCCGCTCCTACAGGTCGCCGCTCAACCCCTTGAATGGACCGTCGTCGCTGATCCGTTTCCTGGGCGTCTCTCCACCGCCCTGGCTCGAATACTGTTTCGACGGGGCGTGCTGGAGCCTGCTGGCGGCTATCGCATGGCTGCTTGCCGCCGGATTGCCCACGCCATGAGCCTGCTCTGGATCGCAGCCACGCTGATCGCGCATCTCGTCGCCCTGCTGCGCGCGCGCCGGCGCTTCCGGGAGGCACGGCAGGTCCTGATGCGCGCGGAAGCGCAGCTGAGACGCTCCCTGTGGGGCGTAGCGTCCGACGGTGCGCTGCGCGAGGACATTCGGCGCCTGCTACGCCGACACGGGCTGTCGGATCCGCGCTTCAGCGAGGCGATGTTCCCGCAGCTGGGCGGAGATACGCTTCTGTCGGAAGGTGCGGCGATCGCCGACCCAGCGGTGCAGGGGCGGCTGCGGATCGCGCTCTATCGGGTCTATGGCGCGGAGCGCGCCGCGTTCGAGGACGCCAAGTCGCTCGATGCGCTGGTGTGGCGCTTCTGCATGGGGCCGCTTGCCCTGCTGGGCGCCGATCCGCGACAGGCGAAACCGGCATACCGTTTCGCGCTTGCCCTGGTTTGGCTCGCGGCGCTCTACGCGGTCGTCATTCCCAAACTGCCCTGAACGCCGTGCGCAAGCTCAAACGCGCAGCAGCGCGGCCACCAGTTCCAGGATACCGGAGACGATCAGGATTGGGACACCCATGCGGCGCAGCAAGAGGAACGCGTAAGCTGGCGTGGGGCGGCGTCCAGGCGCGATCACGCCATGGACGGCTGGGTGCGTACGGCTCACCTGAGCGACCCGGGGGCCGGCGGAGGCGCCGTGAGGGGCGCGCGGCCGGGAGCGGCTGATGGGCTAGCGGGCACGACGTACCGGATCCGGATCGGCTCGGATGGCAACCGGCCTCCCGGGAAGGCGCGCCACAGTTCCGCGAGTTGGGTCGCCACGCGCCGCCCGGAGCACGCGCCTACGACCTCGCCATCGACCTGTGGCGGCGTCCCCGTAAGTCCGGCGGGATCACCGAGCATCCGGCGCAGCCAGCCCGCGTTGTAGGTATCCGCGGGCGCAAGCGCCTCGGGAGGCCTCGCGGAAAACCAAGCGAGCGCCATCTCGAAATCCCCCGCACAGGCGGCATTCAACGGCGCGGAGGCGGCGTCCTCGACGCGCGCGACGCCGGGAGGTTCGCGCACCGGAACCGGCCGCGTCGGCTCCGCAGTTGTCGGGGGAGGCGGCGCGGGCGCAGGTACAACGGGTGGAACGGGTTGCGGCGAGACCAACGCGGGTGCTGGCGCGGCTCGCTGCACCGGGGGCGGACCGACGGGGACGGGAGCGGCTGGAGGCGGCTTGACCGCGGAGGGCGCAGAAGGTGCCTGTGGCGGTGGCAAAGGGACGGCGGCTGAACGCTTGGCACGCTCCTGCGCAAGACGCTGCGTGCTCGCCGGATCGACCGGCTCGCCGGCCGTCTTGCGCGCGAGATCCAGAACGACCGAGCGACCGTTGCGGAAATGGCGAAGCTGTACGCCGGCCGCGAGCACGAAGCTCAGCGCCGTCCCACCGGGAAAGGCCGATGCGCGCACCCCCCGATACGCGCGCGCCCAGGCGCCGCACGACCGGCGCGACATCGATCTCCGCCATTCGCGCAAAACGGACCGTGATCTCGCGCCCGTCGACATCGACGTCGTAGTCGACGCTGAATGGCCAGTCGATCACCACGCGATCATAGCCGTCATGCGCGCCGATGCGTGGAACGATGCGCTCCTGCCCAGGCGCGGCTTCAGGGGCCATGCAGGAAAGGAATGTGGCGAGGAGGAGCGCGGCGAACGGGCGGCGCATGTCAGTCCGCGCGCGGCGCGCCGATGGCGGAGATCACGAGCACCGCGACATCAAGGGCTCCCGCCGTGCCGGGCGGGAATTCGCCGAGGACGCGCCCGAACGAGGCTGCCGGCGAACGCGCCACGCGGAGCGCACGGATGACCGCCGGATCATTGCCCGGAGATATCGCCAGCTCGGTCGCCGGATCCGACAGGGCGGCATGAAGGACGAGGAACTCACTCGGCGGGCGCATGCGCGGCACAGTTGCCCACAGGGCGCCACGCGCATCCGCTGGCGCGCTCACAAGTGCACGGCGGGCGGCAAGCGCGATCACCGCCTGGGCAGCCGCGTCGCTGGCCGCGAACTCGGCGACCGCGGCTGCCTCCGCCGTCCAGAATCCGGGCGGGGCGCGCGCCGCGAGCAACGACCCGAAGAGCAGGCGCTCGGAACCACCACGCTGGCGCGTATTCGTCCACAGCGCGCGCAGCAGGTCGGGTTCGGGGAGGGCTATCGAATCGAATTGGCGCATCGCGACGACCGCCGTCTGCATGCGCGCGCGCTGCGCCGGATCGGTCGTCTCGGCCGCAAAGGCGAGGGCTTGAGCGAAGCTACCCTGCGCGGCCGCCATCTGGATGAGCAGCGCGAGGGCCGCGTCGTCCTTCTCCGCCGCCAGTTGGCCGAGCGGCGGCAGGTCACCATGCGCGAATTCGGGATTCGCGGCGACAGCGCGAACCAGGCAGCGCTTCTGGGCATCGGAGAATTCGAGCCCCGCCTCAAGCACGTCGGAGACGACGAGGCGCGCCTCGCCCGGCCGGATCGTCGAGATGTCGAGCAGGATCGGGCAGGTCTCGTCCCCGATCGCCGCGGCGACCGTCTCCGGCTTTGCTTTGGCCGGACGCCGGATCGCACCGATCAACGTGCGGGCGTCCCGGATCCGCGCGCGCATGGCCTCGTCACGCGCCAGCCAGTCTACCGATGCGCCAGCGTGCACCGCGAGCAGCGCCTCGAAGGCCAAACGCTGGGTCTCGGGAATCGTGCGCCCGCCGGAGGCCCCGCTGGCATAAGCGTTGGCCGCCCGTACGATGGCGCGCGCGGCATCCATATCCTTGCGCGCCGCAAGCGCGCGTGCCGACGCCGCCGCTGCCTCCATCGACACGCCGGACTGTGTCTGCGCGGCGGCGGAACTTGGCGCACCGGCGGACAGCAGCGCGACCAGCAGGAGGGTAGCGATCCTCATTGCGGTCATCCGCCGCGCCGCGCTGGTCTGCGGGCCGGCTTCGGCGGCTCGAGCGCCTTGGTGAGTTCGGCGCCGAGATAGTCGCGCGTAACCGTGAGTTTCGACGCCACCTTCTCCGCCTCGCTGCGAACGGCCGCCGCGTCGACACGGATCCGGCGAAGATCGGCGCTCGCCTGGCGCTGCCGCATGAGCAATCCTTCAAGATCCGCCTGCAGCCGTGCATGAAGCAGCAGCACGATCAGGGCGCCAGCGCCGCCGAGCGCAAGAACGAGGAACCCGGCCCCCGGGGACAGCAGGACGTTCATTGCGACGGCCTGACCAGAAGGATCTCGATACGTCGGTTCTCGGGAGCGAAACGGTCCGCCGGGTTGCGGGGAGCGGCGTCGGCGCGGGCGTTGACCTCGACGATCCGGTCGGCTCGAAGGCCTGCGTCGAGGAGCACCCTGCGCGCCGCGTTCGCGCGATCCGCAGCGAGTTCCCAATTGGTATAGGCAGCGGTCGGGAAAGGGCGGGCGTCGGTATGCCCGAAGATCGCGATCTGTTCCCGGCGCTCGCGCAAGACGCGCGCGACCGCGGCAATGAACCTGCGCGCCTCTTCCTGCGGGCGCGCGCTGCCGATTTCGAACATCGCGATACCCGGCGCGTCCATGATCTCGATGAGCACGCCCTCGGGGCGCGCGGCGACGCTGAGGTTGGCAGGCGTGATGTCGCGGATACCGGCCTCGCGCATACCTTGCAGCAGACGCTGCTGGAGGGCCGCCACGTCGCGAGCTTCGAATTGCTCGCGTGCGCTGCCCGCCGCCTGACCCGCTGCCGAAGGCCCCTGAGGCTCGGGCGCAGGGACGGCCGCCGCAGCGGCGGCGTCTCGCGGCGGCTGGGCTTCGGGGGCCGGAGCGGCGGTGTCGGGACGTTGGGGCGCCGCATCTGCGCCCGTCCTCGTATCATCGGATTGCCCGCCCTGGCGGGTCGCCTCCGCAGTCGTCTGCGCCGCCTCGCCACGGCCCGTTCCGCTCGATCCGCCATCGCCCTGCCGGATCGCTTCGGGAATCGGGATGATCGTCGCGACACCGCCGCTTTGCGCCTGCATCGGGGATTCGACCGTGACGGTCAGACCGAAGAACACGTCGCCGCCGCCGCTGGACGAGGCGGAGACCGCGTCTGGCGAGAAATACTGGGCGAGCCCGGACTTCATTTCTTCGGAGGTGACGTTGAGCAGCCACATCAGAAGGAAGAACGCCATCATGGCCGTGACGAAATCGGCGTAGGCGAGTTTCCAGACACCGCCATGGTGACCATGCCCGTCGACCTTCTTGACCTTCTTGAAGATCGCGTCGCCGCCCTTCGCTTTGTCCTCGCTCATGGCGCAGACATCTTAGGCAAGAATATCGATATACGATCCCCGAGGCATGGTCGGCTGTCGCTGCGTCTGTTCGAGGCGCGACGCGAGCACCTGGGGGGATGTCTGCGCGACTGCCGCCGCTGAAGCGCCACGCCGTTGGGCGAGCCCCGCGGACCGGTCCTGGCGACCGCGCGCTGCGCTTTCGAGATCGGCCCGGGGCGGTGCGCCGGACCGTGCGGGAGCCAAGGTGCTCATGACGACAAGCTAGGGTCTGTCGCTGCCCCCGCGACCGAAGATGGATCCGTAACGGCCCGATCCCCGGCGCTCAGCCCGGCGGGCCGGCAGCGCCCTTGATCCGCTGGTCCAGTTCGGAACGGAATTCCGTCCGGAGGTTCTTCATGTCGCGATCCGCAACGCCGATCGCGTCGCGTGCCTCCGAGAGCATCCCCGAAATCTCGGCCCGGGCGCGATCAAGCTCGGCGACCTCGGCCCGCAACCGCGCCACTTCGCTCGACATGCGCATGTTGATCGCGAGGACGACGGCGATGACCGAACCCAGCACGACAGCGACCAGAAAAAACAGGAGATCCATTACGCGGGTCGCTCGCGGGCTAGCGCAGGGAGAATTCGCGGAAGACGATCCTCACGGGGCCACCGCCGGCGATGTCGGCGACCTCCGCCGCGATACGCTCCTCGAGCAGCTTGATGTCGAGCCCTGCCGCGCCACCCGCTGGAAGGGCCTGATAGGCCTTCGCCACGGCGTCGAAGATCCGACCGCGGATCTGGCCTTCCCGACGCTGGGCGGTGTCCAGCGCGTCGGCCGGCAGATAGGCGGTCGGCGCGATCGAGAGCGCCGGCGGCAATCCCCCTGCAGCCGGCACCCGAATGATCATCTTGGGATAGTCGACGCGGACGTCCTGGGCGGCCACTGCGCCGGTTGCCGCGACCGCGAGTAGGGCACCCAACGTCATCCTCACGGCTGGGTACGGGCGTTCGCCGCGCTCCGCGCCGGCAATATCCGATCAGCAAAGGGGGTCTTGAGGATCGACGCGACGACGGCGGGGTCCATCTCGCCGAGGATCCGGTTGCGCGCGTCGTCGGGCATGAGGAAGAGAATGACCGCAGCCTCGGCCGCGCCGCGCTCCTCGAGGATGCGCGCCGCGCGCTTGGGCTTCAGCCCGAGATACGAGCCGACGATCTGGTCAAATTGCTGTCCCACCTGGCGCTTCATGTCGTCCTGGACGCTCGCGACCGCGGCCTCTCGCCCCGCCAGTTCCTTCTCCTTCTCGGCCAGGCGCACTTCGCGCTCGGCAAGGTCGCGCTCCAGGGCCTGGCGGATCCGGTCGCGGCTACCCGCGGAGTCGCGTTCGAAGAGCGCCAGCTTGCGTTCGAGTTCGGCTCGACCGGCGTCGAGAAGACGTTCGCGCAGCGCGATCTTCTCCTCGCGCTCCTGGACCGCGCGCAGCAGGTCGCCGGCCTGTTCCAGCAGACGCATGCGCTCAGGCGTCAGGTCCAACGGATCCGTCACTGGCCGCGGCCACGAAGCCGTGGGCACGGACGCCGCGGTCTGCGATGGCGCGGCGACACGAGCCGCCGCTCCGGTCTCAGGCGTGCCGGCGCGTGGCGCCCCGACCCATAGGCTCAGGACACCTGCGATCGACAGGGCCGTGAACGCGGTAAGCAGGGCGCGTCCCGCGCCGCCGCGCTTAGCGGAGACGTCCAAGGATGTCCTCGAGCTTGGCGATTTTGGCTCCGGTTGCGGCGTCAGGCGCTCCGCGGCGCGCGGGGTCTGAAGGGGGCGGGCGGAGAGGGTCGGGCTGCCTTGCCGCACCGTCCGGGGTTCTTTCGCTCGCATCGCGTTTCGCCTCGTTGATATTCGTCACCGGCGCAGGGGCCGGCTGCCTGGCCTGCCGCAGGGCGGCTTCTGTCCGCGCGATCAGCTTGGAGAACTGTTCCAGCCACTCGCTGGCCTCGTCCCGCGCCGCGCGAAGGGAATCAAGCCGCCTGTGAAGCCGCCACATGACGCCCAGCATCGCGAGCACGAGGAGCGTCTGCGCCGCCTGCCATGCGACGTGAAGATCGATGCCGTCGGTCACGATTGGATCCGGACCGCGATCCGCGACCCCACCCGCCCCATCTCGCCACGCGCGATGGTCAGGCTGTCGGCCCGCAGTTCAACCTGCGACGCGGGGGTGGCATTGAGGACCAGTCGCGATCCCGGCCGCCAGGACAAGACCTCGTCGAGCGACAGCGTCAGCTTGTCGATCACTGCATCGACACGGACCGGCGCGGCACCGACCTGACCACCGAGCGTTTCTTTCCAGGTCGCGTCGTTGTCGGAGGACTCGCCAAGAAACGGCTGGGCGAGTTGGTCCTTGACCGGGTAGAGCAGGTTGGCAGGCAGCGCGACCATGAACTTGCCGCCGCGGTCTTCCATGTAGAAGCGGAATGTCGCGACAGTCGTCGGCGTCTCCGGCCGCGCCAGCATGACGAATTTCGGATTGGTCTCGAGCCGGTCGAATGCGAAGCCGGGATCGCCTATCGCCGAAAAGGACGCCGTCAGGTCACCGACGAGCGTACGGATCACCCGTTCGATCATCCGTCGCTCGATCGTCGTGAAGCTGCGTCCTTCCAGGCCGCGCAGGTCGCCGCCATGACGACCGCCGAGCAGGACGTCGACGACCGCGTACGTCAACGGCGCCTCGACCACGACCAATGCGTAGTTGCTCCATTTCTGCGACCGGAGCATCGCGATCATCGTCGGCACCGACAGCGCGTTGAGGAACTCGTCGTAACGTTGAGTGGTGACGTTATCCATCGAGATGTCGACATTCTCGGACGTGAAGTTCCGCATCGTGGTGTTCACGGAACGCACGAAGCGGTCGAGGATGATTTCCAGCATCGGCATCCGGTTGCTGGCCTGCGCATCCTGGGCGACACGGTCGATGTACGCCTTGATCCCACCCAGCGGTTCGGCTGGGCGGCCGGCGAGCAGGGCCGAGATCTCCTCGGACGACAGTTCGGCCCGCGATGGCTGAGAGTCGGAGGCGCCCTCAACCAGGTCTGCCGGCGACATGCCTGTACTCCTTGATGAGATCGGTGGTCCTGGCACCCAAAACCTTGCAGCGCGTCGAGCGACGCGGTTCCCGCCAGGAACATGATCGCGGCGATCGCCACGACCTTTGGGACGAAGGTGATCGTCATTTCCTGTATCTGCGTCACCGCCTGAAGCATCGCGATCGCGCCGCCGACGAAGAACGCCGCCGCGATCGGCGGACCGGCCACGAGCGCCGTCACGCGCATGGCTTCTCCGCACAAGGTCAGGAACGCGATCGCATCCATGGCGCGGCGGCTCAAACCGGCGTGCGCACGAGGTCGTTGTAGGCGGTAACCAGCTTGTCCCGGATGGTCACGAGCGTTTCCAGCATGATTTCCGCATCGGCCACTGTCGTGGCAACGGCGTCGACGTCCGCGACCCCGAGTGCAACCTGCCGATTGGCCTCCTCGACGCCCGAGACGGCGCGTGCGGCCTCGCGGTAGGTTGCCTTGAGGACATCGTCGAAGGCCTTGCCCGCGGCGGGCTTCGCCTGGAGGCCCTGGGCCGTCCCGGCATGGAGGGAGTCGATCTTCATCGTCCTCAGCCTTTCATCAGTTCGATCGCGTTGCGGAAGAGTCGCTTGGCGGTATCCACGACCTGCATGTTCGCGCGGTAGCTGCGGTCCGCGTCGCGCAGATCGTTCATCTCGATGATCGGATTGACGTTGGAATAGGTGACGTAGCCGAGCTCGTCGGCGCGCGGATGGCCGGGTTCGTGGCGCTTTTGACCCGCTGTCCGGTCGATCGTGATCTGGTTGACCCCGACGACGGGCGATGCGCTGCGACCCGCCGTCTTCGTCTGGAGGATCGTGAGCTTGCGCTGATAAGGGATGCCCTTGCCGTCGTCGACGGTCTCTGCGTTTGCGACGTTTTCCGCGATCACGCGCATGCGCGTCGACTGGGCGCGCATCGCGGAACCCGAGAGATTGAAGATGTCCCGGATCCGCATCAACGTCCTCCGCGCAGCGCGAGCCGCAGCAGCGAGACGTTCTTGCGGTACGTCGCGGCGGCGAGCTGATGCTGCGAAGCGACTTCCGCCAGTTTCATCATCTCGTCCTCCACCGAAATCTCGTTGCCGCTGATCACGGAGCCGTTGCGCTCCTCGGCCACCTTCGCCAGCCGGTCGGCCTCCGCAAGTCGCCCGATACGGTGACCCGCATCGGTAGCGGCAAGGCCAAGCTTCGCGGGCGCGGGGTTTCGTACATGCTCGGCCAGCGTCTGAGCGAAATCGCGCGACCTCTCACCAGGGATGTCCGCGCGTGCGACATTGGACGCGATGATCCCGCCCCTCGCGGACCACCAGCGCATCGCCCCTTCCAGAAGCTTCGCCGTGTTCGACATGAAGTCACCCTCGCTTCGATACCGACGATACGGGCACCAGCGCGTCAGCCGAGTCGCACCGTGTCCGATTCGGACCTGTCTTCGGCTTCAGGGCGCTGGATCGGGCCGATACGCTGTCGCGCTGTGATTGGATTCGATTTGCTGGCGCGTCTGCGCGAAAGGCTCGGCGGACGCGGACGCCCGCCCGGACCGGAGCCTCGTACCGCGGAGCGCCGCACGCCCTATCGTTGGCGCAGACGCGATGCGGACCACGTGGTCACGCTCGAGGAAGCGCTACGCAGGCAGACCAACGAGCCGCCTGCGATGCCCGATCCGGTCGATCCGCGCCGCGCGGCAAGCGAGCAACGTGCACGAAGCCTGGAGGAGACCGTGGACGCTCTGCGTCAGCAGATGTCACGACTGGAGGAGACGCTCCAGGTTGTCGGCCAAAGGTCGCGCCATTTCGAACGATCCTACCTGCAGCTCAAGTCGCAGATCGCGTCGGGACCCGCGCCGGGCCCAGCCCCGGCGAAGACGGCTGCCGACGCGGATGGGCAGGACTCGACCGCCGCCCTCTACGCGCGCGTGGGCCTGTCGCCCGACGCACCGGATTTCGTCCTCGAAGCGGCTCGTCGCGCCTTCGCGCGACGCTTTCACCCCGATTCGGCCGCGGCGCGCGACGACCCCGATGCGTCGTCGACCGAATTCCGCTATTTCATGCGAATCTTCGACGTTCTCCAGGAGCGCAGGAAGCGCCATCGTCCATGAGCCAGGCCGTCGCCTCCCATCCGCTGCGCGATCGCATGCTTGGTCCGACCCGTCCAGGGCCGGAAGAAGCCGAAGCCCGCCGCGCGGCCGAGGCACAGCGCCTCGCGCAACGACAGGAACGCCGGCGCGCGGACGCCGCCGAGAACGCGAATGCCGCGCCACCGCCGACCCCACCGCCGCAAGGCTATGATGCCGGTGGTCGGGTTCGGCAGCCGCGCGGGGGCAAGCTGTCGCTGTCCGCTTGAGGCGGCATGCGCCGTGTCGATCAGAACGGCCGCAGGATCTCGATCATCTGCTGGCCATAGCTCGGCGCCTGATAGTCGGTGATCAGCCCGCGCCCGCCATAGGAAATGCGACCCTCGGCGATCTTGTCCGAACTCACGGTATTGTTGGGCTCGATGTCCTGCGATCGGATGATCCCCGTCAACTGGATGTCGCGCAGTTCCTGGTTGACCCGAAGCTCCTGCTTTCCTGCGATCACGAGATTGCCGTTGGGAAGCGCCTCGACGATCACCGCGGCGAGGTTGATCTTGACGTTCTCGCTGCGCTTCGCGCCGCCTGCGCCGGCGAAGCTGCCGCTTCCCGACAAGCCGAAGACCTCCGACGAATTGAGCAATCCGGTCGGTCCATCCGAAGGCAGGCGCTTGAACAACTGGTTGCGGAAGCCGAACAGGGCCCCGACATCGAGATTGCTGGAATCGTTTCTTGTCCGCTTGCTCTCGGCGTTGAAATCGGCGCTGTCCGAGAGGTTGATGGCCACCGTGACGATGTCTCCGACACGCGAGGCACGCTGGTCTTTGAAGAAGCTCTTCGAGCCTTGACGCCAGATCGAGTTTGCCGTCGCGGCATGCACCGGCGCGTCGGGAACCGGATAGCGGATGGCGGCGATCTCGGACGGGCGGCGGACATCCGCGATCTGCGACATGCGCGGCGGGCTGCCGACCTCGGCCAAACGGTCCAATCCGGCGCAACCCGCCAATTGTGCGGCGCAGAGGGCCATGAGAAGCGGCGACGCGATCCTGGACATCATTCGAGCTCCACGACGCCGGTATCGGCGACCCGGCCGCGAACCAGCTTGTTTGAAGACGGATTGCGCAGCGTGATGGTCTGACCGATCGCGCCGCCGTCCACGGCGACGAGATGCGTGGTCAGTTCAAGTCCGGAACGGCGGAATACCGCACGAACACCCGCGCCGCGTTCGACGGCCAGCGCGTTCTTCACCTGCGCGCGCGCGACGGGCACCAGCGGCGCAATTGGCCAACGCGGCTCGAGACCGACCAGTTGATGCACGTCGAGAACCGCATTGGGCGGGACATGACGCGCATCGACGGCGACGATCCGCACATCCGCTGCGTCGATCACCTCGCCCGGAAGTATCCGGCGCGTCACCACCGGAACCTCGCGCGACATCGAAAGCGAACCCCGGAGCTGTCGCAGCATCCGGACGTTTCCGGGATCTCTCATGTCGGCGAGCGCGGCGGAGAACGTGCCCACGCGCATGTCGAGCTTGAGATTGACGATGGCGAGGCCCTGTCGCGCCTCCGCGAGGGCTCGCGAGTCCGCCGATCCGAGGGTCACGAGGGGACAGGCGCCGATCCTCTCGGCGATCCGCCGCACCAGTTCCTCCTCGAGGCCAGGCGCGGATTCGCATCGCTGGGGTGGCAGGCCGCTCGCCGACGCGGGCGCGGCCAGGAACAGCGTCGCCGCGAGGGCCCGCAGGAGAATGCGCGCGATCATCGGATCTGGTTCATCGTCTTGAGCATCTCGTCGGAGGCCTGGATGACCTTCGAGTTCATCTCGTAGGCGCGCTGAGCGGTGATCAGCGTTGTGAGTTCGCTGACGATGTCGACGTTGGATGCCTCGAGAAATCCTTGCTGGATGGTGCCGAAACCCGGCTCGCCGGCGAGACCGGCGACCGCGGCGCCCGATGCCGCCGTCTCGCGGTAGATGTTCCCGCCAAGCGACTGAAGGCCGGCATCGTTTGGAAAGGTCGCGAGCTGGAGCCGGCCGAGATCGACGGGCGCGACCTGCCCATCGACCGCAACCTGAACGAGGCCCTGGGCGTTGACGTTGATCTGGCGCGCGTTTCCGGGGACGTTGAAGCCAGGAAGTACGCGATATCCGGTCGCGGTCACGATCTCGCCGGCTGGAGAGAGCTGCAGCGAGCCCGATCGCGTGTAACCGGTCTCGCCGTTCGGCAGCGCGACGACGAGATAGCCGCGTCCCTGCACCGCCAGATCGAGCGCGTTCTCCGTCCCGATCAACGAGCCCTGGGAATGGACGCGGTAGACACCGGCGGGACGCACGCCGGAGCCCAGCAGGATTCCGGTCGGAACGATCGTGCCCTCCTGCGAACTCTGGCTTCCGGCCGCCATTCCGCGCACCTGATAGAGGAGATCCTGGAATTCGGCGCGCTGGCGCTTGAACCCCGTGGTGTTGAGGTTGGCGATGTTGTTCGCGATCACCTCGACATTGACCTGCTGCGCGGACATTCCGGTCGAGGCGATGGACAAGGAGCGAGACATGTCTGCGGCCTCAGAGTGTCGGGACGCGTTCGATGACGTCGGTCAGCCGCGCATGCTCCGAGGTCTGGATCTGCTGGAGCGCTTCGAAATCGCGGGTCAACTGGATCAGGCGCGTCATCTCCATGATCGCCTGGACATTCGACTGCTCGACGACGCCCTGCTTGATCTCGAACCCTTCGGCCGGTCGAGTCGCGGACGCCTTCATCAGGCTGTCGCCGCGGGCATCGAGTGTCGCGCCAGGAGGGACCTCCACCACGTCGAGTTCGCCCACGAGGTCATCTCCCCCGTAGATCGCACCGCCCGCGGTGACGGTGATCGTTCCAATGCGCTCGGGCAGTACGATTGGCTCCCCGTTGGTTCCGAGTATGGGATTCCCAGACGCCGTGACGATTTGGCCGCTCTGGTCGAGCTGCAGTGCGCCCGCGCGGGTCAAAAAGGTTTCGTTGCCGCGGGCGACGACGAAGAACGCGCGGTCGTTGCCGCTGATCGAAAGGTCGAGTTGGTTCCCCGTGCCGAGCGCTTGCCCGGCGGTCAGATCGACGCGCATCGGGCGCTCGACCGGATAGACGATCGGCGCAGAGGCGTGCTGCCGACTCATGAAGCCGCCGAAGGACATCTCCATGCGGCGATATCCCGGTGTGCTGACATTCGCGAGGTTGTTCGCCACGTTCGCGAGCCGCATCTCGATAGCAACTTGCTTCGATAAGGCGAGGAAAGCGGTGGACTCCATGGCGGGGTGCGGTTCCTGTGCAGCGGATGAAGACGCCTCCCACCAACGCAACAACCGTGCCAATGGCGAATGCCAAGATTTTTACCCCCCCGCCGCTGCCGGGGCACCGGCGGCTGCTCGATGCGCTCTCCTCGGTGCGCATGGGCGAGATCATCGGGCGGGTCAGCGCGATCAGCGACCAGCGCATCGCCGTGCGCGGAATCTCCGCGCACGCGGCTATCGGCGACGTTCTCCATCTGCGGGCGCGCGACGGACGCGACATCCCGGCGGAGATCGTGGCGTTCGACGGCGACGACGCCGTTGCGTTGCCCTTCGGCGAGATCGCGGCGCTCGGACCGGGATGCGAGGCAGTGCTCTCACCGGCAAGCGCCGTGGCGCGACCGCATGACTCCTGGCTGGGCTGCGTTTTCGACGGGCTCGGCCGCTGCCTGATGGGACCCACGCCGTCGACCGGAGCGACCGAATATCCGCTGCGTCGGCAGCCGCCGCCGCCAGCCGCGCGTGGCCTCACGACCGACCCGGTCGATGCGGGCGTCATCGCGATGAACGCCTTCCTGACCTGCGGCCTTGGCCAACGGCTCGGGATCTTCGCCGGTTCGGGGGTCGGCAAGACGACGCTGCTCGGGATGCTTGCCGCACACGCGCGCTTCGACGCCGTCGTGATCGCGCTGATCGGCGAACGCGGCAAGGAACTGGCAGATTTCGTGCTGCGTTACCTGTCGCCGGAACAGCGCGCCCGCGCCGCCGTCTTCGTGTCGACCTCCGACGAGCCGGCGGTTCTGCGGCGGCGTGCTTCGTTCCTCGCGGTAGCGGCCGCGGAATACCTGCGCGATTCTGGACGGCGCGTCCTTTTCCTCATGGACAGCGTCACGCGCTTTGCGGCGGCGTTGCGCGAGATCGGGATCGCGGCCGGGGAGCCGGTGGGACTAGGCGGCTATCCGCCGAGCGTCTTCGCGCAGATGCCGCGCCTGCTCGAGCGGCTGGGGCCGCTCGAAGGCACCAGCGGCATCACCGCTTTCATCACCGTGCTGGTGGAGGGCGACGACATGAACGAGCCGGTCAGCGACGCCGTGCGCGGGTTCCTCGACGGGCATGTGCTGCTCGACCGGCGGATCGCCGACGCGGGGCGCTATCCGGCCATCGACGTCGTCCGCTCCGTTTCCCGAGCCGCGCCGCGTCTGCAGACGCGTGCGCATCGCGACGCCCTGCGGCGCGCGGTAGCGCTCGAAACCGCGTATCGGGAGGTCGCCGACCTGTTGCGTCTTGGTCTCTACAAGACCGGCACCGATCCGGAAACCGACCGCGCGATCGAATTCCACAGGCGGCTCGAGGCCTTCCTGGATCAGGACGAGGCCGATCGGTCCGATTTGGAGGGGGATGTCCGGACGCTGATTGCGATCCTGGATGAAATCGGGGCAACTCAGGACTGAGACAGGGCCCATGAATGAACGACGCCCGTGATCGAACGCTTCAACGCGTTCTGAAGCTCCGCCGCCTCGATCTCCGGCGGGCACGCGGGCGGATCGGCGCGGCCGAGGCGCGCGATGCCGAGGCGCGTGAAGCACGCAAACGCCTCGCAGAGGAGACGGATGCGCTTCCAAGCCAGGGCCCGTGCATGGCCCCAACGCTGCTGTTCGCGCGGCTCGGAGAGATCTCCGACGAGGATGCGCGGCTCGCGGAGGAGACCGCGCGCGCGGCATCCGAACGCGATGCCGCCCAAGACGAGTTGCGGGCCATCGCGGCGGAGTGCGAATCGCTGGAGACGTTCCTCCAACGCAGTGCCGACGAACGACGGAGGACATCGAAATGGCGGTGAAGGATGATTTCCGTTCGTTGAGCGGCCCCTCCAAAGCGGCGATCATGCTGCTCGCGCTGGGCCAGGACTACGCCGCCAAGGTCTTCACGTTCCTCGACGACGACGAGATCCGCGAATTGTCGCAGGCGATGTCGTCGCTCGGCAGCGTCAACGCGAAGGTGGTCGAGCGGCTATTCGTCGAGTTCGCGAATCAGATGTCGTCCGGCGGCTCGGTCATCGGAAACGTCGAGGCGACGCAGCGTCTCCTGGCGAGCATCATGGATCCCGACCGCGTCCAGGCGATCATGGACGACATCACCGGCCCTGCCGGGCGCACGATGTGGGACAAGCTCGGCAACGTCAACGACACGGTCCTGGCGAACTATCTCCGCAACGAATACCCGCAGACGGTCGCCGTGGTGATGTCGCGGATCAAGGCGGAGCAGGCCGCCCGCGTGATCGCCCTCCTGCCCGACCAGATGTCGCGCGACGTGGTCCTCCGCATGCTCAAGATGGAACATGTCCAGAAGGAGGTTCTCGAGGACGTCGAGCGAACCCTGCGGACAGAGTTCATGGCCAATCTCGGACGCTCGCAGAAGCGCAACCCCTCCGAGAACCTCGCCGAGATATTCAACGCCCTGGACCGCGCCAATCTCAACCGCCTCATGGGGTTCCTCGACGATCAGGCGCCGGGCGACGCGGAAAAGATCCGCAGCTTCATGTTCACCTTCGACGACCTGTCGAAGCTCAACGGCACCGACATCCAGGCCATCCTGCGCGAAGTCGACAAGGACGCCCTGGCGATCGCGCTCAAGGGCGCCTCGGAGGATCTGCGCAAGCTGTTCTTCGGCAACATGTCGGAACGCGCGTCGAAGCTGCTTCAGGACGAGATGGCATCGATGGGACCGGTTCGCGTCAAGGATGTCGACGAGGCACAGCAGCGGATCATCTCGACGACCAAGGACCTCATCGCGCGCGGCGTGATCGAGGTGCCCGAGGAAGGCGAGGCCAACGAATTGATCGAATAGGATCCGTGGTTCGCTCGGTTTCGGACCAAAACATTCTCCCGCCACGATCCACGCCGCGCATGAGTCGCGGCGCTTATGGAAGGTGCCGCCGATGCGGCGCCCCGCATTTCGAGGGTTGAAAAGTGGCTGACACGGCGGTTGTCGCCGCCTCGGACGAGGCGGTCGGGCGCGATGAGGGCGGACCCGCTGGGCGCCTGCTGGACGCGCTGCGCAGTTTGGGGCCGTTGCGCCTCGTCGGTCTTATCGCCTCGCTGGCGGCAATCGTTGTCGCCGTGGCGGCCTCGGCCGTTCACCTGATGGCGCCCGATTTCGTGCCGCTGTTCTCAAAATTGGCGCCAGAAGACAGCGCGGCCCTCGTGCGTCAACTCGAGCAGGGGCGCGAGCGTTATCAGGTTGCCGATGGTGGGCAGACCGTACTCGTCGAGCGCTCGCGCGTCGCGCAGTTGCGCATCCTCGCCGCTGAGCGGCGTCTTCCGAGCAAAGGGTCTTTGGGCTACGAGGTCTTCGACAAGGTCGATCCACTGGCCACGACGACCAACCTGTTCCAGATCAACCAGATCCGTGCCCTCGAAGGAGAGCTCGCACGAACCATCGCGTCGATCGCAGGGGTCGAGAGCGCGCGCGTGCACCTGGTCATTCCGACGCGCGAGCTATTCTCGCAGCAGACGCCGGATACACGGGCCTCGGTGGTGGTGCAGTTCCGGCCAAACATGGAATCCGCCCGCCAACGGGTCGAATCGATCCGGCATCTCGTTGCGTCGGCGGTCAAGAACCTGTCGCCGGCGCGGGTTTCGATCGTCGACACTCAAGGCAATCTTCTTGCGCGCGGCGACGGCGAGACGGCGGCCGGGCAGGCGACCGCCGTGCTAGAGCACAAGCTGGAGCATGAACGGCGGCTGCGCGCGGCCGTGGAGCGGTTGGTCGAGCAGCATGTCGGGTTTGGTCGTGTGCGCGCAGACGTCAATGTCGACGTCACCTACGCAGCAGTGGTCCGGACCACCGAGGCATTCGACCCCAAGGGGCGGGTTGAGCGCTCGGTGCAGACCGTCGAGGAAGCATCCAACAAATCGGAACAGCGCTCCGATCAGGATCTTTCAGTTCAGCGCAACGTCCCGCCGGAGCAGCAAACCGCGGGCCAACAGGGGACGCGCGGCAGCGAGACACAGAGGCGAACCGAGGAAACGACGAATTTCGAGGTGTCGCGCACGCAGGTGAAGGAGAGCATCGACCCCGGCTCGATCCGGCGCGTTTCGGTCGCCGTCCTCGTCGACGGCGTGCGCCAGACCGATGCGTCCGGAGCCCAGACCTGGCGTCCGCGCGGCGACGACGAACTCAAGGCAATCGAACGGCTGGTTCGCTCTGCGGTCGGCTTCAATTCGGAGCGTGGCGACAGCGTCGAGATCGTGAACCTGCCGTTCAGCCCCGTCGAACTTCCCGAGATCAAGGCGCCGGGCATGTTCGACTTCACCAAGGACGACATCAAACTGATCGCGCAGGTCGCGGTTCTCGGCATCGCCGTGGCGCTCGTCGTGCTCTTCGTCGTAAGGCCTATCGTCGCGAAGATGTTCGAGGAGCGGACGCCCGAATCGGACGCGCTCGCGATCGAGGGCGGTGGTGCCGGCGCGCTCGTGCCGACCGAACAGGTCGACGAGGTGGCGCGGATGAAAGCGGAAATCGAGCAGGAGATGCAGGCACTCCAAGCGCAGCGCGCGCAGGCCATGGCCGAGATGATCGACATCGACAAGATCGAGGGGCAGGTCCAGTCCTCGGCCCTCAAGCGCATCACCGAGATCGTCGATAAGCATCCCGAGGAGGCGGCATCCGTCATCCGCGGCTGGCTTACGCAGCGCGCATGATGCCCGCAGAGGATACGAGGCGACTGATCGCCGAACTCGAGACCGCACTGCGCCTTGATCGGCCTGCGGGCGTACGGGTCGCGCGTGCGGTCGCCGCCGCGGAAGACGCCGAGCGTCGATCCGGCGGCGGTGGTTTCGCGCCGCGCCCGGCGGCCAAGGCTGACGCCGCGGCGAGGCAGATCTTCTGGCGTCTCGTCGCCGAGATCCGGCGCGCGGCCGCAGCACGAACCTCGCACGACGGCATGATCGCAGCGATCGTCCAGGCGATCGAGGACGCGCGCGACGACCTCAGCGAGGGTCCAGATGCTTCTCGATGAAGTCCGGCAGGGTGAACACGACACGCGGTGCGGCACGATCGGCCACGGCGCGCGCGCCGATGAGGTTGGAGAGCTCCTGGGGATCGGCGCGCCGCGCATTGCGCGCGACGAAACCGCAATATCCATGCGCCACGACGATCACGGCATCGCGATACGCCGGCAGGTTTACCCTGACCTCGTCGGCATCTTCGGCGCCGGCCAGCATCGTCACGCGGAAGCTGTAGGCGAGCGGCTTCTGGTCTTCCGCGGGCGAGACGCCCGGACAGGTCACGGCGAAACGGCCCAGTTCGATGGCGGTCGAAGCAGGTGGAATCACGGCCGGTTCCGCGGCCTCGGCGACGCCCAAGGCGAGGAAGGACAGGACGGCAATGACCGCGACGCGTGAGATGGGACCGAAAACCGACATGCGGATCTGCTCCTGGCCCGGGTTGGTGCGCAGATCCGGGCTTGTCTGCGTCCTCGAGCAAGACAGGGTCGGGGACGTGGCGGAGATCATGGCGCGGTCGAATATCGGCGCGGTTCTCGTTCTGCGCAATGACGGAATGCTCGCCGGTATCTTCACGGAGCGCGATCTGCTCCGCCGCATCGGCTCTGACGGGGGTATCGACATGGACGGCGAGGTCGGCGGGTACATGACCCCGGATCCCTGGGGCGTATCGCGCGACGAGAGTGCGCGGTTCGTTTCGCGCCAGATGCTCGCGCGGGGTTTCAGGCATGCGGTCGTCTTCGACGAGGACCGCGCGCCTGTCGGCATCGTGTCGATGCGCGACCTGCTCGCGATGCTCCTGGAGGAATGACGCATGCTGGGATGGCTGCGCTCCACGCTAGGCATGGACGCCAAGGTCACGGCCGCGCCGCGGCTGGACGACGGCGCCTCGGCGGTCCAGTTCAGTGAATATCGCGTCCGCGCGATTTTTCGGCGGCGGACATCGACGCATATCGACACCTGGTTCCCGGCTGCCCATCCCGACGAAGCGGTCGCGGCCGCACGACGGCGTTTTCCGACCGCGGACGCTTGGGAATATCTTGGCGAGCGCCGTGACTTGACGGCGGCCGAGATCGACGCTCTCCGTCGCTCGATGGCGGCGAAGTGACGCCGTGAGCGGCCGCGCTCTTGCGCTCGCCCTGGCCATGGTTGCCCTGCCCTGGAGCGGCGCGCAGGCGCGCGCCGAGACCGCGCGGATCTGCGGGAACCAGGTCGAATTCCCCGGGCCGATCCGCCATTTTCGCCTCGACGAGTCGGATCCGTTCGGCGCCGGCGGCGTCGTGACCGGCGCGTTGCAGCAGGACAGCGACAAACTTCTTCTGCGCTTCAATTGCTGGCGTCTCGCCACCCCGCGCACCGCGTTTCCGGACGAGCGGCCGACCATCGAACGCCTGTTTCGCCATACGCGCGCGCTCGGCGTGTTCAACCAGAGCTACGTCTATCTTCCCGCTGCGGACCGACTTTTCGTGCGGGTCAGCGGCGAACGGACGATCAACGGCAACGTCTACGAAGTGCGGTTCGAGTTTCACCTGCTCCGCGATCGTACCCTGGGCGCGATCGTCAGCCACAAGCGCGATTCCCGCGCCGCGCGGCAGCAGGCGGATGCCTTCGTCGACGGCCTGCGGTCGCTGCGGTAGCGGAGCCGATCTGCATGCGCAGCCTGGTCTGCCCCGAATGCGCCGCCGCGGTGCCGCTTCCGTCGGGGCTCGGGATTCCGGCCGCGGGACGCCTGGTGTCGTGCGGACGCTGCAGCACGATCTGGCGTGTCCTTCCGCACGAGGCGCCGGCCGAACCGCCGCCGAGGCCAACGCCGGCCACCGAACCCACCGGCGCGGCGACGTCGAAGACCGCGGCGACACGCAGGCGTGGCCGTGGGCGCAAGCTCGCGCTGGCTGTGATCCTGGGTATCGGCGTGACCGGCTCGCTCGCTGGCCTGGCGTTCCTCGCCCGCCACCATCTCGCCGTCTGGATGCCCGCGAGCCGCGCCATCTTCCTGGCCGCCGGTGCATCCGTGAAACCTTCGGGCATCGAAGCCGGCATCGTCGGCTGGCGACCGGGCGGCGACGGATCGCTTCTGATCGGATACCGGGTGGCCAATCCAACGGCCATGTCCCAGCCCATGCCTGAGATCTGCGTCGAGGGGCGCGGCGAAGACGGCGAGACGTCGTTCCGGCGATGCTTCGCGCCCGATATCGACAAGCTGCCACCGGATACGGCACGCAATGCGGAGTTCCTCGTCCTGGACATCCATGGCGCGGTGCGGGTCGTTGAGCTGCGCACGGCGCCACCGTCGCGCTGACCGACGCGTCGATCCGTGGCGGACCAATCGTTACCTGCAGCGGGGCCGAGGGTGACCGATACCGGACAAATGACGTTCGTTCCCAGTGCGTCCGGGACGCAGCCGGTTTTCTCGCCGATGCCGGGCGGCCACGAGATCCTGATCGCCACGCGGAGCCTGCCCGGGCTCGATGCGTTGCTCTCATGCCTGAGCGCGCGCGTCGACGCACGCATCCTCGAACCGGACGCGGATTCGCAGACGGCGATCGGCGCAGCGCTGGCGGAACGCGATCTCGGCGCGCTCCACCTTGTCGGGTTCGGCGCGCCTGGGACGATCGCGATCGTGCCAGGAACGGCGATCGACGCGATGGCGGTGCGGCGGCTTTGCCCGGCGGCCTCGCCGCGGGTGGAGGTGAATCTGTGGTCCAGCTTCACCGGTGCGGGACGGCGTGGACGGCATTTCGTGCAGACCTTCGCCGAGAGCGCGCAGGTCCGCGTGCTTGCGAGCGATGGGCTGGTGGGCGGACCCGAGCGCGGCGCGAGCTGGGATCTCCCGATCGCCGCCCGGCCGCGCGGGCTCGCACCATTCGTCCGTCCCGGGCGCGACGCGGTGCGGTTGACTGGCGTTGTCAACGTATCCGGCGAATGGGAGCCGGAACTCACCCGATGGCTCGGGAGCCGCGCGCACACAAACGGCTAGGATTTCGACGCTCGGAGGAATGGGCCCGCCGCCAGCAAACGCCTGCCTGTGGTCATCCATGCGTTGGAACGGGTTCCTCCGGTGACGTAGACCCCTTCCGGTGCAACACGACCGAGGTGATTCAAGTTCCTGGTCGGCTCTGGATTTCTTCAGTTGACCTGACCGAGGTCGTGGTTGCCCCCGCCCCGGCGATGGCGGCCGCGGCAGGCAGCGATATCGGCGCCACATTCGCACGCACCGGCAAGCGGGTGACCAGGAATGGTGCGGCTACCATCCTGGAAATGGCCGGGAGCGCCGGCATCGTCATGGAATTCGGCTGTCGGGTGGGAAATTGCGGAGCGTGTGCCACGGCGCTTCGCCGCGGCGAAGTCGCCCATGTCAGCCCGCCGGGTGCCGATGTTGCACGTCGTTCCTGCCTCGCGTGCGTCGGCACGCCGCGCGCGGAACTCGCGATCGACGCCTGACCGCGCACCTGCGCGGTTACCAGATCAAAGATCGCGCCTGGGAATGACGGTTGCGACGGCGATGTCGATGGCGCGCGCGCCGGCGGAGTGCGGCCGGGAATCGACCAGCGCCATCTCGCCGAAGATGGCGCCTGGTCCAAGGGTCGCCAACACGGTTTCGCCCGCATCGGTCGTGCGGAAGATCTCGATTCGTCCCTCCTTCAGGAGGAAGGCGTCGTCCGCCTGCATGTCCTGGAAGAACACGATTTCTCCCGGGCGGAAAACGCGTAAGCGCAGCGACATCCTGTCTCCCCCGACAAGCGCAAAGCGGGGCTGCGGGCCGGTTTCACTGGCGCGGGACGTATCGGGTCTGGACCAGCCTCGGCGCGCGCCTCTACCGTCCGTCGCGGTCGGCGACGCGCTGCGCGTCGCCGGCTGGCGTCGCGACTGGCGTGGCTGGCGGACGGGAGATATCCAAACCGCTCAGCGGATCGGACCACTCGACGTCTACTCCGTCGACGAGGAAACGCGCGCAGCCGAATTGCAACGACACGAACGCATCCTGACGACGACGCAGCGCCCGACGCAGCACGTGGAGGCTGGTCCAGACCATCGCGCCATCCCAATCCGGGCCGGCGGCGATGGATCCCAGTATCGCACCGTCCCTGCCGACGACGTCGAGGAAGTAGTCGCTGCGGTCATGGATCAGTCCGATGGGCTCGTAGAACGTCACGACGCGCCAGTTGGTCTGGCCATAACCATCGAGGATTCGCCGCAAACGCGCCCTCGACACATGGATCTGACTGAAAGCGAACATTCGCGCCACTCCGTCGGCCCTGCGTGCGCCCCCGCCGTGATGCGGAGCACAGGTTGCCCGTCCGGGAGAATCGCCGCCACCGCGTTCGGGAGCACAGGGATCGCATCCAATGCGGCGTAAACCCGCCCGGTGGCGTACCCGTTCCGTCGCGACACAAAAGCCCGTGTCGCCATGCAAGCCGCTTGACGGGGCGCCACGCAAACGCGACAAAATCCACGAAAATCCGCCGGTGTGGCGGGCCCGGCCGTCGATCGGATGGGGAATGAAATTCAGGACCTGAAGGGGCCGACCATGCTCAACGAATTCAAATCCTTCATCGCGCGCGGCAACGTGCTCGACCTCGCCGTTGGCTTCATCATGGGCGCGGCCTTCACGGGCATCGTCGACTCGCTGGTGAAGGACATCATCATGGCGCTGCTCGGACCGGTCCTCGGCGGCATCGATTTTTCGAGCTGGTTCGTCCAGCTGACCGGCCGCGACAAGATCGCACCGACCCTGAAGGCCGCGCAGGAGATGGGCGTCGCGACGCTCAATATCGGCCTGTTCATCAACGCGGTGATCAAATTCGTGCTGATCGCCTGGGCAGTCTTCCTGATCGTCAAGGCCGCCAACAAGCTCTTCCCGAAGGAGTCCGCGGCGCCGAAGGGGCCGTCGGCCGAGGCGAAGCTGCTCGAAGAGATCCGCGACGTCCTCAAGAGCCGCGGCTGACCGGGCAGGGCGGCGCGATGCATCCCGTCGCCCTCGCCTGCACCGCCACGCTGGGCCTGCTGCTGTTCGGCCTCGGCTTCGCGGTGTCGCTGCGGCGGATGCGCGAGCGCCGCGGCCTCGGCCTGCCCGACGATCCGACAAGCCCGCTCGCCAAGCTCGGGCGTGCCCATGCCAACACCGCCGAGTTCGCGCCGTTCCTCGCCGCCCTGTTCCTGTATCTGGGCGCGCATGCGCCGGGCGGACTCGAACTGTCGCTGATCGTCGGCGTGACGCTGGCGCGCGTGTCCATCGTCGTGGGCATCGTGGCGTGGCCGACGATGAATGCGCTCAATCCCTGCCGCTTTCTCGGCGCGCTCGGCACCTATGTCTTCGGGGCCGCGCTCTGCATCGCGCTGCTCGCGCGGATCTGAGCACGCGACGCGCTCAGCGCGCGATCTCGACAAGCACGGCGTCGAGCACGCGCAATCCCGCCGGCGTCGCCACGAGCGTGCCATCCGCATCGCGGCGCAGGAACCCGCCCTCGATCATCCGGGCAAGACCGCGCGGATCGAGCGCCGCGTCGAGCGGCGTGCCGCAGACGCGCTGGAACCGCGGCGGTGAAATGCCAGCCGTGAGGCGCAACCCCATCAGCAACGCCTCGCGCGCGGCATCCGCCGGCGCCACGACGTCGCGCGCGGCCATGCCCTCGCCCGCGGCCGCGACCTGCGCCATCCAGGTTTCCGGCGCCCGCTCGGCGCGTGTCGCGTATTTGACGCCGCCGAGCGTCAGCCGCCCATGGGCGCCCGGGCCGACGCCGAGATAATCCTCGTAGCGCCAGTACCCGAGATTGTGTCGGGACGCGGCGCCCGGCCGCGCATGGTTCGAGATCTCGTAGGCCGGCAGGCCATGCGCATCGAGGATGGCGCGCGTGGCATCGAACATCGCGTCCGCCGTCTCGTCGTCGAGCGGCACGATGTCGCCGCGGCGGCGCAACTGCTCGAAGCGGGTGCCGGGCTCGAAGGTCAGCTGATAGACCGACAGATGCTCCCCCGCCAGCGCGAGTGCCGCGCCGAGCTCGCGCGTCCACGCATCCAGGCCCTGGCCGGGCCGCGCGTAGATGAGATCGAAGCTGAACCGGTCGAAGATCGCCGCGGCGGCGGCGATCGCGCGGCGGGCCTCGTCGCCGCCATGAGCGCGGCCAAGCAGCCGCAGCGCGTCGTCATCCAGCGCCTGCACGCCGATCGAGACGCGGCCGATCCCGGCCGCGCGCAGGTCGCGAAACCGCGCGACCTCGGCCGAGTTCGGGTTCGCCTCCAGCGTGATCTCGACATCCGGGGCGAGCGGCCAGAGCGCGGCGATGCGATCGATCACCGCCGCGACCGTCGCCGGCGCCATCAGCGAGGGCGTACCGCCGCCGAAGAAGACGCTGGTGACGCGCCGGTCGGCGAACGGCCGCGCCTGCGTCTCGAGGTCGCGCAGCAGGGCGTCACGCCAGCCTGTCTCGTCGATCGTCGACCGTACATGGCTGTTGAAATCGCAATAGGGACATTTCGAGACGCAGAACGGCCAATGGACATAGACGCCGAAGCCCGGCGCGTCCGCGGTCATGCGAAACAGGCGGCGACCAGCTTCGCGAAGGCCTCGGCGCGATGGCTGATCCGATGCTTTTCGTCGGGATCCATCTCGCCATAGGTCAAGTCGCGGCCCGCATGCAGGAACATCGGGTCGTAGCCGAACCCGCGTGTCCCGCGCGGCGGCCATACGAGGCGTCCATGCGCCTCGCCGCGGAAGCTCTCGACATGGCCGTCGGGCCAGGCGAGGGACAGCACGGCCACGAAATAGGCGCTGCGATCGGCGGCGGCGGCGATCCCCTCCTCGACCCGGCGCATCGCGGCGGAGAAATCCTTCTCGGGCCCCGCCCAGCGCGCGGAGTAGATGCCGGGCTCACCGCCGAGCGCGGCCACCACGAGACCGGAATCGTCGGCGAGCGCAGGCAGGCCGCTCGCGAGGGCGGAGGCGCGCGCCTTGAGCTCGGCGTTCGCCTCGAAGCTGTCGCCGGTCTCCTCCGGCTCCGGTAGCCCGAGCGCGCCGGCGCTCACGGTCTCGACGCCGAACGGCGCGAGCAGCGCGCCGATCTCGCGCACCTTGCCCGCGTTGTGGCTGGCGATGACCAGCCGAGACCCCGAGAAGTGGCGGTATCCGCCCGGCTCCGTGCCCATCGCCTGCGCTCCGCTCAGGCCGTGGCCTGACGCTGCAACTCCATCAGCGCGGTGATGCCGCGCCGGGCAAGCGCCATGAGGGCGAGGAACTCGGACTCGGAGAACGGCGCGCCTTCCGCGGTGCCCTGCACCTCGATGATGCGTCCGTCGCCGGTGAGCACGAAATTGGCGTCGGCCTCCGCCTTGGAATCCTCGGCGTAGTCGAGATCGAGGACGGGAACGCCCCCAAAGATGCCGCAGGACACGGCCGCGACCTGCCCGGTCAGGGGCATGGACGTGATCTGCCCGGCCTTGCGCAGACGCGCGATCGCGCCGTGCAGCGCGACCCAGGACCCGGTGATCGCCGCGGTGCGCGTGCCGCCATCGGCCTGGATGACGTCGCAATCGAGCTTGATCTGCCGTTCGCCGAGGGCCTGGAGATCGACGCAGGCGCGCAGGCTGCGGCCGATCAGGCGCTGGATCTCGAGCGTGCGTCCCGACTGCTTGCCACGCGCCGCCTCGCGATCGGTGCGCGTATGGGTCGAGCGCGGCAGCATGCCGTATTCGGCGGTGATCCAGCCGCGCCCGCTGTTGCGCATGAAAGGCGGGACCTTCTCCTCCACGCTGGCCGTGCACAGGACATGCGTATCGCCGAAACGCACGAGGCACGAGCCCTCGGCATGGCGGGAATAGCCAGGCTCGAGAGAAACGGTTCGAAGCTGGTCGACGGCTCGGCCTGAAGGTCGCATCGCGGTTCCGGGATCAAGAGGAAGGCGCACACTCGCGCCCGCCACGCTTAGTCGCCACGGCGCGCAAAGTCCATAGCCGGCGCCACGCGCGGGCGCGCGTTGACGCCTCCGGACGACGTTCCTAGATTGCCGTCCATGAACATGGTCAAGCCCGGCGCATCCCTGCAGACCGAACGGGCCTCGGCGACGATCTCGGCCCTCAACGAACGCAGCCGCGAGGTCTTCCGGGAAATCGTGGAGACCTATGTCGCCACCGGCGAGCCGGTGGGATCGCGCACCCTCGCACGGCGGCTCGGCGCCTCGCTGTCGCCGGCGACCATCCGCAGCGTCATGGCCGATCTGCAGGATCTCGGCCTGCTCTACGCGCCGCACACCTCGGCCGGGCGCCTGCCCACGGCGATCGGGCTGCGCCTGTTCGTCGATGGTCTGCTCGAACTCGGCGCCCTCGGCGAGGAGGAGCGCGCGGCGATCGACGCGCAATGCGCCGCCGCCGGTCGCTCGCTTCCCCAGGCCCTCCAGGAAGCCTCGGCGGCGATTGCGGGACTGTCCCGCTGCGCCAGCCTCGTGATCGCGCCCAAGGGCGACGACGCGCTCAAGCATGTCGAATTCATCAATCTCGGCCCGGGCCGCGCGCTCGTCGTGCTGGTGACGAGTAGCGGTCTGGTCGAGAACCGCGTCATCGAGGTTCCGGCCGGGCTGACACCGTCGCAGCTCGTTCAGGCGAGCAACTTCCTCAACGCCCGCCTCGCCGGTCGGACCCTCGGCGAGGCCCGCAGCGACGTGCTCACCGAGCTCGCGGAACATCGCGCGGTCCTCGACGAACTGACGCGGAAGGTCGTCGAAGCCGGCCTCGCGACCTGGGCCGGCGATGCGCGCGGCGGCTCACTGATCGTGCGCGGTCAGGCGCGGTTGCTGGAAGACGTCAACGCGCTCGAGGATCTCGAACGCATCCGCATGCTCTTCGAGGCGCTGGAGACGCGCGAGACCATGGTGCGGTTGCTCGAGGCCGCTCAGGGCGCCGATGGCGTCCGCATCTTCATCGGCGCCGACAATGCCCTCTTCGACCTCGCCGGATGCTCGATGGTGATCGCGCCCTACCGCAACGGCAGGTCGCAGATCGTCGGCGCGATCGGCGTGATCGGCCCGCAACGATTGAACTACGCGCGGGTCATCCCCATGGTGGATTATACGGCGCGCGTCATCGGTCGCATGCTCGGCTGACGACGCCCGGCCAAGACAGGAGTTTCTTCGACATGTCCCACGATCCCGCCACCGCCGGGGCGCCCCAGGGCGCCGGCACGACCGCCGACACCTCCCATCCGCAGCACGCGACGGACGCCGCCGCGCGCATCGCCGAGCTCGAAACCCGGCTGGCGGCGCTGGAGGATGAGGCCGGCAAGGCGCGCGATCAGGCCTTGCGCGCGATGGCCGAGGCGGAAAATACGCGGCGCCGCATCCAGCGCGACGCCGAGGAACGGGAGAAGTTCGCGCTGTCCGGCTTCGCACGCGAGCTGACCAGCGTCGTCGACAATCTGCGGCGCGCGCTGGAGACCTTGCCCGCCGATGCCCGCGCCGCGGACGGCAAGCTCGACCAGTTCGCCCAGGGCGTCGAACTCACCGAGCGCGAATTCATGGCGATCCTGGATCGCAACGGCATCAAGCGCATCCATCCCCAGGGCCAGCCCTTCGACCATAACCTGCACCAGGCCATCGCCCAGGCCGAAAGCGCCGAGCATGCGCCCGGCTTGGTGACGCAGGTGGTCCAGGCCGGCTACACCCTGCACGGCCGGATCCTGCGGCCCGCGCTCGTGGTCGTCGCGAAAGCCGGATCAGGCTCTGGCACGGGCGGCCCCGGCGCCGCGGTCGACACGACGGCGTGAAGAAGCGGGGGCGTGAAGAAGCGGGGGCGTTAAGACGCGCGGGCGTGAAGACGCGCGTCGATATCGCACACGGACGCCCAATCGTCTTCGATCCGGAGCCGTCTTGGATCCTGCGCCGTCCTGAAGCGAAGCCTGACCCGCGGCAG
>CAIOSQ010000029.1 GCA_903860935.1 uncultured Rhodospirillales bacterium | reverse complement strand
CCTGTCGAGCTCGCCGTTCATCGTGTTGAAGAAGATGAAGCTGTTCAGCCACTGCAGCAGGGCGAACTCGCCCATGCGCACGCCCATGTGCGCGGGGCTGCGGCGGATGACGAACTTGAGGTCGAACTCCTTGTTCGGCGCGCGCTTCAGCAGGTCGGGCACGATCAGGCTGTTGGTCGCGAACAGGTCCGCCTGGCCGGTGATGTAGGCGGTCGCGGCCGTCGCGTCGTCCTCGGTGCGCATGATGTTCGCGCGCGGGTTCATCGCGGTGAGGCCGAGCTCCTGCGTCGTGCCCTTGGCGGCGACGACGCGCAGGTTGCCGAGCTCGGACGCGGCCTTCACGTTGGCGCTCTTCGGCCCGAACACGGCGAGGTTGGTGTCGGCGTAGGGCGCGGTGAACATGACCTGGCGCGCGCGCTCCGGCGTCAGGCCCATCACCGAGATGACGATGTCGACCTTGTCGGTCAGCAGGAACGGGATGCGGTTCGCGCCGGTCACCTGCTGGACCTCGAGCTTCACGTTCAGCGCCTTGGCGACCATCTCGGCCATGTCGAGGTCGAAGCCCTCGGCCTTGCGCTCCTGGTTCACCGACCCGAAGGGCGGCACGTCGAGCGGGATGGCGATGCGCACCACGCCCTTCTTGAGGATGTCGGCCATGGCGTCGGCCTTGGCCTGGACCGCGCCGGCCAGCATGGCCGTGGCGGCGAAGAGTGCAATCGCGAAGCGTTTCATCGTCTTGTCTCCCCTTGGTTGCAGTCGGCGATCAGTGCAGCACGGCGTCGAGGAAGGTCGCGAGCTCGGGCGTGCGCGGCTTCTCCAGCACCTCGCGCGCGCCGCCTTCCTCCCAGATCCTTCCCTGGTGCATGAAGACCACGCGCGTCGCCACGCGGCGCGCGAAGCCCATCTCGTGCGTGACCAGGATCATGGTCATGCCCTCGGCGGCGACCTGCTCGAGGACCTTGAGGACCTCGCCCGTGAGCTCCGGGTCGAGGGCGGACGTGATCTCGTCGAAGAGCATGAGCTTCGGCTGCATGGCGAGCGAGCGCGCGATCGCGACGCGCTGCTGCTGCCCGCCGGAGAGCTGGTCGGGATAGGCGTCGATCTTCTCGGCGAGGCCGACGCGGCGCAGCACGCCCAGCGCGAGCTCGCGCGCGGTGCCCGGATCGATGCCCTTCACGACGCGCGGCGCGAGGGTGATGTTCTTCTCCACCGACAGGTGCGGGAAGAGGTTGTAGCTCTGGAACACGATGCCGACGCGCTGGCGCAGCGCGCGCAGGTCGGCGCCGGGCGCGCTGACGGTCTCGCCGTCGACGACGACCGTGCCGCCCTGCACCGGCTCGAGGCCGTTGATGCAGCGGAGCATCGTGCTCTTTCCGGAGCCGGAGCGGCCGATCACGGCGATGATCTCGCCGCGCTCGACGTTCATCGACACGTCGTCGAGGACGGTGTTCGTCCCGAAGCGCTTGACGACGCCCTTGAGTTCAACGAGCGACACGCAGCCTCCTCTCGAGCCGCCGGCTCAGTTGCGTCAGCGGGAAGCACATCGCGAAGTATATCGCGGCGACGGCGATGTAGACGGTGAAGGGGCGGTAGGTCGCGGCATTCGTGAGCTGGCCCTCGCGGGTCAGCTCGACGAAGCCGATCACCGCGCCGAGCGAGGTGTTCTTGATGAGCTGCACCAGGAACCCGACCGTCGGCGGTATGGCCACCCGCACGGCCTGCGGCACGATGACGTGGCGAAGCTGCTCGCCGAAGCCGAGGCCGAGCGCGGCGCCCGCCTCCCATTGCTGGCGCGGGATCGCCTGCAGGCAGCCGCGCCAGATCTCGCCCAGGAACGCGCCGGCGTAGAACGAGAAGGCGACGGTGGCGGCGACCCAGGACGAGACCTGCACGCTCGCGAGGATCGGCAGGCCGAAGAAGAAGACGAAGAGCCACCCCAGTAGGGGGATGCCCTGGACGACGTTCACGTAGGCCGCGCCGAGCGCGCGCAGCGGCATGAAGGGCGAGACGCGCATCAGCGCCACGACGATCCCGAAGAGGCCGCCGCCGACGAAGGCGAGGGCGGTGAGCGCAAGCGTCCAGCGCGCCGCCAGCAGCAGGTAGTAGACGTCGATGGCGGCGAATTCGCGGATCATCGGCGGCCGAAGGCGAGGTGGTGGATCGCCGCGAAGCCGAGCTTCATGGCGAGCGCGAGCGCTAGGTAGATCCCCGAGACGACGGCGTAGATCTCGAAGTCGCGGAAGGTGCGCGACTGGATGATCGAGGCGACGTGGAAGAGGTCGGGCGCGGAGATCTGCGAGACGACGCTCGTGGCCAGCATGATCAGCACGAACTGGCTCGAGAGCGCGGGGTAGATCACCTTGATGGCCGGGAAGAGCACCACGTGGCGGAAGACCTGCACGCCGGACAGGCCGAGGCAGCGCCCGGCCTCGACCTGCGTGCGCGGGATCGCCTCGAGCCCGGCGCGGATGATCTCCGTCGAGTAGGCGCCGAGGTTGATGCCCAGCGCGATCATCGACGCCGTCATCGCGTCGAGCCTGATCCCCGCGCTCGGCAGCCCGAAGAAGACGAGGAAGAGCTGGACGATCAGCGGGGTGTTGCGGATCACCTCGACATAGGCCGCGACCATGGTCGAGAGCCAGCGCGGTCCGTGGACGCGCGCGGCCGCGCCGAGCGTCCCGATGACCAGTCCGGATAGCATCGTGACCACGGTCAGCGCGAGGGTCACGAGGATCCCCTCGAGGATGAAGTCCGTCTGGGCCCAGATGTCCCGGAAGTTGAATCGGTAGTTCAACGCATCTCCCCCGCCATAGACTGTAGGCACGGGGCTGTTTCATTTGTCAAACCGATTTCCATTCGCGAAAATAACGGGCATCACGCGACGGGGGCACAGGTGGGCGGCGACGGCAAGGCTGGACGGTCCTATTCGGTGCCGGCGCTCGACAAGGCGCTGGACATCGTCGAGCTCCTCGCGCGCGCGCCGGACCCGCTCACGCTCAGCGGCATCGCGGGCGCGCTGCAACGCTCGACGGGGGAGATCTTCCGCGTGCTCCGCACGCTCGAGGCGAGGGGCTACCTCGCGCGCGAGGCGGGCGACGGCTACGTCCTGACGAACCGGCTCTTCGAGCAGGGCCTGCGCCGGCCCGCGACCGCGTCGCTCCTGGAGATCGCGTACCCCGAGATGCGCAGGCTCGCCGAGGAGATCCGCCAGTCCTGCCATGTCTCGGTACCGAGCGGCGGGCGCATGGTGACGGTCGCGCGGGTCGAGAACCGCGGCGCCCCGACCTTCACCGTGCCGATCGGCTTCTCCATGCCCGTCGACGAATCGGCTTCGGGGAGGGTCTACCTCGCCTTCCTGCAGGACGACGAGCGCGACCGGCGCCTCGCCGGGGTGCCCGCGCGCAGGCGCGCGACGCTTCGCGCCAGGCTCGCCGGGATCAGGGAACGCGGCTTCGAGGTCGCGCCGAGCCCGGGCGCGGCGGGCATCACCGACCTCAGCTTCCCGCTCTTCGAGGCGGATGCGCGCCCGGCTGCCTTCCTCGCGGTGCCTGCCGCGCTGCGCGCCACGGGCGGACGCGAACTCGAGGCGATCGTCTCCGCCCTGCGGCGCGCGGCCGAGCGCATCGACCAGCGCATGGCGCGGCTCCGGCGACCGGCCGGCGGCTAGCGTCGCTCAGGGCTCGACCGAGAGCACGATCCCGTCGGAGCCCACGACGCGCACGGCGCTGCCGGCGGGCAGGTCCGGCCCCGTCACCCGCCAGGTCGTGTCCCCGATCCGCACCGTGCCGCGGCCATTGGCGATCGCGGTCTCCAGCCGCATGCGCTGGCCCACGAGGCGCGCGCTGCCGAGGTTGACGTCGGTCGTCGCGAGCGGCTCCGGGGGCCTGCGCCGCAGCCTGATGCTGTCGCCGCCGCCTGGCGACCGGCCCTCCCGCGATCCCACCTCGTCCATCCCCGCCGCGCTGCGCATGATCAGCGGCGCCTACGCATGGGCGGCGACGCCCCCGATCCCACGCGCTGGCGCTGCAACCGACGCTCATGCCCGCCCCGACACAGCGGGCAAGACCCACCAGGACCGCGGATCATCCGCTTTTGTGCCCGCCGCCGGCAAAACCCCGGCCGCACCGGCGCTTGACGTCCGAGGCAGAAGGGCATTTGTTTTTCCTATCGAGCCGCGTGCTGGCGCATGATGCGGCAGCCTGCCTTCGGCGCGGGCATCCGCAGCGGCCGCGAGCGGGCTATGCGGGCGTTCTTCACTTCATGCTGTTCGACAGGAAGCCGCGCAGGCGCTCGCTGCGCGGGGCCGCGAGGATTTCGCCCGGGGGTCCCTCTTCCTCGATACGCCCCTTGTGCAGGAAAACGACCCGGCTCGAGACATCGCGCGCGAACCCCATCTCGTGGGTGACGACGATCATCGTGCGGCCTTCCTCGGCGAGCGAGCGCATGACGCGCAGCACTTCGCCGACCAGCTCCGGGTCGAGCGCCGAGGTGGGCTCGTCGAACAGCATGACCTCCGGCTCCATCGCCAGCGCTCGCGCGATCGCGACGCGCTGCTGCTCGCCGCCGGAGAGATGGGCCGGGTAGGCATCGCGGCGATGCGCCACGCCGACGCGCTCGAGGAAGCGGCCGGCCCGCGCGATCGCCTCGGCCCGCGACAGGCCAAGCACCAGCATCGGCGCCTCGATGACGTTCTCGAGCGCCGTCATATGCGCCCAGAGATTGAACTGCTGGAAGACCATCGTCATGCGTGCACGCAGCCGCCGCAGCTGCGCCGGGTCCTTCGCGACCAGCTCGCCGCGGCGGTTGGCGACGAGATCCAGCGTCTCGCCGGCGATCGCGATCCGTCCGGCATTCGGGGATTCGAGCAGGTTGAGGCAGCGCAGGAACGTGCTCTTGCCCGATCCCGACGAGCCGATCATGGCGATGACGTCACCGGCACGCGCCGACAGCGACAGTCCGGACAGGACCTCGGTGTCGCCAAAGCGCTTGACGATGCCCTCGGCGAGGAGCTTTTCCGGGCGAGGATCGAGATCGGTCATGGGCTGAGCAGCGCTCCCGAGCGCTTGAGGGCTGTCCCGGCTATCTTGCCGATCCGCTGGCCGGCGGCGACGAAACGCGTCGCCGCGCGGGCGAAGAACACCCCATCGCTGCCCGCGGCGACCGTGGTCGAAACGGGTATGGACGGATCGACGATGTCGGCGATCGGCGTGCCGGCGGCGACGCGCGCGCCGATCTCCGCGCGATAGACCAGGATCCCGGCATGCGGCGCCTCGAGGGCTTCGGTGGATTCGAGCGGCGTCGGCGCTGCGCGCGGCTTGGGCAGCGGCGGCGGCGCGACATCGACCGCGCCGAGATGCGCGAGATAGCCCAGCAGCGCATCGGCGTCGCGCGCGGCGATCTCGTGCGCGACATCGGCCT
>CAIOSQ010000028.1 GCA_903860935.1 uncultured Rhodospirillales bacterium | reverse complement strand
TCATAGGAATCGTAGCGGTTGTGATAGGTCATCCCGCCATCTTCCCAATAATGGAAATGGTCGGTGACCAGGTGGCTGTAGATGCCAGCCTTGAACAGCATCTCCGGGAAGGAATTGTCGAAGGGCTCCAACGGCCCCCAGCTGCGATGCAGGAAGGAGAGCCGCCCCGTCTGCATGTCGCGCCGTGCGGGCATGCACGGCAGGCTGCCGGTGTAATGGCGCTCGAAGGTCGTCGTGCGCCGCGCGAGACGGTCGAAATTCGGCGTCGCGATGCGCGTCCCGCCATAGGCGCCGAGAAGATGTCGGTTCAGCGAATCGAAAAGGACGAAGACGGCTTTCATCGGGACACTCCGGTGGCGCGCGGCGACGCGCGGAACTAGCGCAGGTCTTCCGGACGCGCGTTGCTGCGCGCGTCGTCTCGCAGGAACTGCGCGCAACGCTCGCCGATCATGAAGGACGGCGCGTTGGTGTTGGACGATACCATCGTCGGCATGATCGACGCGTCCGCGATCCGCAACCCGTCCATGCCGTGCACGCGCAATTCGGCGTCGACCACGGCCATCGGATCGCTGCCCATGCGGCAGGTGCCGATCGGATGATAGGAGGTCGCGCCCAGCTTCGCGATGTGATCGAGCAGCGCCTCGTCGCTGGTCGCCTCCGGACCAGGCCGCACCTCGCGTACGATCAGATCGCGCAGCGCCGGTTGCGCCGCGATGCGGCGCACGAGCCGCAAGGCGGCGACGCTGGTCGCGCGATCGTAGGGATCGGCAAGGTAGTTGGCGACGATCGCCGGCGGCTCCTCGGGATCGGCAGAGCGGATATGGATCGATCCGGTCGAGCGCGGACGCAGCACGAAGCTGCCGATCCCGAAACCCGGGAATGGATCGAGCCGGAGTTCGGTCGGATGCCGCGGATCGGCCGCGCTCAGATTATGCATCTGGATCTTGACGTCGGGCCGATCGAGGGCGGGATCGGTCTTCGCCAGCGCATGGATCTGCGCCGTGCAGGCGGCCATGTGGCCGCTGCGCGAGAACACGAAGCGCGCGCCCATCGCGAGCTTGCGCAGCGGATTGCGCAGGATGTCGTTGAGCGTGACCGGGCGGCGGCACTCGAAGGAGATGCGCGTATGCAGATGATCGCGACAATTCTCGCCCACGCCCGGCAGGTGATGGACGACATCGATGCCATGCCGACGCAAGAGCTGCGCGTCGCCGATGCCCGACAATTCCAGCAGCTGCGGCGTCTGCACGGCACCGCAGCTCAGCACCACCGCGCGCGCCGCGCGGGCGCTGCGCAGCGCGCCGCCCGCCTCGTAGGCGACGCCCACCGCCCGGCGCCCCTCGGTCAGGATGCGGCGTGCGCGCGCGCCGGTCTCGATGCGCAGATTGCCGCGCGTGCGCGCCTGGAACAGATAGGTCTCGCGCCCGCCCATGCGCAGGCCATCGCGGATATTCGCCTGAAGATACCCGACGCCCTCGTAGCTGCGGCCGTTGTAGTCGGGATTGGCGGGGATGCCGGCCTCGACGCAGGCGGCATGGAACGCGTCGGCCAGCGTCTCGCTGCCATAGCGCGAGATCGGGACCGGACCATCGGTGCCACGCGTCGCGGGATCGCCGAGCGGGTCGGACTCGACGCGCTTGAGGAACGGCAGAACATCCGCATAGCTCCAGCCAGCATTGCCCAGGCCTGCCCAGCTGTCGTACTCGGCCGGTTCGCCCCGAACCCAGAGCATGCCGTTGACGGTGGAAGACCCACCGAGCACACGCCCGCGCGGCCAGAACATGCTCCTGCCGGCCATGTTGCCTTCCGGCTCTGTCTGGAAACGCCACAGGCCACGTTGCTTCAGGAGAACGAAGCCGGCGCCCAGCGGGACCCGGAACCAGATCCACTTGTCGTCGTCGCCGGCCTCGAGCAGCAGGACGCTGAAGCGCCCACCTTCGGACAGGCGCGCGGCAGCCGCAGATCCCCCAGAGCCGCCGCCGACGACGATGAAGTCGAACTCGGGGGCATCCGTCGCGGACATGTCCTATTCCTTCGTGCCGCCCGCCATCAGGCCGCGGACGAGATAGTTGCGCACCAGCATCGAGAAGACGACGACCGGCAGCATCACCAGCGTCCCCGCGGCGGCGATACGGCCCCATTCCCATCCCGTGTACTGGATGAAATTCACGATCGCGACGGGGGCGGTCGAGGCGTTCGTGCGCGTCAGCACGAGCGCATAGAAGAAATCGTTCCAGGACAGGATGAAGCAGATCACCGCCGTCGCCGCGAGGCCGGGCGCCGCAAGCGGCAGGGTGACGACACGGAACGCCTGCCACACGCCGCAGCCGTCGATCCAAGCCGCCTCTTCCAGCTCGCGCGGCACGCCGTCGAAGAACGGCTGCATCATCCAGATCACGAGCGCGAGGTTGAAGGTCAGGTAGACGATGATGAGGCCGAGATGCGTATCGAGAAGGCCGGCATGGCGATAGGCGAGGAAGAACGGGATGGTGAAGGCGATCGGCGGCGCCATGCGCGTGGCCAGGATCCAGAGCGCGATCCGCCGCGAAGAGCGGAACCCGCCGCGCGAGAGCGCATAGGCGGCGGGCACGCCGATCAGCAGCGACAGAAGGGTAGACGCGCCGCTGGTGATGGCGCTGTTGACGAAGGATTTCGAGAAAGCGCCGGTCCAGAGCGCGCGGTAATGATCGAGCGTCGGCATGAACAAGAGGTCATAGCCGAAGATGTCCTTGTTCGGCCGGAACGACATCTGGACGAGCCAGATGAACGGGAATAGCACCACGACCATGAGGACGAGCGCGCCAGCGTCGCCGAGCGCCTCGCGCTGGCGGCCGATCCATCCGGGCCCGGCCGCGCTTTCAGCCGGCTTCCGCATGCACCGCCCTCGTCAACCGGTCGATGATCCAGCTCAGGACGAAGATCCCGACGACCATGAGCGTCGCGATCGCGCTGCCATATCCCCAGAGCGAGAAGGTGAAGGCCTGACGATAGGCGTAGTAGTTCGTGACTTCCGTGACGTCGCCCGGGCCGCCATCCGTGAGCACGAAGATCAGCGGAAACGCCTTGATGCTGTCGATCAGCCGAAACAGCCCGGCGACGATGAGCGTCTGCTGGATATAGGGGAAGGTGATGTGGCGGAAGATCTGCCAGTCATTCGCGCCGTCGATCTTCGCGGCCTCGATCGGCGAGTCCGGGATCATCTGCAGCGCGGCGAGGACCATGAGCATCGTGAACGGGAACCATTCCCAGGTCTCGACGAAGACGATCGCCCAGAGCGCGAGGCCAGGATCGGTGATGATCGACTTGATCGGCAAGCCGAGCCACGCGGCGGCGCGGTGCAACGGGCTGATGTCGACCGTGAACATGACGCGCCAGATGATGCCCACCACGATCGGCGGCAGCACCATCGGAACGAGCAGGGCGGAGCGGGCAAAGCGCCGGACCGCCGTGCCCCGGTTCAGCAGCAGCGCGAAACCGAGCCCGACGAGCAGCTGCAGCACGACGGTCGCCACCGAGAGCTTGGTCTGGATGATCACCGAATGGGAGAAGCGCGGGTCCTCCCAGAGATCGAGGTAGTTGTAGTGCGGTGCGCTGAAATCCCATGCCGTGTCGGGCATGGTCAGGTTCAGCGGCGTCAGCGAGGTCAGGAAGAGATAGATCCCGGGGGCGACCGTGATCGCCATCAAGACGAGAAGCGCGGGCGCAAGGCCGAGCAGGAACGAGCGCCGCCGCGCATCGCCCCAATCCCGACCCACGCTCCAGACGGTCATGACAGGCCCCCTGCGGTGCCGCTCAGAACCTCACGCCGGCGCGGCGCAGATCCGCGATCGTGTTGGTCTGCGCGAGCGCGAAGGATTCCTTGGCCTTCATCTGACCGGACACCACGCGACCCATGGCCTGATTGATCTGGGCGTTGGCCTGCGGATAGACGTGGACCGTCCGGTACTTCATGTGGCCCTGGTCGGCGAAGGCCAGCGTATCGAGGAAGATCTTCCCGAGATCGTAGCCGTTGACGACCATCTTCTCGCGATAGGCCGGCGCCTCGAGCACGGACCGGCGCGTCACCGACCCGAGGCCGTGCTGCCGCGTCATGCGGTTGAGCACGTCCTTCGACATCGCCCACTTGATGAACTCCCAACCCGCGTCCTTGTTCTTGGACCCGGTCGGGATGCCCCAGGCATGCGACGCGATCCCGGGGAAGCGCCCCTTGGGTCCCTTCGGGAACAGGCCGAAGGCCGAGGTATTTGTCACCTTGCTGCCCTCGCCGGCGAGCAGCGCGAGGAAGACCTGGTTGTTCACCGAATAATTCGCGCGCCCTGCGCGCAGCGCCTCGTTGGTCTGGTCGTAGGTGTAGCCCGACGCACCCTCGGGTCCATACGTGTTGACGATCCGCGCGAAAAACTCCGCCGCCTCGGCGACCTCGGGCGTGTCGAGGGCGGGCATCAAGTCGTCGGGCGGATTGCGGAACACGTTGCCGCCGAAGCCGTGGATGAACGGGATGAAGGTCCAGCCCCAATGGTTCTCGGTCAGGAAGGCCGGAACATTGTCCTTCTTGTGGACGGTCGCGAGCGACCGCTCCATCTCCTCGAACGTGTCGGGTAGCCCGAGCCCAGCCGCCTTGAAGAGATCGAAACGCGAGGCGCCCGACATGAAGGCGTCGGTCACCCAGGGAATGCCATAGACGGCGCCCTTGCGGTCGCGCATCGGCTGCACGGCACCGGGGATGAAGTCCGCGAAATCCCAATCCGCCGGCGTCTTGGCGGGATTGTTGATGAACTCGTCGAGCGGCGTGAACCACCCCGCGCCGATCCACCGGCTCGTGAAGATGAAGGTGATGTTCAGGACGTCGAACGCGCTACCCTTGGTCGAGAGCTCGAGATCGGCGCGCTGGTTGTAAACCGGGAAACCTGGCGTGTCGTAATTGACCTTGATGCCCGTGCGCTCTGTGAATTCCGGCAGATAGTCGCCAAGCAGCTTCGGATAGGTCGAACTCCAGCACGCGACGTTGAGCGTCGTTCCCTGGTAGGGCTTCGCCTGCGCCAGGACGCCGGGCGCGCCGAGCCCCGTGGCGGCCAGCGCCGAGCCGCCGAGCGCGGCGCGCAGCAGGCCGCGTCGATGCGTCTGCGCCGCGTCGACGATCAATTGCGCGCTGGTCCTGATACGAGCGTCGGTCATATCCGTTTCCCTCCCATTTCAAAGCGGATACGGCGTCGACGCCGCCCCGCTCCGTGCCTTGTGGCACCTTTCCCTTCGCACAGCGTCGCATGATCGATCCCGCTTCGCAATGCGCGCAAACGCTGGCCTGGCGGTCGGACGATCTCGCGGTGCCCCACGGGCGCGGGGTTCAACTCGGGGCGCTTCTGCCCTACATACTCGCGGCGCCAGCGGTCGGCCTCCTCGTCCGCGGCATTGGTCACCGATCGGATCCAGATGAGCCTGCCGAACGTCACTGCATCGGCCGCCAGCGTCGCGGCATCCGGCGCGCCGCCTGGACGGCCCGCCGTGGCGATGCTCGCGATCGTGGTCGCGGTGACGGCCTGGCGGCTGCTCGCGCTGCTCTGGACCGGGCATGACCTGCAGCCGGACGAGGCACAATACTGGCTGTGGGCGCAGGAACCGGCCTTCGGATATTTCTCCAAGCCGCCGATGGTGGCCTGGCTGATCGGGGCCACGACCGCGGCGTGCGGCGATGGCGAGGCCTGCGTGCGGCTGGGCAGCCCGCTGCTGCATGGCATGGCCGCGCTGGCGATCTGGCGGTTGGGACAGGAGATCGGCGGACCACGCCTCGGCCTCTGGTCCGGCACGCTCTACCTGACCCTGCCTGGAATCGGGTTCTCGTCGCTGCTGGTGTCGACCGACGTGCCGTTGCTGCTGTGCTGGTGCGTCGCGCTGCTGGCGCTCTGGCGCCTGTCGCACGGCGGCGGCGTCGGCTGGGCGGTCGCCGGCGGCCTCGCGGCGGGTGCGGGCCTGCTCTCGAAATACGCGATGGCCTATCTGCTGCTCTGCGCGGTGGTCTGGATGGCGATCGCGCCCGCGGCGGCGCGGCGGGTCGGCATCGCCAAGGCCGCGGTCATGCTCGCGATCGCGCTCGCCCTGCTCGCGCCCAATCTCGGCTGGAACGCGCTCAACGGGTTCCCGACGCTGCGGCATACGGCAGCCAACGCCAATCTCGCCGGACCCTTGCTGCATCCCGACCGGCTCGCCGCCTTCGTCGGCGGACAGGCCCTGCTGCTCGGCCCCGTCCTGTTCGCGGCGCTGGTCCTTCGTCTGGTGCGGCTGCGCCGCCCGGTTGGCGAGGCGCAGGGCTTCCTGCTCGCCTTCGGTCTGCCGGTGCTGGCGTTCATGCTCGTCCAGTCGCTGCTCTCGCGCGCCCATGCCAACTGGGCGGCGGTCTCCTATCCGGCGCTGACGATCCTGGTCGCGCACTGGCTGATCGAATTGGGACGCACACGCATCCTCATGGCCGCGCTCGCGCTCCATCTCGCCATCGCCGCGGCGCTGCCGGCGCTTCCCACCCTTGCGGGCGATATCCGCGTCGGCGGCGGCGGCACCCTCGCGGAGCGTCTGCAAGGCTGGTCGCGGCTTGGCCGGAGCGTCGCGGCCCAACTCGCGGCGGACGGGCAGCCGAAGCTGCTGCTGGCCGATCGCAAGGGTGCGGCGCTGCTCGCCTATTACGCGCGGCCCGCCGCCGGGCTGCGCATGTGGGAGCCCGACGGCGTCGCCGGCAATCATTTCGAGATGACCTGGCCGCTGCGCGCGGGCGAGACCGGGCCGCTGCTCCTGGTCGCCCCGGCGGAGGTCGCAGAGCGGATCGCGTCGCGCTTCACCACCGCCACACCGCGTGGACGCGTCGCTCCGCCCGAGCGCCCCGAGCGAAGCAGCGACTGGCGCATGATCCGCGTCGACGGTTTCGGAGGCTATTGATGCGCCCCATCCTCTGGCTCGCCGGCGCGGCGCTGGCCGCCGCCATCGTCGTCGTCACGTGGCCGGAGATCGACCTCGCGATCGCCTCTTTCGTCCATCGGCCGGGACAGGGCTTCGTCCTTTCCGGCGACCCGATCGCCGAGGGCGTCCAGCGCTGGCTCGGCCGAGGTGTCGCGACCGCCGCGATCGCCGCGCTCTGCCTGCTCGCCTACGCGATCCATCGCCGCGACGGCGCACGCATCCGACTTGCGATCTACCTCGTGTTGTCGCTCGCGGTCGGACCCGGGCTGATCGTCAATCTGCTGCTCAAGGAGAATTGGGGCCGCGCGCGGCCGAGCCAGGTCACGCAGTTCGGCGGCGAGAAGATCTTCTCGCCGGCCTTCGCGATCGCCGGACAGTGTCCGCGCAACTGCTCCTTCGTGTCGGGCGACGCCTCGATCGGCTTCGCGACGCTGGCCCTCGCGCTGCTCGCCGCGCGCCGCCGCCGCATCGCGATCGTCGCGGCCATCGGCGCCGGTGCCGCGCTGGGCGCGATGCGGATCGCGCAGGGCGGCCATTTCTTCAGTGACGTCGTCTTCGCCGGCGTCTTCACCGCGCTGCCGGTCCTGCTCCTGCACCGCCTCCTGATCGCGGCGCCGCCCGATTTCACCATCCTCAGACGATCGCCCTGGCCGCTGGTCGCCGGCGCGGTCGCCGCCCTCGCCGCGCTGCTGATCGCGCTCGTCGACAGGCCCCTGGCGCTGTGGCTGAAACGCGAAACGCCGCCGGATTGGGAGCGTGTCTTTTCCCGGATCTCCTCGCTGGGCGACGCGTCGCTGTCCATCGGCCTTGCCGTGCTCGGCCTCGCGCTGTGCTGGTGGATGGCGCGCCGCGACGACGCGACCGGCGCGATCTGGCGCGCGCGCCTGGACTTCGCCGGGTTCGCGCTGGCCGCGCTATGCGTCAACGGGATCGTCGTGAACGCGCTCAAATTCGCCTTCGGACGGCAGCGGCCGCGCGACCTGTTCTCGCAGGGCGCCTACGGTTTCTCCCCCTTCGACACGCAGTTCACGATGCACTCCTTCCCGTCCGGGCATTCCCAGGCGATCTGGACCGTCGCGACCGCGCTGGCGCTCGTCCTGCCGCGCTGGCGCCTGCCGCTCTTCGCGGTCGCGCTGGCGGTGTCGCTCGGACGCGCGCTGTCGACCAAGCACTATCTCAGCGACGTGCTGGTCGGGTCATTCCTCGGGATCGCGATGACGCTGCTTATCTGGCGCCATTGGCAGGCGCGCGGCTGGCCTCTGCCTGGAACAGCGTCAGCGATTGCGCCCGACCGCGCGAGTAGTTGAATCCAGCGACCTCGCCGCGCGCGCGCGGTTCCAGCGCGAGGGCCGTCGCCGCGGCACGGAACGCCGGCATCTCGCGCGCCTCCACCGCGACCACCGCGCCCGGCCTGTCCGCGAGGTGCCGCGCAGCGCCCGCACCATCGACGAGACGTGTGCGCGTTCCAAGCAGGAAGACCGCGCTCGGCTCGCTGAACCCCGCGAGCGCCGCTGGCGGCGCTCCGGCCGGCGCGGCTTGACGCACCGCCTCGGCGACCGCCGCGCCGAGCCAGAAGGGCCGCAAGGCTGGCAGCGCAACTTGCAGGAGAACCGCAAAGCTGAGGCAGGCGCCAGCGATGCCCGCAAGGGCCGCGGCAACGATCTGACCGCGTAGCGCCAGCAGCGCCCCCGCCGCCGCCGTCGCCAGGATGGCGGCGCCCGCCAAGGCCGAGGCCCAGGCGAAGGACCCGATTCGTGTCGGCGCGTAGGCGAGCACCATCGCGAGGACGATGCCGAAGGCGCCCCAAAGCGCGAGCCACGCGACCTGCCATCTGCGCCCAGGCACGAGCCCGCGATCGATCGCCAGCGCGATCAGCATGGCGAGCGCCGGATAGGTCGGCAGAACGTAATGCGGCAATTTCGTCGGGATCGCCTCGAACACCAGGAAGGCGGGAACCAGCCAGGCGAGAAGAAAGCGGACCGCCGGATCGGCGCGCAACCGCCAGGCGCAGATCGCGGCGAACGGCAGGAGGAGCGAGCCGGGCCAGAACCCCAGGATGAGCAGCGCGGTGTAGTAGCCGGGCGGCGCGCCGTGGGATTCGTGGCCGGAATAGAGCTTGGGCAAAAGGTCGTTGCCGACGGCGTCGGCGACGAAGGCGCCATCGGTCGCGCGCATGATCGCGACGAACCAGGGCAGCACCATGACGATCCAGATCAGTTGCAGCCGCGGCCTCGCGAGCGGGCGCGCCCAGGCCAGGCGCCGGTCCAGGATCCACAACGTCAGCAGCGTCAGCCCGGAGACCAGCGGCCCGACCGGTCCCTTGAGCAGGACCGCCGCCGACTGCGCCACCCAGAAGGCCGGTGCCGCCCAGGCCGGCGGCGCGGCGCCGTCCTGACCCGCGCGATGCAGCGTCGCGAGCGCGAATTGCGCGGCCAGGATGGCGGCCAGCAGGCCGGCATCGGTCTTGGCGAGATGCGCTTCCGTCACCAGGATGACGCAGGAGGCCAGCAAGGCGGCGGCGAGCAGCGCAGTGGGCGGTCGCGCCCAGATCAGACAGCAGCGCCAGGCGAGAAGCACGGCCAGCAGCGCCGCGGCCATGGACGGCAGACGGTAGGCCCAGATCGCATTCCAGGGCGAATCGGTAAGCGCGTGCGCCGTCGCGGCCTGCAGCCAGTAGATGCCGACCGGCTTCTTGTTGCGCGCCTCGTCCTGGAAGCGCAGCGCGATGAAGTCGCCGGTCTCGAGCATCTGCTTGCTGGCCTGCGCGAATCGCGCCTCGTCCCGGTCGAAAGGCGGCAGCGCGACGATGCCCGGGAGGTAGAGCAGCAGGCAGAGGAAAACCAGGACGGCGACCGGCCTCCGCACCGCGAAGGCCGCGATTGCGCCGGGCACGCCACCGGCGAGGGGGGTGCTCCGCGTCCCAGGCTCGAAAACGCTCATGCGGGCAATAGACCAGAGCGACGATTCGCGCGCCAGATCCGTCGCGCGGCGGATCAGCCGCCGACGGGCGGCGGATATTCCCAGCGTTCGGTCGGCTTGCCCTCGAAGACGAGGGTCCCGGTCATGCGCGCACCGAGCTTCGCCGCAACCCCTGCGGACGCCGCGTTTCCGACCTTGATGAGGCTACAGAGCGAGGGAACACGAGCCTCGCGCCAGGCCCAGTCGCGCACCGCCGCGGCGGCCTCCGCCGCGAGCCCCTGCCCCCAATGGGCGCGACCCAGGGTGTAGGCAAGCTCAGGCTCCGGCCAAGCCGGCTGCGCGTTGACGCCGCAGCGTCCGATGACGGCGCCGTCGTCGCGCCGCGTGATCGCGAACCAGCCGCCGCCGCGCAGGCCATGCGCACCGGTCCACATGCAGAGTTGGGCCCAGGTCAGGGCAGGATCACGCGGCTTGCCATCGCCGAGATACCGCATCGTCTCGGCGTCGGCGTGGATCGCACAGATCGGGTCAAAATCGGTGCCGCGAAAGCCGCGCAGCACAAGGCGGGGCGTCTCGAGCACCGGGATCGCGATACACGCCGATGGCCCGGATGCGGGCGGATCCGAGGGTGGCGGGCCATGCCGCCAGACCTGGGCCGCGATGCCCATGATCTCGACCTCGCGCTCCAGCCGGGCGCCGAGCCCGCGCGCCACCGCGATAGAGGGCGCGTTGGCCGGACGGATGAAGCTGACGAGGTCGCGCAGACCCAGCGCCTCGGCTGCCCAGGCGCGGACCGCCTGCGCCGCCTCGGTCGCGAATCCACGGCGCTGCGCGGCCGGCGCGATCGCATAGGCGAGTTCGACATGCGGCCAGGCGGGAGGGAAAAGGAGGCCCGCATGACCGACAAGCGCGCCGTCATGCTCGACCGCGAACAGCCCGTAGCCACGCATCGCCCATTGGCCGAGCGCGCGCGCAGCCGCCTCCCAGCTTTCGGCCGGGTCGCGCGGCTTGCCCACGCCGAGGAATTGCGCGACCGCAGGATCGCCGAGCATCGCCGCGTAGGCGGGCATGTCGTCGGCACGGAACGCGCGCAGCACCAGACGGGGACTGCGCAGCGTGGGGATTTCGAAACCGCTCATGGGCGGCACTTAATCAGAGCGCGCGGGGCGTCGCCAGGGCGATCGCCCGACGAAGGTCAGATCGGCGCGATACCGGCGATACCGGCGATCTGCTCGATGGGGGGCATGGCCGCCAGGGCGTCGAAGCCACCATAGCCAGGGAGCGCCCGGTCCGCTCCGGGAAGGGCCCGACCCCAGCTGGTATCGATCCGGTCTTGCGACCAGACGCCGACCGGCGAAGCGAACCCGCCACCGGGGAGCGCGTCGATGAACAGTTCGTCCAGGCGCAGCGGAACGCCAGCCGGCATCACGGTCTGAACCGCGCGCCCCATCTGGGAAAAATCAGCTTCGAGCACATCGACGAACATGACCGGCTCCTCGTCCGTGGTCTGTCCTACGGAGCGAAGATGGGACCCAAGCCATGAAACAAGGATTAATACGCGCTCAGTTTTCGCGAAAATCCTTGGTTTACGAGCAGTTCATGATGAACCGACCGTTAACGCCCATCCCCGCCCGCGTCAGCCGGGGGTGGCCCGGGTACGCGGCCACGCCGCACGGCTTCGCGGGCCAACAGGATGCCCGACGCGGCGATGACGACCCCGCCGACGATCGTCGCCGCGTCGGGTCGTTCGCCGAAGACGACGATGCCGAGCACGATCGCCCATAAAAGCCCCGCATAGCCGAACGGCGCGGAGAGCGAGACCGGGGTCAGCATCAAGGCGCGGATGACGAGGAAATGCGACACGCCGCACAGGGCGCCATGGACGATCATGATTGCGCCATGCGCCGGCGTCGGCCAGACCCAGACGAAGGGCGCGACGCAGGCCGCGAGCGCGCAACCGACGAGGCTCGAATAGAACAGGCTCGGCACGGCCGGATCGATCGCCGAGGCCCGCCGCGTGGCGACCTGATAGACCGCGTAGCTCGCGGCCGAACCAAGCGGCAGCAGCACGCTCCAGCCGAAGATCTCGGGCGCCGGCCGGAGCACCACGACGACGCCGGCGAAGCCGGTCAGCACGAAGAGCCAGTGCCGCGGCGTCACGCGTTCGCCGAGCAGCGGCACGGCGATCGCCGCGGCGATCAGCGGCGCGGTCTGACCAAGGACGACCGATGTCGCAAGCGGCAGCATGCTGAGCGCGGCGACGAACAGCCCGCTCGCCGTGATCATCGCGATGCCGCGCAGGACATGCAGCCCGGGTACACCAGTATGGAAGATCGCGCGAAACCCGATCCAGGGCGCGAGGACGAGCGCCACCGCCGTCTGCGCCGCGAATCGGACGGAGACGATCTGCGGCACCGGGTAGAACTGGGTCAGCCATTTCGCGAGCGCGTCGAGGCTCGCGCCGAGCACCACGGCGAGCAGCATCAGCGCGATGCCGAGCAGCGGGCGGACGGGCGCGTGGCTCACGGGACGCCTACGGTCGATGCGCAAAGCATGTGTGGAACCTAGCGCGTCCGCGCCCCGGCGAGGCCTGCGATGATTGCGGGACGGCCCGCGCCGCCCGGCAGCATGCGCGGGACGAATTGGGCGTCGCCCGCGCGGCGCCCCGGCGGTAGTCTCGCGACCCCGGCCGACACGAGGAGATACCCCGCCCATGCAGACCGATATCGAAATCGCGCGCCAGGCACGGCTGCAGCCGATCCAGACCATCGCCGACCGGCTCGGGATCCCGGCCGAGGCCGTCTCCCCATATGGCCGCTTCATCGGCAAGGTCGAACTCGACCATATCGCGGCGCTCCCCGAGCGGCCCCAGTCGCGTCTGATCCTGGTGACGGCCATCAACCCGACGCCCGCCGGCGAGGGCAAGACCACCACGACGGTCGGCCTGGGCGACGGCCTCAACCGCATCGGCAAGCGCGCGATGATCTGCCTGCGCGAGCCGTCGCTGGGCCCCTGCTTTGGCGTCAAGGGCGGCGCGGCGGGCGGCGGCTACGCCCAGATCGTCCCGATGGAGCAGATCAACCTCCATTTCACGGGTGATTTTCACGCGATCTCCGCGGCGCACAACCTGCTCTCGGCGATGGTCGACAACCACATCTACTGGGGCAACGCGCTTGGCTTCGACGCGCGCCGCGTGACATGGCGGCGCGCGATCGACATGAACGACCGTTCGCTGCGCGCGATCGTCTCGTCGCTGGGCGGCGTCGCCAACGGTTTCCCGCGCGAGGACGGCTTCGACATCACCGTCGCCTCGGAGGTGATGGCGGCGTTCTGTCTCGCGCGCGACCTGCGCGACCTGGAGGAGCGCCTGAGCCGCATGATCGTCGGCTACAGCCGCGACCGCAAACCGATCCACGCGCGCGACCTCAAGGCGCCCGGCGCGATGGCGGTGCTGCTGAAGGACGCGCTGGCCCCCAACCTGGTGCAGACGCTGGAAGGCAATCCGGCCTTCGTCCATGGCGGCCCCTTCGCCAACATCGCGCATGGCTGCAATTCGGTGATCGCGACGCGCGCCGCACTCAAGCTCGCCGACTACGTCGTGACCGAGGCCGGATTCGGCGCCGATCTCGGCGCCGAAAAATTCTTCGACATCAAATGCCGCCAGGCGGGGCTGCAGCCGGCCGCAGCCGTCATCGTCGCCACCGTTCGAGCGCTCAAGATGCACGGCGGCGCGGCGAAGGACGCGCTCGCGACCGAGGATCTCGCCGCGCTCGGGCGCGGCCTCTCCAATCTGCGCCGCCATGTCGAGAACGTGCGCAAATTCGGCGTCCCGGTGGTCGTCGCCGTCAACCATTTCGCGTCCGACACGGCCGCCGAGCATGCGGCGATCGCGGCGTTCTGCGCCGGCGAACTGAACGTGACCGCCATCACCTGCCGCCATTGGGCGGAGGGATCGCGCGGCACCGAGGCGCTCGCCCGCCATGTCGTCGAGCTCGCCGATGGCGATGCTGCGACGGGCGGCGGCTTCCGCCCGCTCTACCGCGACGACATGCCGCTCTGGGACAAGATGCGCATGATCGCGACGCAGATCTACGGCGCTGCCGACATCACGGCCGATGCACGGGTGCGCGAGCAGTTCAAGGAACTGGAGGCCGCCGGCCACGGGCGTCTGCCGATCTGCGTCGCGAAGACGCAGTATTCGTTTTCCACCGACCCCGCCGCGCGCGGCGCACCCAGCGGCCATGTCGTGCCGATCCGGGAGATCTCGCTTTCCGCAGGAGCCGGGTTCCTGGTCGTGATCTGCGGCGAGATCATGCGCATGCCCGGGCTGCCGCGTTCGCCCTCGGCCGAGCGGATCTTCATCGACGCGGACGGCCGGATCGAAGGCCTGTTCTGAGGCGCCACACGCGGCGTCAGCCGACGCCGTGGCGCGGCCGTCCGGTGCCCTCGGCGCGGATCTCGGTCTCGATCAGGATGCGCTCGCCACCTGCCTCGGCGACGCGTTCGTCGATCGTCACGCGGATCTCCGCATCCACCGCGCCATCGGCCTCCAGCGCGCGCGCGACAAGGTCCCGCGCCGCCGCCTCGGCCGCCTCGCGCGCGGGCACGTAATCGGCGTGATCCGCGACGCCATCGCCGGCGTGCACGCGATATACGCCGGATCCAGGCCGCGTGATCCGCGTCACCGCCACGCGACGCACCACGCCGACAACCGCACCCACCGCGTTGGCGACACCGGCATGCGCGGGGATCACGGCCGCGGTTCCAAGCATGGCGGCGATCGCGGGATAATGCAGATGCGCCGCGGCGCCGAGACCGACGACCGGCATGGCGATGCGGATGCTGGCCTCGACCAGCCCGCCGCCGCCACCGGACCAGGCGCGGCGCACGAGCGGATGGGTGGCGAGCCCCTCGCCCGGCAGACCGTCGCGCGCCGCGGCCGTCTCGAACACGAAGGCCGCCGAACGCGCGACGAGCAGGTCGAGGACGCGCGTGGCGAAGGCTTCGGCTGACGGCGCGCGCGCCGCGCCGCGCCGGTCGCGCCGCCGCAGGAAGAGATCAGCGCCCTTGCGGCTGGCGGTCGCGTCCCACGCCGCATGTCGCCCCAGCACATGCGCCGCATCCGTGGGCGTGAAGCCGCCGAGGCCCACCATGCCGCGCGCGACGAGACGCATCAGTGCCGCCTGTGCCGCCCGCCCGCGGAGCAGCTCGTCGAGCGCCACAGGCCCCGCCGCATGCGTCAGCACCGCGGCCAGCGCGTGCTCGGCATCGTCGCGGATCCGACCGGGATCGCAGCGATAGGACAACGCGAAACGTGCATCCCAAGTGCCGGGCGCAGCGCGGCGCGACTGGCGATCCAGCGCCGCGTGGACGGGCCCAGG
>CAIOSQ010000027.1 GCA_903860935.1 uncultured Rhodospirillales bacterium | reverse complement strand
GTCGCCTGGCTCTGCGCCGCCTACGCGGCGCTCGTCCTCGGCGCGGGCGGCATCAAGCTGCTGTTCAATGTCTATCGCGGCTGGCTCGCCGAGGGCACGGTCCGCGACCTGCGACGGCGCGTCTATACGCATGGCATCGCGCGCGGCGGCGCCCCCGACCTCGATGCCGAGGGCGTCGACCTCTCGATCATCCTGGCCGAGGCGGAGCCGGTGGGCGGCTTCGTCGGCATGAGCTTTTCCGAGCCGCTGATGCAGATCGGCACGCTCGTCACCGTGTTCGGCTACATGATCGCGCTGCAACCCTCGATCGCGCTGCTCAGCATCGCGCTCTTCTCGGTGCAGGTGCTGTTCATTCCGCGCCTGCAGCGCATGATCAACCGCCGCGCCGCCGAGCGCATCCAGGTCATGCGCGCGCTGAGCGGGTCGATAATCGACGATCTCGGACCCGGCCGCACGCCAGCCACGCGCCAGGACGCCTTCCATGCCCGCGTCGACCACGTCTTCGCGCTCAACATGGAGATCTTCTGGCGCAAGTACGTGATGAACTTCCTCATGAACCTCACGCATCACCTCGGCATCATCGGGGTGCTGCTCGTCGGCGGCTGGTTGATCGTCGAGGACCGGCTGGAGGTCGGAACGGTGGTCGCGTTCATCACCGGCCTCAAGCAGGTCAACGATCCCTGGGGCGATCTCGTCAACTATCTGCGCGAGATGGCCGTCTCGCAGGTCAAATACGGTCTGATCGCCGCGGTGGTGGACCAGCCGGCGCGCGCCTAGACGGCACGCGCATCGCCACGGCGCCTCTCGCCGCGCTGGCGCCGGGCGCGGGACTCGGGTCATCCTGTCGTCACGACACGTGGGGAAGGGATCCAGATGGCAGTCCAGGCGAACGGCGACGCGATCTTCGCGCCGGAATTCAAGGAAGCGCCCTATTGGTGGGAGGCCGCCGCGCCGCCCGCGACGACGGCGGCCCCGCTTCCCGAGCGCGTCGACGTGGCCGTTATCGGCGGCGGTTATTGCGGCCTCAACGCCGCGCTCGAACTCGTGCGCCGCGGCGCCAGCGTCGCGGTGCTGGAGGCCGAGCGGATCGGCTTCGGCGCCAGCTCGCGCAACGCCGGCATGGTGTCCGGCGGCATCAAGCTCGCCTCGATGAATCTCGGCGCGACGCTGGGCGAGGATCGCGCGGCGCAGCTGGTGAGCGAGGCGATGGCCTCGCTGCCCTTCGTCGAGGACCTGCTGACGCGCGAAAAGATCGACGCCGACTACCGCCGCGCCGGCCGTTTCCTGGGCGCGTGGAGCGACACGCATTTCCGTGGCCTCGCGCGTCAGGCGGAGCTGTATCGCAAGCTGACCGGCATGCGCGCCGAGGCGATCCCGCGCGAGCGGCAGCGCGAGGAGGTCGGCTCGGATTTCTATCGCGGCGGTCTGGTCGCCGAGGCCTTCGGCGCGCTCCATCCCGCCAAGTACCATCAGGGCCTCGCCGCGGCGACGCGCGCCGCCGGGGCTCAGGTGATCGACGGCACGCGCGTGACCGGCCTCGTCAAGGACGGCGGCGGGACGCGGGTCGAGACCGCGCGCGGCGCCCTGGTCGCGCGCGAGGTCTTCGTGGCCACCAACGGCTATACCGGCGGGCTGACGCCGTGGATGCGCCGGCGCGTGATCCCGATCGGCAGCTACATGCTGGCGACCGAGGAATTGCCGCCCGGCCTCGCGGCGCGCATCCTGCCGACCGCGCGGATGATCTCCGACACCAAGCGGGTGATGGCCTATTTCCGCCTGTCCCCGGACGGCAAGCGCCTGCTGTTCGGCGGCCGCGCGAGTTTCCGGCAGGTGACCGCGCGGCAGGCCGCGCCGGTGCTGCATGCCCGGATGTGCGAGGTGTGGCCCGAGTTGTCGGGGATCCGCATCACCCATGCCTGGACGGGCAACGTCGCCTTCACCTTCGACTTCCTGCCGCATCTCGGCCGGCACGACGGCATCCATTACGCGCTGGGCTGCCAGGGCAGCGGCGTCGCGATGATGAGCTATCTCGGGCATCAGGCCGCACTCAAGCTCGCGGGCGGCGCCAACACGGCGAGCGCCTTCGACGGCCTGCCCTTCCCGACCCGGCCGCTCTACTCCGGGTCGCCGTGGTTCCTGCCGGTCGTCGGATGGGCCTACCGGATGCGGGACTGGCTCGACCGGCGGGCGTCGTGAGGCCGCGCCGCGTCTTTCGCCTCTTTCTTGATTGACGCGGGGCGCGCACATCCCCATGTTGCGGCCATCAACTTCGTCCTGGCCTGACTTCGCCGGACTTGCGCGGCCTCGTTTCGCGCCTGCCCTCTCCAAGTCACATTCCAAGATTCGGTTGCCGCCGGCGCGCGCGACGTGTCCGGCGCCGTGCGCAATGACGCGCGCGGCAGTTCGTAAAGGAGGCCACTATGGCCATCGGTAAAGTGAAGTGGTTCGACGCCCGCAAGGGATTTGGTTTCATCCAGCCGGAAGCCGGCGGCAAGGACGTCTTCGTCCATATCTCGGCCGTCGAACGCTCGGGGATGGACGGGCTCGCGGAAGGGCAGCGTCTCAGCTACGACGTGGCCGAGCAGCGCGGCAAGCCGGCGGCGACGAATCTCAAGAACGCCTGATACGGCGTTCGCGGGATCGGCGGGGGCGGCATGCCGTCCCCGCCGTCCAACACCCGGACCGCCGGCGAGCCGGCCGGACGGTCAACTGGCGCTGCGCATCGCCATCGTCTTCTGCGCCGCCGGACGCCCGAAGCACCGCGCCAGCCAGGCATGCGTGTTCTTCCAGGGCGAAAAATCGGCCTTGTTCATCCAGGTTCCCATCACGATCGCGGCGACGTTCAGGTCGGCGATGGTGAAGCCGTCGCCGAGCAGATGCGCGCGACCGGCGAGATGCCCGTCGAGCACGCCCAGCGGCTTGTGCATCTTCTCCCAGGCCGCGGCGATCGCGGCGGGGTCCTGCTTTTCCGGCGGCGTATAAACGGTCTGCACGACATAACCGATATTGGCGGGCTCGAGTTCCGTGGCCGCCCAGAGCGTCCACTGGAACACCTGCCCCTCGCCATGCGGATCGGCCGGCCACAGGCCCTTGGCCTTGTGCTTCGCGATGTAGAGGTTCATCGCGAGGGATTCGAACATCGGGAACCCGTCATCCTCGAGCGCGGGGACGGTGCCGTTCGGGTTGATGCGCAGGAACTCGGGCGTACGCGTGCCGCCATCCGTCCACAGCGTGGGCACGAGGTCGTAGGCGACCCCGCCTTCCTCGCAGGCCCAGATGTTGCGGATCGCCCGCGAGCGCGGGATGCCGTAGATCTTCAATGCCATGATGCTCTCCTAAGTGGCGCGGCCGGACTTTGGTCCGCGGCGGGCGGACGCGCAAGCCCGCGCGGGCCCCGCGGGTCACGCGAACACGAGGGGGTGACCGCCGCTTCAGGTTGCACTAGCTTGTCGCATGCGATGCGTGGGTGGCCCCGGCACGCTGCCCACGATCCCGTTCCCATAGGAGGCACCGTCAATGACCTTGTCCCTGCGCCGCGCCCTGATCGCCGGCGCCGCCCTGCTCGCCCTCGCCGCCGCCGCGCCCGCAGCGGACGCCAAGTCCTTCAAATGGGCGAATGACGGCGACGCCAACTCGATGGATCCCTATGCGCGCAACGAAACGTTCCTGCTGTCCTTCACGCAGAACATCTACGACCCGCTGATCCGCCGCGACGCCAATCTGCGCCTCGAGTCGGCGCTGGCGACCGAATGGACCCAGGCCTCGCCGACCGTCTGGCGCTTCAAGCTGCGCGCCAACGTCAAGTTCCATGACGGCGCGCCGTTCACCGCCGACGACGTCGTCTTCTCGTTCACGCGCGCCACCAGCGGCGGCTCGAACATCAAGTCGTATTTCGCGTCGGTGAAGGAAGCGCGCAAGATCGACGACCTGACGGTCGAGATGGAGACGCACGCACCGAACCCCATCCTGCCGGAGGAGATCACCGGCTGGGGCATCATGTCCAAGGCCTGGGCCGAGAAGAACGGCGCCACGACCGCCGCCGACCTCACCAAGCGTGAGGAAAACTTCGCCACCCGCAATGCCAACGGCACCGGGCCCTTCATGCTCAAGAGCCGCGAGGCCGACGTGAAGACGGTGCTCGTTCCCAATCCCGGCTGGTGGGACAAGGCACAGCACAACCTGACCGAGGTCACGTTCTTCCGCATCGCCAACGACGCGACGCGCGTCGCGGCGCTGCTCTCCGGCGAGGTCGATTTCGTCTACACGGTGCCGCCGCAGGACATGCCGCGCATCGGCAACACCCAGGGCCTCAAGCTGGTCCAGGGGCCGGAACTGCGTACCATCTATCTCGGCTTCGACCAGGCCCGCGCCGAGCTCCAGGAATCCTCGGTCAAGGGCAAGAACCCGTTCACGGACCGGCGCGTGCGCCAGGCTTTCTATCAGGCGATCGACATGGAGGCGATCCGCACCCGCGTCATGCGCGGTCAGGCGAACGTCTCCGCGCTGATGATGGGCCCGGGCGTCAATGGCTTCTCCGACGCGCAGAACAAGCGCTTCCCGTTCGACGTCGAGGCCGGCAAGAAGCTGCTGGCCGAGGCCGGCTACCCGAACGGCTTCGAGGTCGGGATGGACTGCCCGAACGACCGCTACGTCAACGACGAGCAGATCTGCCAGGCCGTCACCGCAATGCTCGCGCGTATCGGCATCAAGGTGAACCTCAACGCCCAGACCCGCGCCAAGTTCTTCGAGAAGGTCAACACGCCGCGCTTCGACACGTCGTTCTACCTGCTCGGCTGGACGCCGGCGACCTACGACGCGCACAACGTGTTCCTCAACCTCGTCCATTGCCGTGACCTGCAGCGCGGCCGCGGCATGTTCAACAACGGCGGCTACTGCAATCCCGAGATCGACAAGCTGACGGACGCCATGGCGGTCGAGACCGACCAGGCCAAGCGCGGCGCGATCATCGGGCAGGCCAACCAGTTGCTGAAGGACGATGTCGGCTACGTCCCGCTGCACCAGCAGACGGTGGTGTGGGCGATGAAGCAGACCATCGAGGTCAAGCAATACGCCGACAATTACTTCCCGCTGCGCTTCGTCACCGTGAAGTGAGCGAGGTCCCCCGCCGGGGGGCCGACGGTTCGGATGGCGGCGCCGGGAGCGATCCCGGCGCCGTTTTTCTTGCACCGGCGTGCTGGCGCGCGAGGCCCGAAACGACGATGATCCGGTCATCGGGACCAACCCAGGACCCAGGAGAGGAAACATGAAACGCCGTCATTTCATCGGAGCCGCCGCCGCTACCGGCGTCGCGATCCACCGCAGCGCCCAGGCGCAGAGCACCACCAGCCTGCGCATCGCGCATGTCCTGTCGCCGACCGAGCCCGCGCACGAGGCCTGCCTGCGCTTCGCCGAGCGCGTCAACGCGCGCAGCCAGGGTCGCGTGAAGATGGAGGTCTTCCCGCAAGGCCAGCTCGGCGGCAACAAGGAGATGCACGAGCTGATGAAGCAGGGCGCCAACGTGGTGATCCTGACCGACCCCAGCGGCATCGGCGATTTCGTCCCCGATTTCGGCGTGCTCAACGGGCCGTACCTGCTCAAGGAACCCGGCGAATTCCGGAAGATCCTGGCGAGCCAGTGGTACGCCGATCTCAACGCCAAGGGCCAGCGCGAGCAATCGATGCGCGTGCTGACGCTGAACGGCTTCTTCGGCGCGCGCCATGCGCTCGCCAACAAGCCGCTGCGCTCGCCCGACGACTTCAAGGGCGTCGCCTTCCGCGTCCCGCCGACGCTGATGTGGCTCGAGACCTTCAAGGCGCTCGGCACGCGCCCGGTGACGATCCCCTGGCCCGAGATCTACAGCGCCATGCAGCAAGGCGTCGCCGACGCCGTCGAGGCGCCGCTCGCCTCGCTCTGGGGCATGAAGCTGCACGAGACGCGCAAGGTCGTCTCGCTGACCGGCCATTTCCTGTCCTGGGTCGGCTGGGTCGTGAACGAGCGCGTCTGGCAGCGTATCCCCGCCGACATGCGCACGATCGTCCAGGAGGAGTCGCTAGCGGCCGGCGATTTCATGACCGAGCGCACGCTCGCGGTGCAGGCGGACCTCGTGAAAAAGTTCCAGGAGGCCGGCCTGACGATCGTCAGCGACCTCAACATGGACGCGCTCCAGAAGGCCACCGAGGGCGTCTACTCGGCGATCCCCAACTGGACGCCGGGCCTCCACGCCACGGTGAAGAAGATCCTCGCCGGCTGAACCGGCGACGGGACGCCGGCTGCCCGCGCCTTCAGCGCGCGAGCAGCCGGCGCGCCTCGGCGAGGTCACGCGACACGCCGGTGCGCAGATTGGCAAGGTCATCGGCGGCGATCACCAGCCGCGCGCCCTTCGCCACCCATTTCGGCTGCTGCTCGGGCGGCAGATAGAACCCCATGCACACGGCGAGGCTCTTCGCGCGCGCCGCGTCGAAAACCTTGTCCATCGCCGCGACCATCGTCGGGTGGTCGAGTTGGCCCAGCAGGCCGGCAGTCGCAGACATGTCCATCGGGCCGAGGCACAGCGCGTCGACGCCGGGCACCGACGCGATCTCCAGCGCCCGGTCCGCGGCCTCCACATGCTCGATCTGCGGGATCACGAAGGTCGCCGCGTCGGCATTGGCGATATAGCCGGACATGTCGCGGAAATAGTCGCTGGCGCGGCGCGGGCCGAAGCCGCGGCGCCCGGCGGGCGCGTATTTGCACGACGCGACGAGCCGCGCGCAGTGCTCGGCATCCATGGTCATCGGCCCGATCACGCCGTCGGCGCCGATATCGAGCACGCGCTTGATCCCCGCGGGATCGTGGCCGGGAACGCGCACGATCGTCACCGGGTCCCAGGCCTTCATCGCGGCGAGGCAGTGATGGAGATTCTCGAGCGTGATCGAGGTGTGCTCGGTATCGATCAGCACGATGTCGAAGCCCGATCCGGCGAGCACCTCCGCCACGCCGACATCGTTGAAGGTCAGCCAGGCGCTGTAGACGATCTCGCCCCGGCGGAGCTTTTCCTTCACCGCGAGCGCGCGCTTCGATGCCATCGATCCGTCTCCTCTTCAGGCGGCGAGCGGCGCGACGCCGAGCGCCGTGGCCGCAGCCGCGATCTGCCGCAAGGTCTCTCCATCCAGGGGCACGCCACGCTCCACCCGCGCGGCGCGGCAGCGCGCCTCGAGTTCGCCTGGCACCAGGATCTCGTCGCCGGCGCGCAGCGGCGCGGCGCTCTTCATCCACAGCGCGAGATCGCGCGCCTCGTCGCGCAACGCCTCGCCACCGGAGAGCCGCTCGGGCGCGATGAACACCGCGAGCATGTTGTTGCCCTTGCCGTCGACGCGCGGATCGCTGCAACCGCCGCCGGTGAGCGCGCCCGCGAGAAGGTCGATCATCATGCACAGCCCGGCGCCCTTGTGCGCGGCGATCGGCAGCAATGCGCCGGCCGGCGGTCCGTAATAGGCGCGGGGATCGCGGCTCGGCCGACCCTCGGAATCGACCACAGCCCCTTCGGGAAGCTCGGCGCCGCGATTGAGCGCGACGCGCACCTTGCCCTCCGGCACCACCGAAGTCGTGATGTCCAGCACGAGCGGCGGTCCGTCGCTGCGCGGCACCCCGATGGCGAGCGGATTGGGAGCGAGGCGGCGTTCGCGGCCGCCTGCGGGCGCCACCTGGATGCCGCCACGGCCCGGCGAGTTGACGAAGAACAGCGAGACGAGGCCACGCTCGGCGGCGCGCTCGGCCCAGCCGCCGATGCGACCGAGATGGCCGCCATGGCGCAAGGCCACGATGGCGGCGCCATGGCGATCCGCGCGCGCCGCACCCTCGGCGACCACGGTCTCGCCGACGACCTGGCCGTAGCCGAACTCGCCGTCGATCGTCACCAGCGCGCCGCTGTCGGCGACCACGCGGCCCGCCCGGTCGGGGACGACACGTCCGGCGCGCTGCCAGTCGAGATAGAGCGGCACGCGGATGACACCGTGCGATTCATGACCGGCGAGGTTCGAAGACACGAGATGGGTCGCGATGGCGTGCGCGTTGGCCGGCGCGTTGCCGGCGGCGGCGAAGATCGCGGCGACATGGGCGGTCAACGCCTCGGCCGGAACGAGGATGTCGGACAAGGGAAACGTGCCTCAACCAAGGAAGAGCCGCGGCAGCGTGAGCGTCAGCGGCGGAAAGACCGAGATCAGCACGAGGACGATCCCGAGCGGAAGATAATAGGGCACGCAGGCGCGGAAGACCCGCGCCAGCGGCAGGCCCGAGATCCGCGCGAGCACGAAGCACAGCGCGCCGATGGGCGGCGTCATCATGCCGATCATCAGGTTGAGCACCATCACCACGCCGAACTGCACCGGGTCGATCGCGAAGGCCTTGAGGACCGGCATCACCAGCGGCGTGAAGATCAGCAGGATCGGCAGCGGGTCCATGAACATGCCGCAAATGAGCAGCGCGACGTTGAGGACCAGCATGCATTGCCAGGGCTCGCTCGCGAAGGACAGCATGAAGGCGACGAAATTGGTGGCGAAGTTCTCGCGCACGAGCACCCAGCCGAACAGGATGGCGCCGGCAGTCATGACCATCACCACCGCCGTCGTCTCGAAGCTGTTGCGCAGCTCGGCGATGAACTGGCCCAGCGTCATCGTGTGGTACATCACGAAGCCGATCAGCAGCGCATAGAGGCAGGCGATCACCGCGGCCTCGGTGGGCGTGAACACGCCCAGCAGGATGCCGCCGAGAATGATGCCCGGCGCCGCCAGGACGGGGATCGCACGCAGGAAGGCACGCAACATCTGGGCGAGGCTCGCGCGCACGGCCCGGGGATAGCCCTTGCGCTTCGCGACCACGTAGACATGGGTGTGGAGCGCGATGGCCATCAAGATCCCGGGCACGATCCCGGCGATGAACAGCGCGCCGACAGATGCATTCGCGGTGATCGCGTAGAGGATCATCGGCAGGCTGGGCGGGATGATCGGGCCCATCGTCGAGGAAGCCGCGGTGATGCCGACCGCGAATTCGTCGTCATAGCCCTGGTCGCGCATCGCCTTGAGTTCGATCGTCCCGACGCCCGCGGCGTCCGCCATGGCCGTCCCGCTCATGCCGGAGAAAATGAAACTGCCGACGATGTTCACGTGCCCGAGGCCCCCGGTGACATGGCCGACGAGGCTATGCGCGAAATGATAGAGCCGGTCGGTGATGCCGGAGCTGTTCATGAGATTGCCGGCCAGGACGAAGAACGGCACGGCGAGCAGCGGGAACTTGTCGAGCGAGTCGAAGAGCTGCTGCACCACAATCAGCGGCGGCAGCCCGTTCATCCAGATATAGAGGATCGCCGAGAGCGCGGTCGCGGCGAAGACGGGGACGCCCGCGATCAGCAGGCCGAGGAACGCGAGGAAGAGGATCGTCATTGCATCATTCCCGCCGTCCGCCAGGGACCCGCGACAGGACGAGGCGCAGCGCCGCCAACGCGAAGCCGAGCGCGATCACGCCATAGGGGATCGCCATCGGCATGCGCATCGCCGTGCTCGGCTGGCGTCCGAGGATCGGAATGATGCCGATCGCCAGCCACGCGACATACGCGACATAGCCCAGCACCACGATGTCGGTCGCGAGGGCCAGCACGCGACGCGCGCGCTCCGGCAACACGAGATCGATCACGTCGATGCGGATATGGCAGCGTCTGCGGCACCCGGTGGCGCAGCCCAGGAAGGCGATCGCCACCAGAAGGTAACGCGCCGCTTCCTCGGACCAGATCAGGCTGTCGTTGAGCACGTAGCGCAGGAAGACCTGGATCGACATGACCGCGAAGGCGGCCAGCAGCGCCAGCACCCCGAGCACATCCTCGAGCGGGAAATCCAGGATCCGGCGCAGGACGGACCGGCGATCGTCGTCTGCCATGTGCGGCGGCACCCGGCCCGCCAGCGACGGGCCGGGCACCCTTTCGTCACTTGATCGCGCGGATGCGATCGACGAGCGATTGCGGGAATTCCCCCGCCTTGACGCGATCGTCGAAGACCGACGCGGTCGCCTTCTGGAAGGCGGCGACGTCGACGTCGATGACCTTGGTCAGGTTCTTGTCCGTCATCTCCTTGCGCAGCGCGTCCTCGGCGCGGATGGTCTCCTTCTGCGCGGCCTCGGCATAGACCTTGCCGCCCTCGGTCACGCAGCGCCAGTGATCGGCCGACAGGCGGCGCTTGAGATGCTGTCCGGTGAGCAGCATCGCCATCTCCATCTGGTGGAAGGTCATGGAAACGACCTTGGCGACCTCGTGCATCTTGAGGCTGAAACCGACGCCGAGCGGGAGATTGGCACCGTCGATCACGCCCTGGCGCAGCCCGAGATAGACCTCGCCCAGCGCCATCGGCGTCGGATTGGCGCCGACCGCGCGGTAGAACACCATCCAGGACGGCGCGTCGGGGACGCGGATCTTCTTGCCTTTCAGGCTTTCGGGCGAGCCGTGGCCTTCCTGGCCGTAGATGTGGAAGGCGCCGGCGTAATAGGCGCCGAGCATGATCTGGCCCGAGGCCTTCTCCCAACCATCCATGAGCTCGCGCAGCACCGGACTGGACGCATAGGCGATCGCGTGCGGGCGGTCGCGGAAGGCGTAGGGCAACGACGAGATGCCGAGCGGCGCGAAATCGCGCGACAGGAACGAGGCGCCGGAATTGGCGAAATCGACGGCGCCCAGCTTGGTCTGGTCGATGAGCGCGCCCTCGTTGCCGAGCTGGCCGCCGGGGAAGATGTCGATCTTCACGGCGCCGCCGGTGCATTTGCCGACATGCTCGGCCATCGCCGTGGCGCCGATATGGATGGCGTGGTCGGTTCCGACGATGTGGCCGAATTTCAGGGCGGTCTGTGCCTGGGCCCCTGCGGCGAGCGCGCCGCCGAGGACGATACCGAGCAGCGCCGCGCGCGATGTGCCGATCATGCGTTTCCCCTCCTTGTTCTATATACAGAACAGTTTTCTGTAGGTAGAATTAGAGGCCTCCTTCGTTCCGGATGTCAAGACGCCCATGGCCACCACACGCACGCCCGCCGCCCGCCGCCCCGCGCCGCCCGCGGAAATCGTCGAATTGCGGCCGCAACTCGTTCCCGCCGTCGACAAGGCGATCGCGATCGTCCGCCTGCTCAACGGACGCGGCGCCGCCGGCGCGGCGCTGTCCGAGATCTCGGGGGCGCTCTCGATCACGCGCAGCCATTGCTACAACATTCTCCGCACGCTCGCGCAGGCCGGCTGGGTCCTCTACGAGGCCGGCGAGCGGCTCTACCGGCTCGGGCCGTCGCTCGCCGCCGATTCCACCGCGGCGCTCGTCTCGCATCCCCATCTCGCGGTCCTGCGCGCCGCGACGGACCGGCTCGCCGATGCGCTGGGGCTGCCCTGCACGGTCTGCGAGGCGATCGCCGACGGCTCGTTCCTCGTCGTGCACACCGCGCATTATCCGGACCCCAGCGTCTACATGGCGCCGGTGGGCTATCGCTTTCCGCCCAGCGTCGCCGCGCAGTTCAAGGCCCGGCTCGCCTGGCTCGGCCCGGCTCAGCAAGCCGCCGCGCTCGAGGCCTGGAAGCCGGTGCGCCACACGCGCACGACGATCATGGACCGCGGCGAGATGGCCCGCGATCTCGCCGCCGCGCGCGCACGCGGCTACGCGGCCAGCCGGGGCGAGTTCGTCGACGGATTCACGACGCTGGCGCTGCCCATCTTCGACCGCGCCGGCGAGGTCGTCATGGTGATCAGCTGCGCCGCGCGTGCCGACGGCTTCGACCGGCGCGAGGCGAAGGTCGCGCGCGCGCTGGCGGGATGCGCCCAGGACATCCATGTCGCGATCGACGGGCGCCCGCCGGTGGATTTTCCGCGCCCATGAGCGGGCGGATGGTTGACAGGCGGCGGGCGTCGCCATCTAATCGTTCTCGCCGCAGAATGATGTTCTGCTAACAGAATGCGAGGCGCGCCATGAAGCTGGGCATGTTCATGATGCCGTATCACGATCCACGGCGGGACCTGCACCAGGCCTTGCACGAGGACGTGGAGGTCGCGGTCCACGCCGACCGCGCGGGCTTCGAGGAATTCTGGGTCGGCGAGCATTACTCGGCGCCGAGCGAGCCGATCACCTCGCCCTTCATCTTTCTCGCCAACCTGATCGCGCGCACCGAGCGCATCCGCCTGTGCACCGGCGTGATCAACCTGCCGCAGCAGCATCCGGCGATCGTCGCGGCGCATGCCTCGCTGCTCGATCATCTCAGCCGCGGCCGCTTCACGCTGGGGATCAGCTCGGGCGGGCTGCCGAGCGATTTCGAGCTGTTCAAGCGCATGGACGGGGCCGAGCGCAATTCGATGATGCTCGAATCCGCCGACATGATCCTGAAGATCTGGCAGCAGGACGGCCCCTACGAGATCAAGGGCAGGCACTGGGACATCACGCTCAAGGATTTCGTGGTGCCGGAGCTCGGCATCGGCACCGTGCTGCGGCCGTTCCAGCGACCGCACCCGCCGATGGCGGTCTCCGCCGCCAGCCCCGCCTCCGGCAGCGTGCGCCATGCCGGGCGCATGGGCTGGGGCTTCATCTCGGCGCATTTCTGCACCCTGCCGATCATCGCCAGCCACTGGAAGACCTATCTGGAGGGCTGCGAGGCCGCGGGCCGCGCACCCGATCCCGAGCAATGGCGGGTCGCCCGGCTGATCCATGTCGCGCGCGACGACGCGCAGGCGCGCGACGATTTCGCGGATCCAGACGGGCCGTACCAGGATTTCTGGCGCTATCTGATCGGCGTGCTGACCCGCGCGGGCATGCTGAGCATGCTCAAGACCGACAAGGCCATGCCCGACGCCGCGGTCACGCCCGACTACGCGCTGCGCAGCTTCGCGATCTGCGGCAGCCCGCAACGCGTCGCCGAGCAGATCCGCGACCTGCGCGCGGAGGTCGGCGATTTCCGCGGCCTCGTCGCGCTCGCCGTCGAGTTCGGTGATCGCGCGAAGATCTTCGACTCGATGTCGCTGCTGTCCGGCGAGGTGCGTCCGCTGCTTGCGGCGTGACCACCCGCGCCCCGGCGCGGAGATCTGGGCCGAAGGAAAATTGGGTGCTAACCTCCGACATCCGGGCGGTTCCGAACGAACCTGGCCCGCGGGAGGAGGAAACATGAATCTTCGTCGTCGTCATTTCGCCGGAGCCGCGCTCGCGGGTTTCGGCGCCAGCGCCTTCATCGGCGGCCGCGCCAGCGCCCAGGCCAAGACGCTGCGCTTCGGGCACCTGCACTCGGTCGACTCGCCGGTCCACAAGGGCATCGCCAAGGCCGCCGAGGAGATCGAGAAGGGCACGTCCGGCCGCTACAAGGTCAACATCTTCCCCTCCAGCCAGCTCGGCGCCGCGCGCGAGATGGTCTCGCAGGTGATCGACGGCTCGCTCGACTTCATCTCCGAGGGGCCGGGCAGCCTGTCCAACCTCGACAAGGCGCTGTCCTTCTTCGAGGCGCCGTTCGTGGCGCGCGACTGGGCCCATCTGCTCAAGATGCTCGACGCGCCCTTCGGCCGGCAGCGCGTCGGCGCGCTCGCGGACCAGCGCAACATGGTGCATCTCGGCACCTTCTATTACGGCGTGCGCCACTTCACGACCAAGACCCGCGCGCTCAACACCGCCGCCGACGCCAAGGGCCTCAAGATCCGCGTGCCCGAGGCGCCGCTCTTCCTGGCGATGATCCGCGCGCTGGAGGCCACCCCGACCCCGATGTCGTTGGGCGAGGTCTATCTGAGCCTCCAGACCGGCGTCGCCGAGGGCCAGGAAAATCCGCTGCCCACGATCAACAACAACAAGTTCTTCGAAGTGCAGAAATTCCTGAACCTCACCGGCCACGTGATCGTGCCGATCATGATCATGATGAACCGCAAGGCCTGGGATCCGATGAGCGACGCCGACAAGGCCGCATTCAAGGCCGCCTTCGCCGCCGGCGCCAAGGTCAACGACGACCTCACGCGCGGCGACGAGGCCCGGCTCGTCGACTTCTTCAAGGAGAAGGGCATGACGATCGTCAATTCCGACCGTCCCTCCTTCCAGAAGCGCATGACCGCCGTGTACGAACTCGGCGAGAAGGACTTCAACTGGGGCAAGGGCACGTTCGACGCGATGCAGGCGCTCAGCTGACCACGACGTCCTGCCGCCGCGCATCGGC
>CAIOSQ010000026.1 GCA_903860935.1 uncultured Rhodospirillales bacterium | reverse complement strand
CCGAGGCCGCGCCCGCGCCGGGTCGTCGTCAATTGCCCTGCCTGAAGGCGTCCTGGATCGCCTTCGCCACGGCCTTCGGGTTCATGGTGCCGCCCGCCAGCTCGGCCGTCGCGTCGTTCACCACCCGGCCGACCGATGGGCCGAGGTCCTGGTCCCAGAAATTCTGGTGATATCTGGACGCCGCGATGTTCTGGGCGATGTTGCGCATGAACGCCGACCCGAGACCTGCCTCCGCGCCCTTGTATGTCGGGATCAGGAAGTTCCCGCCCGCCAGGCGCTTCTGAACGTCTTCGGAGATGAAGTGCTTGATGAAGGCGACGGCCTCCTTGGGCGCGCCCTTCGTGACCAGCCAGCCATTGATCCCGCCGAGCGTGTCCCCCGGTTCGCCCTTGCCGCCGGGAACCGTCGGAAAGTTGATCCAGGCGAGCTTGTCGTCGGTGATCCCGACCTTGTCGGCCGCGAAGACCTTCTGGGTGTGATAGAAGGACGAGATCGCGAGGATCATCGCGGCCTTGCCGTCTCCGAAATGGCCGATCGCAGGCTGGCTCTTGAACCCGAGGAACCCGTTCTGGAACGGCTGCAGGTCGACGAGCTGCTTGAAGAGCTCGCCCGCCTTCTGGAAGGTCTCCGCCTCGAACCCGCCGCTTTCGCCCTTCAGAGCGGCATCGAAGGCCGGCTTGCCGCCGATACGGCCCGCCAGATGCGTCCAGTAGAAATGAATGGGCCATTTGTCGGCGCCGCCGACGGCGATCGGCGTGATGCCCGCAGCCTTCAGTTTCTTCGTCGCGTCGAGCAGGTCGTCCCAGGTCTTGATCGCGCCGGCGTCGATCCCGGCCTTGGCGAGCAGATCCTTGTTCGCCATGAACCCGACCTGCGACACGGTATGGGGCAGGCCGTAGATCTTGCCGTTGACGGTGAAGGCGGCGACGGCGCTGGCCGAGAGCTTGTCCTTGTGATCCTGGACCAGGGCGGTGATGTCCTCGAGCACGCCGGCCTCGACCTGCGATTTCAGGACGCCGCCGGCCCAGCTGAAGATGATGTGTGGCCGGTCGCGCGATTGAAGCAGCGTCGGCGCCTTGGCCTTGTAGGCTTCGTTCTCGAGATATTGCATCTCCACCTTGACGCCGGGCGTCCGGGCCTCGAAGTCGCGCGCGACCTCTTCCCAGATCTTGACCTGCGCGGGATTGGCTTCGATGTGGAGCCATTTCACCGTGGTCTGCGCAGCCGCGATCCCCGCGGACAGCGCGAAGCCTGCGGTGAACAGCCCCGCGGTAGCCAGAACAGCGCGCCTGAGCATCGTCATGTCGTTCCTCCCTTTTGGATCTTCGACGAAATTGGTATCGTCGAATTTTGAGGTACGCAACACAAAAACCGATATAGTCGGAATCGGTCCGGAGCCAGGATGGAGGGCGATAGGATGGATGGCGTGGTGTATCCCGATCTTCGGGGCAAGGTCGTGCTCGTCACGGGCGGCGGCAGCGGGATCGGCGAGGCCATCGTCCGGCGCTTCGTCGGGCAGGGCGCGAAGACGGCGTTCATCGATATCCAGACGGATCCATCGCACGCGCTCGTGCGTGACCTGTCCGGCTCCGGCACGGTGCATTTCGAGCATGCCGACCTCACCGACACCGCGGCGCTGCGCGCGGCGGTCGCGCGCATCCGCGCGGCGCTCGGTCCCGTCGACGTCCTCCTCAACAACGCCGCGCATGACCAGCGCCACGCGACGCTGGAGATCACGCCCGAGTACTGGGACGACCGCATCGCGGTGAACCTCAAGCACCAGTTCTTCGCGGCGCAGGCCGTGCTGCCCGACATGATCGCGAAGAACGCCGGCTCGATCGTCAATTTCGGATCGACCTCGTGGATGATCGGCCAGGGCGGCATGGCCGCGTATACGGCCGCGAAATCCGCCGTCCTCGGTCTGACCCGCTCGCTCGCCCGCGATTTCGGCGTGCACAACATCCGCGTCAACGCGATCGCGCCGGGCTGGATCATGACCCAGCGGCAGATCGACCTCTGGCTGACGCCGGAAAGCGAGGCGGAGCTGATGCGCCGCCAGTGCCTCAAGCGCAAGCTTGTCCCCGACGACATCGCGCGCATGGCCATGTTCCTGGCCTCGGACCAGTCGAGCGCCTGCACCAACCAGCATTACATCGTCGACGGCGGCTGGGTCTGAGGCGCCAGGGCCGTCACGGCCGGGCGTCGCCGGGGAGAGGGCGATGAGCGAATCAACCGAACGGCGCCGCGTCGCGCAGCTGCCGCGCAACGACGAGACCTGCGGCTGGGCCAATCTGCTGCCGCCGCGTCCGCGTCCGGTGCGCCGCGTGGCCGGTGCGATGCACTTCGACTGGGCGATCGTCGGCGCTGGCTATGCCGGGCTCGCCGCGGCGCGGCGCATCGCCGAGCTCGCGCCCGGGCAGTCGATCGCCGTCATCGACGCCGGGCGCGCGGGCGAGGGCGCGGCGGGCCGCAATTCCGGCTTCGCGGTCGAGATCTCGCCATCTCCGAAGGCGCGCGTCGACTCGCCGGAGGCGACCTATCGGCGCGCCATCCGCATCAACGCGCATGGCCTCGACCTGCTCAAGCGGGCGGTCGACGCGCATGGCATCGATTGCGACTGGCGCCCGGCGGGCAAGCATCAATGCGCGGCCGAACCGCATCATTTCGCGCGGCTCGACGCCTTCGCGCGCCATCTCGACGTGCTCGGCCTGCCCTATCGGCGGCTCGACGCCGAGGAGCTGCGCGCGCGGCTGGGCACGGCGCATTATCGCCGTGCGGTGCTGACAGCCGGCACCGTCCTCGTGCAGCCGGCGGCGCTCGCGCGCGGCCTCGCGATGACGCTGCCCGACGCGGTGACGCTGCTCGAGGAAAGCCCGGTCGAGGCCTGGAGCGCGGGGCCGCCGATCCGGCTGAGCTGCCCCGGCGGCGAGGTGACGGCGCGCCGCCTCATCCTCGCGACCAATGCCTGGCTGCCGCAATTCGGCGCGTACCGGAACCGTCTCGTTTCCTTCACGCTGACCGCGGCGCTGACGCGCCCGCTGACGGAGGCCGAGCATCGCGCGCTCGGTGCGCCGGAGCCCTGGGGCGTCATTTCCATCCATCGCTTCGGCGCGACCGTGCGCTACACCGCCGATCGGCGCATCCTGATCCGCAACAGCTTCGAATACTGGCCGCGCATGGCGATGACGCCCGCCGAGACCGCGGCGCGGCTGCCGGACATCGAGGCGTCCTTCCGCGCGCGCTTCCCGATGCTGCGCGATGTCGGGTTCGAGCATCTCTGGTCGGGGGTGATCGCGGCCAGCCGCAATTTCTCCGCCGGCTTCGGCACGATCGCGCCGGACGTCTTCGCGGCCGGCGGCTGCAACGCGGGCGGTATCGCGCGCAACACGGCGCTCGGCGCGCTGATCGCCGATCATGCGCTCGACGCCGGCTCGGACCTGCTGGCCGCGGCGCGCGCCATGCCGCCGCCGGCCTGGGTGCCGCCGCGGCCATTCCTCGACATCGGGGCGGCGATCGACCTGCGCCGCCGCCGCCGCGGTCTGGGCGCGGAGTTCTGACCCAGGCGGACGGGGAGGGCGCAGTGGAGTTCGATTTCGAGACGCCGATCGATCGCCGCGGGACCGGCGCGGTCAAATGGGACCGCAACATCGCGACGCATGGCCAGGCGGCGCCCGGCGAGGCCTTCGCGGGCGACGGTCCGCCGCCGATCCCGCTCACCATCGCGGACATGGAACTCGCGGCCCCGCCGGTCGTGATCGCGGCGATGCGCGCGCGGCTCGGCCATGGCGTCTTCGGCTACACGATGCCGACGCCCGCCTATCGCGCGGCGGCGCGCGGCTGGCAGGCGCGCCGGCATGGCTGGGAGATCGAAGAGGATTGGATCCTGCCCTTCCACGGCGTGATCCCGGCGCTCTATGCGCTGATCCGCGGGCTGGTGCCGGCGGGACGCAAGGTACTGCTGCAGGCGCCGGTCTTCCCGCCGTTCTTCGACGCGGTGCGGCGTAACGGCGCCGAGGTCGCGCTCGACGAACTGGTGCTCGCGGACGGGCGCTACGCCATGGATTTCGACGCCCTGGAGCGGCACCTCGCCGATCCGGACGTCGCGATGTTCGTGCTCTGCAATCCGCATAATCCGACCGGTCGGGCCTGGACGCGCGCGGAGCTGCTGCGCGTCGCCGAACTCTGCGCGCGCCACGACGTGATCGTGATCGCGGACGAGATCCATGGCGATCTCGTCATGCCGGGCCAGCGTTTCGTGCCCTTCGGGGCGATAGGCCATCCCGCGGCGGCAAAGGCCATCGTCGCCAATGGTCTCTCGAAGACCATGAACCTCGCCGGGCTCGGCCTGTGCAATCTCGTGGTCGCCGATCCGGCGCTGCGCGAGCGCGTGGCCGGTCTGCTGATGGCGAGCGGCGCGTTCGGCGTGAACCCGGTCTCCGAGGCGGGCTTCGTCGCGGGCTGGCGCGAAGGCGGTCCTTGGCTCGACGCGCTGATGCGCCATGTCGACGCCAACCGCGCTTTCGTGCGCCGCTTCCTCGCCGAACGGCTGCCGGCGGCGCGGCTGGTGGAGCCGGAGGCGACCTATCTTCTCTGGGTCGATTTCCGCGCCTTCGGCCTGCCGCCGGAGGAGGTCTCCGAGCGCATCATGCGGCGCGCCCGGGTGCGGCTCGAAAATGGAACGGCCTTCGGTCCCGGCGGCGCCGGATTCTTCCGCGTCAACGCGGCCTGTCCGCGCGCGATGCTGGTCGAGGCCTGGGAGCGGATCGCCGTGGCGCTGGGGTCGAACCGCTGACGCGGCGAAGGGGGAGGATCGGACGATGTGCGACACGATGGCGGCGCTGGGCAGCGCCACGGCGACGGGTCATGCGCTGCTCGCGAAAAACAGCGATCGCGAGCGCAACGAGGCGCAGTTCCTTGAGATCCTGCCGGCGCGCGACTACGGCGCCGGGGCGCGGCTGCGCGCGACCTATGTCGCGATTCCGCAGGTGCGCCGCACGCATGCAGTGCTGCTGTCGCGGCCCTTCTGGATCTGGGGCGCGGAGATGGGCGCCAACGAGCACGGCGTCGCGATCGGCAACGAGGCCGTGCATCCGCGGCTGACCCCGCAGCGCAAGCCCGCGCTGATCGGCATGGATCTGCTGCGCCTGGGGCTCGAGCGCGGCGCCACCGCGCGCGAGGCGCTGGGCGTCATCACCGCGCTGCTCGAGGAATTCGGCCAGGGCGGCAATTGCAGCCACCTGTCGCGGCGCTGGTACGACAATTCCTTCATCGTCGCGGATGCGCGCGAGGCCTTCGTGCTGGAGACCGTGGGGCGGCACTGGGCGGTCGAGGAGATCTCCGGCGCGCGCGCCATTTCCAACACCTACACGATCGGTGCGCGGCGCAGCGCCGAGAGCGCCGGTCTCGCCGCCTTCGTCAAGGCGCAGGGCTGGTGGAACGGCCGCGGCGCGCTCGACTTCGCGGCTGCGGTCACCAGCCAGACCAATCCCGGACTGCCGGGCGCGCTGGCGCGCTGCGACCGGTCGCGTACGCGGCTTTCACGCCGCCTCGGGCGGATCGACGCCCTGGCGATGAT
>CAIOSQ010000025.1 GCA_903860935.1 uncultured Rhodospirillales bacterium | reverse complement strand
CCGAAGCTCGACGCGGCGCGCGATCTCGCTGCGCAGGAAACCGCGCGCGCGCCGCAGCGCGGCGACGATCTCCGGCCCGTCGACCCCGCCGAGCGGCAGGACGAAGGCATAGGCGTGCTTGAAGTCCGGCGCGGCGCGCACTTCGCTGACCGTGACGCTGGCGCCGGCGAGGATCGGGTCGCGCAGCAACCCGTCCGCGAGGACCTCGATCAGCGCGCGGCGGATGAGTTCCCCGGCCCGGAGCTGGCGGGTCGAGGGGGGCTTGCGCCCGCCCCCGGATGCGGACGGCCCCCGCGTCACAGCACGCGCGCCACTTCCTCGATCTCGAAGGCCTCGATGACGTCGCCAGGACGGATGTCCTGGTAGTTCTCGAAGGCCATGCCGCATTCGTAGCCGGACTGGACCTCGCGGACCTCGTCCTTGAAGCGGCGCAGCGTCTTGAGCGTGCCCTCGTGGATGACGACGTTGTCGCGCAGGAGCCGGACTTTGGCGCCGCGCTTGACCATGCCTTCCGTGATCATGCAGCCGGCGACCTTGCCCGCCTTGGTGACGTCGAAGACCTGCCGGATCTCGGCGTTGCCGAGGAACTTCTCGCGCAGCGTCGGCGCCAGCATGCCGGCGAGCGCGGCTTTGATGTCGTCGATGATGTTGTAGATGATCGAGTAGTAGCGGATCTCGACCCCGTCGCGCTTGGCGATGTCGCGCGCCTGGGCGGTGGCGCGGACGTTGAAGCCGACGATGATGCCGTTCGACGCCTTGGCGAGGCCGATATCGCCCTCGGTGATCGCGCCGACCGCGCCATGCAGCATGCGCGTCTTGACCTCGTCGGTGCCGAGCTTGGCGATCGAGGCGGCGATCGCCTCGACGGAGCCCTGGACATCGGCCTTGACGACGACGCCGAGTTCCTTCGCGGCGCCTTCCTGGATGCGCGAGAACATGTCGGCGAGGGTGCCACGGCCCGTCGCCGCGGCCCGCGCATCGCGCGCCCGCTTCTGACGGAACGAGGTGATCTCCCTGGCGCGCGCCTCGGATTCGACCACGGCAAAATCGTCGCCGGCCGACGGCGTGCCGTCGAGGCCGAGGATCTCGACCGGCATCGACGGGCCGGCCTCGCGGATCTGTGCGCCGTTGTAGTCGAGCAGCGCGCGCACCTTGCCCCATTCGGAGCCCGCGACGACGATGTCGCCGACGCGCAGCGTACCTTTCTGCACCAGCACCGTGGCGACGACGCCGCGGCCGCGGTCGAGCTTGGCCTCGACCACCGCGCCGGCGGCGGCGCGGACGGGGTTGGCCTTGAGGTCGAGAACCTCGGATTGCAGCAGGATCGCGCCCTCGAGCTTGTCGAGATTGAGTTTCTTGAGCGCCGAGACCTCGACCGAGAGCACGTCGCCGCCATAGCCCTCGAGTGCGACGTCGTACTGCAGCAGGTCGAGCCGGACCTTGTCGGGATTGGCGCCCGGCTTGTCGATCTTGTTGATCGCCACGATCAGCGGGACCTTGGCCGCCTTGGCATGGCTGATCGCCTCGATCGTCTGCGGCTGGATGCCGTCGTCGGCGGCGACGACCAGGACGACGATGTCGGTCACCGACGCGCCGCGCGCGCGCATGGCGGTGAAGGCCTCGTGGCCGGGCGTGTCGAGGAAGGTGATGACGCCGTCCTCGGCGGTGCGGATCTGGTAGGCGCCGATATGCTGGGTGATGCCGCCGGCCTCGTGGGCCGCGACGTCGCTCTGGCGGAGCGCGTCGAGCAGCGAGGTCTTGCCGTGGTCGACATGGCCCATGATCGTGACGACGGGCGCGCGCGGCTGAACAGCCTCGTCGCTGTCGTCGCCCATCCCGATGCCGATCTCGACGTCGGATTCCGCGACGCGCTTGTACTTGTGCCCGAATTCACCCACCACGAGCTCGGCCGTGTCGGCGTCGATCGTCTGGTTGATGGTCGCCATCACGCCCATCTTCATGAGCGTCTTGACGACATCGGCGCCGCGCTCGGCCATGCGGTTGGCGAGTTCCTGTACGGTGATCGCCTCGGGGATCACGACATCGCGCACGATCTTCGCCTGCGATGCCAAGGCGCCCATCATGCCCTGGCGGTCCTTCGCGGCGCGGCGCTTGATCGCGGCGAGCGAACGCGCGCGCACCTGGTTGTCGTCTGACAACGCCTGCTGCAGGGAGACCTTGCCGATCGGGCGGCGCTGGTCGTCGACCCGCTTGGGGGCGAGGGTGGGCTTCTTGGCCGGCACCATCGGCATGCCGGGGCGCCGCGGACGCGGCTTGTCTTCCTCCTCGACCGCGCCGGCCGTGCCGAGCTTCGCGACGGCTGCCTTGGCGGTCGCGTCGGCGGTCTTGCGCCGCTGCGCGTCTTCCTCGGCCTGCTTGCGGCGCGCCTCTTCCTCGGACTTGCGCTTTTCCTCTTCGGCCTTGACGCGGAGCGCGGCTTCGACGCGCTGGCGATCTTCGTCCTCGGCGCGGCGGCGCGCCTCGTCCTCGGCGCGGCGACGCGCCTCGTCGTCGGCGGCGCGCGCGGACTCGCTGTCCTCGCGGCGGCGGGCTTCCTCGGCACGCTGCAGCGTGTGGGCGGTCTTGAGGGCGCGCTGGCGTGCCGCGCGTTCCTCTTCGGTCAGGACGCGCAGGACCGCGGGCTTCGAGCCAGGCGCCGGGCGCGGCGGCGGGACCGGCGTGGGGCCGGATGAGGGTCCTCTGCCGGTCGCGCCCATGCCCGTGGCGCCCCTCATCGCGGGGGGCGGGCTCGCGGGCGTTGGGCTGGCGGGCGTTGGGCTGGCGGCGACCGGGCTCGCTGGAGACGGGCTTGCGGGAACCGGGCTCGCGGCCACCGGGCTCGCGGGGGGCGGGCTCGCGGGGGGCGGGCTCGCGGGGGGCGGGCT
>CAIOSQ010000024.1 GCA_903860935.1 uncultured Rhodospirillales bacterium | reverse complement strand
TTGCAATAGAGGACGCCGTCGATGTCGCGGATCTCGGCCTTGTGGATATGGCCGCAGATCACCCCATCGGCACCGCGGCGGCGCGCCTCCGCGGCGACCGCGACCTCGAAGGCCGAAATATACGACACGGCGCCCTTCACCTTGTCCTTGAGATAGGCGGACAGCGACCAGTAGCCGAAGCCCAGCGCCACCCGCAGCCGGTTGAGCCCATGGTTCATCCAGAGCGCGAAGGTGTAGGCGTGATCTCCGAGCAAGGCGAGCCAGCGCGCGTAGGTGATGACGCCATCGAACGCGTCGCCATGGAGCACCAGCATGCGGCGGCCATCGGCGGTGACGTGGATGGTTTCGCCCAGGACCCAGACGCCTCCGAACTGCATGCCGACATAGTCGCGTGCGAGTTCGTCGTGATTGCCGGGCACGAGCACGACCTGCGTTCCCTTGCGCGCCTTGCGCAGCAGTTTCTGCACGACGTCGTTGTGGCTCTGGTGCCAATACCAGGACCGGCGAAGCCGCCAACCATCCACGATGTCGCCGACGAGATAGAGGTATTGCGACTCTGTCGTGCGCAGGAATTCCAGCAGCATCTCGGATTTGCAGCCACGTGTGCCGAGGTGGATGTCGGAGATGAAGATTGCGCGATAGCGGGTCGTCGCGGCGCCAGCGCCGCCGAGCCCGTCCGGTTCGCGAAGTCCCACCATCCGATGCCTCTCTTAAGACTGGAGATTCGGCACCTCTATCCCCACGGCGCGTTACAACCGCGCGACAAAACCGATTCGGGACGACGAATTCCACTGCATCAATCCCCGAGGAACGCGCGACACGGCGATTGTCCGGCGCCGGACATGGGAGCGAAACGTCCCTGTCGCATCCCGACCCTAGACCCATCCTCATCAAAGCGGAGGGGCCATGGCATCGCGCAAGAACGTTCTTCTCGTCGTCGTCGACCAATGGCGCGGCGACATGCTGCCCCGGCTCGGGACGCCGCACCTGAAGACGCCGAACATCGACCGGCTCTGCGCCGAGGGCGTGACCTTCCGCAATCATTTCACGCAGGCCGCGCCCTGCGGCCCGGCGCGCGCAAGCCTCCTCACCGGTCTCTACCAGATGAACCACCGCGCGGTTCAGAACACCGTCCCGCTCGATGCGCGCTTCACCAATCTCGCGCTCGAACTGCGCAAGGGCGGCTACGATCCCGCGCTGGTCGGCTACACGACGACGACCCCGGATCCCCGCACGACCTCGCCACACGACCCGCGCTTTCTCGTTCTCGGCGACGTCATGGACGGGTTCCGCCCGGTGGGGACCTTCGAACCCTATCGCGACGCCTATTTCGGGTGGGTTGCGAGCCAGGGCTATAAACTGCCCGCAAATCGCGACGACATCTGGCAGCCGGCCGGCGCCGAGGCCGGCGAGGCCGGGGCGACCCGCCGTCCGGCACGCATTCCGCGCGAATTGTCGGACACCACGTGGTTCACCGAGCGCGGCCTCAGCTATCTGCGCGGCCGTGGCGATCGTCCGTGGTTCCTTCATCTCGGCTATTACCGTCCGCATCCGCCCTTCGTCGCGCCGGAGCCGTACAACGCGATGTACGACGCCGCGGACATGGCATCGCCGATCCGCGCCGCCAACTGGGAGGCGGAGGCCGCACAGCACCCGCTGCTGCGCTACTACCTGACCGCCACGCGGCAATCGTCCTTTTTCCAGGACGGACAGGGTCTCGCCCGCGACATGACCGATGCGCAGGTCCGTCAGATGCGCGCGACGTATTTCGGCCTGATGAGCGAGATCGACGACCAGCTTGGCCGCGTGCTCGATCACCTGGAAGCCACCGGACAGATGGACGACACGCTGATCGTCTTCACCTGCGATCACGGCGAGCAGCTCGGTGACCACCACCTGCTCGGCAAGGTCGGATATTTCGACCAGAGCTTCCGGATCCCGATGATCGTCCGCGATCCGCGCCGCACGGCCGACGGCACGCGCGGCAGCGTCGTCGACGCGTTCACCGAGACCATCGACTGCATGCCGACGATCCTGGACTGGCTCGGACTGCCGGTCCCGCGCCAGTGCGACGGCCGCTCGCTGCTGCCCTTCTGCCATGGCGCCCCGCCCGCGGATTGGCGCCAGGAAGTGCATTACGAGTTCGATTTCCGCGACATCTTCTATTCGCAACCGGAATCGGTGCTCGGCGTGGGCATGGACACAGCCTCGCTGGCCGTGATCCAGGACCGTGAGTTCAAGTACGTCCATTTCGCCGCCCTGCCCCCACTGCTCTTCGACCTCGAGGAAGATCCGGGACAGTTCGTGAACCGGGCCGACGATCCCGCCTATGCCGGGATCGTCCGCGACTACGCCCAGAAGATGCTGAGCTGGCGTCTGACCCATGCGGACCGGACGCTCACGCATTTCCGCGCCACGCCGGCCGGGCTCGAGCGACGCCCCTATCCCAACGAGACGCCCAGCCACGCCCAGGAGGCCGACCATGCCAAGGATTGAACGCCGCTCGCTGCTCGTCGCCGCCCTCGGCGCGCCCGCCATCCTCGCTTCAGGCCGCAGCTCTGCGCAGGCCGACGACCGGCCGGTCATCACGATCGCCGTGCAGCAGATCGTCAACGCGAACGCGCTCGACACGCTGCGCGAGCAGAGCAATGTCGGCGAGCGCGTCTTCGCCAGCCTCTTCGAGACGCTGATCGGACGCAACCACCAGGGGCGCGGCGAGATGGTGCCGCAACTGGCCACCGAATGGCGCCGCGTCGACGACCGGAGCGTCGAACTCACGCTGCGCCGGGGCGTGCTGTTCCATAACGGCGACGAGTTGACCGCCGAGGACGTGGTCTTCTCCTTTGGCCCCGAGCGCATGTTCGGAAGCGCCGAGGCGGGTCAGGCGTCCGGCACGCTCTTCACCCAGACCGCGGGCGCGCGCGGCGGCGGGCTGCCGCCGGAGGTTCCGGCCGTGGCCCGCCGCATGTGGCCGGCGCTGGAGCGCGTCGAGGCCGTGGACCGCTACACCGTGCGTTTCGTCAATCGCCGCCCCGACGTCACGCTCGAGGGCCGCATCCAGCGCTACGGCAGCGAGATCGTCTCGAAACGCGCCTTCCTCGCCGCCGAGAACTGGCTCGCCTTCGTCCAGAAGCCCGTGGGAACCGGGCCGTATCGCGTGCGCGAATTCAAGCCCGACCAGTCGCTCGTGCTCGAGGCGTTCGACGGCTATTGGGGCGGTCGCCCGCCGATCCGCGAGGTGCGCTTCCTGGTCGTGCCCGAGATCTCCAGCCGCGTGAACGGGCTGCTGGCCGGGCAATACGATTTCGCCTGCGACCTGCCTCCCGACCAGATCCCGGGGATCGAGCGCAATCCGCGCTTCGAGGTCGTCGGTGGGCTGATCGGCAATCATCGCCTCATCGTGTTCGACAAGAACCATCCGCAGCTCGCCGACGCGCGCATCCGCCGCGCGCTGACGCATGCGATGGATCGCCAGGCGATCGTCGATTCGCTCTGGGCCGGCCGCACCAAGCTGCCCAACGGACTGCAATGGGACTACTACGCCGACATGTTCCATGCCGACTGGAGCGTTCCGGCCTACGACCCCACGCGCGCGCGCGACCTCGTGCGGGCGGCGGGATACAAGGGCGAGCCGATCCCGTTCCGCGTGCTCAACAACTACTACACGAACCAGGTCGCCACGGCGCAGACCCTCACGGCGATGTGGAACGCGGTCGGCCTCAATGTCCAGATCCAGATGCGCGAGAACTGGCAGCAGATCTTCGATCGTTCCAGCCCGCGCGCCGTGCGCGACTGGTCTAATTCCGCGCCCTTCGCCGACCCCGTCAGCTCGATCGTCAATCAGCACGGCCCGAGCGGCCAGCAACAGCAGGTCGGCGAATGGACCAACGAGGAGTTCAATCGCCTGTCCGGCGAACTCGAGACATCGACCGATCGCCCCCATCGCAAGGCGGTGTTCCGCCGCATGCTGGAGATCGCGGAGCGCGAGGATCCCGCCTACACGGTGATCCACCAGAACGCGACCTTCACCGGCAAGCGCAAGGACATCAGGTGGCGCCCGGCGCCGTCGTTCGTGATCGACCTGCGCGCGTCGAATTTCGCGGTCGTGAAGGGCTGACCCGCTTGTCCCGGCTCGATATCGTGGATCTGCGCGTCGCCTTCGACGCGCCCGGCGGCCCGGTGGAGGTCCTACGGGGTATCGACCTGTCGGTGACGGCGGGTCGCACGCTTGGCGTCGTCGGCGAGAGCGGTTGCGGCAAGAGCGTCACGATGCTCGCGGCGATGCGGCTTCTTGGCCGCCGGGCGCACGTCACCGGCCGGGTCCGGCTCGATGGCCTCGACATGCTGGCGCTTCCCGAGACCGAGATGGAGCGTATTCGCGGCGGGAGGATCGCGATGATCTTCCAGGACCCGATGAGTTCGCTCAATCCCGTGCATCGCATCGGCACGCAACTGCGCGAGACGCTGGCGCTGCATCGCGATCTGTCGGGCGGCGCGGCGGCGGCGGAGGCGGTGCGGCTCCTCGACCGCGTCGGCATCCCCGCCGCGCGCAGCCGCATGTCCGACTATCCGCACCAGCTGTCCGGCGGCATGAACCAGCGCGCCATGATCGCCATGGCGCTTGCCGGCGAGCCCGAGATCCTCATCGCCGACGAGCCGACCACGGCGCTCGATGTGACGATCCAGGCCCAGATCCTGGACCTGCTGCGCGACCTCCAGGCCGAGCGTCGCATGGCGATGGTCCTGATCACCCATGACCTCGGCGTCATCGCCGAGACCGCGGACGACGTCGCGGTGATGTATTGCGGCCGCGTCGTCGAGCACGCGCCGGTCGAACGGCTCTTCGCGTCGCCCCGGCATCCCTATACGCGCGGCCTCCTCGCCTCGCTGCCGCGCATGGACGCGCGGGAGACGAGCCTCCGGCCGATCCCGGGTTCGGTACCGCCGGCCGGCGCGTTGCCGATGGGCTGCGCGTTTGCGCCGCGCTGCGGCGCGGCCGAGCCGGGGTGCCATGCCATCATGCCGCTGCTCGCGCCACGTGCAGACCGGCACGAGGTCGCCTGCCATGTCGGAGCGCGCGCCGCCGCATGACCGCAGCGCTCCTCGAGGCTCGCAACATCGCCCGCGACTTCCTCGTCCGTCGCCCGGGCGACCTGCTCGGCCGCAAGCGTGTCTTGCGGGCGGTCGATGGCGTGGACATCGTCGTCGCGCGGGGCCGTACGCTCGGCATCGTCGGCGAGAGCGGCTGCGGCAAGTCGACCCTGGGCCGGCTGCTGCTCGGGATGCTGCCGCCGACCAGCGGGACGCTGCGCTTCGAGGGTCAGCCGCTGCATGCGCGCGAGGATGCCGCCTGGCGGCGCCAACGCCGGCGACTGCAGATGATCTTCCAGGATCCGCTCGGCGCGCTCGATCGCCGTCTCACCCTCGGCGAGCAGATCCGCGAGCCGCTCGACATACACGAAACCGCCGACGTACAGGCGCGTGAGCGCCGTCTCGACGAGATGCTCGACGCGGTCGGGCTGTCGCGGACGATGGCCGCGCGCTACCCGCACCAGGTCTCGGGCGGGCAGCGCCAGCGCGCGGTCATCGCGCGCGCGCTGATCCTGGACCCGGCGCTTGTCGTCTGCGACGAGCCGGTCTCGGCACTCGACGTGTCGATCCAGGCGCAGGTGGTCAATCTCCTGCGCGAACTGCAGGCGCGTATCGGCGTCGCCTATGTCTTCATCAGCCACGACCTGAAGGTCGTGCACCATGTGAGCCACGAGATCGCGGTCATGTATCTCGGCCGCGTTGTCGAACAGGGCGCGCGCGACCGCCTCTTCGCGCGACCGGAGCATCCCTACACCCGGGCGCTGATGTCCGCGGTGCCGCGTCCCGACCCGCAGCAGCGGTCGCGACGCATCCTGCTCTCCGGCGATCCTCCGAGCCCGCTCGACATTCCTCCAGGATGCCGGTTCCACACCCGCTGTCCGGCGGCAAGCGACCTGTGCCGGCGCAGCGAGCCGGCTCTCGCGCCGCTCGCCGACGGCCACCGCGTCGCTTGCCATCACCCGGGCCGGGACACGCCTCCATGATCCGCTTCTTCGCCTCGAAGCTGCTGCGCGCCTTTGCCACGATCCTCTTCGTCGTGACCTTCGCCTTCCTCGTCCTGCGTGTTTCCGGCGATCCGGCGCTGCTGATCATGGGCGCCGAGGCGCCGCCGGACGCGATCGCGGCCTTTCGCGCCGCCTGGGGCCTCGACGAGCCGCTCTGGCGGCAATACCTGTCCTATTTCGCGGCGATCGCGAACGGCGATCTCGGCTATTCGATGCGCGACCGAAGGCCGGCGCTCGGCCTCGTGCTCGACAGATTGCCGGACACGCTGCGCCTCATGCTGCCGGCGCTGGCCGTGAAGATCCTGATCGGTGTTCCCGCCGGCATCTACGCCGCGCTTCACCGCGACACCTGGATCGACAGGACGACGATGGCTTTTTCCGTGCTTGGCTATTCCGTACCGAATTTCGTCCTCGGGCTCATGCTTGTCCTGCTGTTCGCGGTCAACCTGCGCTGGTTGCCATCGGGCGGCGCGGAGACCTGGCTTCATACGATCCTGCCGATCGTCGTCCTTGGCACCGCGGGGGCGGGTATTCTCGCGCGCTTCACGCGCTCGACGATGCTCGAGATCCTGGGCCAGCCGTACATCCGAACCGCCACCGCCAAGGGCGTGCCCTGGTTCCGCGTGGTCAGCTGGCATGCGCTGCCCAACGCGGCGATCCCCACCGTGACCGTCATCGGCTTCATGATCGGTAGCCTGATCGCGGGAGCGGTGGTCACCGAGAGCGTCTTCTCCTGGCCCGGCATCGGCCGCCAGCTCGTCGTCGCGGTGGCGAACCGTGACGTTGCCGTCGTCCAGGTCATCCTGCTGTTCGTCGCCGGCTCCATGGTGGTCAGCAATCTCGCGGTCGATTTCCTGTATGGCTGGCTCGACCCGCGTGTCCGCACCACCCGAGGCAAGGAGGGCTGAGCGATGGGATCTCCCCTCGAGATCACGGCGGCGCCCGCGCGCGACGGGCTGCTCTTGCGGACGCGGCGCTGGATGGCGGGATGCCCCATCCTCGTCGGTGCCGGCATCGCGTGGCTCCTCGCGATGCTCGCGATCGCGCTCTCGGTCGACCTGATCGCGCCCTATCCCTATGCCCAGATCGACCTGCGCGCGCGCCTCGCGCCTCCGGCCTTTCTCGGCGGCGATCTGCGCCATGTCCTCGGCACGGACGAGCTCGGTCGCGACGTTATGAGCCGGCTCTTCTACTCGATCCGCATGAGCCTGCTCGTGGCGCTTCTGGGCACGGCCATCGGGGCGGTCATCGGCACGCTGCTCGGCTTCGTCGCGGCGCATTTCCGGGGCTGGGTCGACGACGCGGTCATGGTGATGGTCGATTTCCAGGCCTCGATGCCGTTCATGATCATCGCGCTGTCGGTGCTCGCCTTCTTCGGCAACTCGCTGCCGCTCTTCATCGCGCTGATGGGGCTGTTCGGCTGGGAGCGCTACGCGCGGCTCGTGCGCGGCATGACCCTCTCGGCGGGCGAGCACGGCTATGCCGTCGCCGTCCGGCAACTCGGCGCGTCTCCGTGGCGGGTCTATGGGCGCCATATCCTACCGAACATCGCCAGCGCGCTGATCGTCAACGTGACGCTCAATTTCCCGGAGCACATCATCCTCGAGACCGGGCTGTCCTTCCTCGGTCTCGGTGTGCAGCCGCCGCTGACCAGCCTCGGCAACATGGTCGGCCATGGGCGCGAGTACCTGCAATCGGCCTGGTGGATCGCGGTGTTTCCGGGCGTCGCGATCGTGCTCACCACATTGTCCATGAGCCTCGTGGGCGATTGGCTGCGCGACCGTCTCGATCCGACCCTGCGGTGACGCGGCGCGTCACGAACCCGTCACCGCGCATCCATACCGCCGACGCGACGAGCGGCCAGCCTGTGCGGAATAGAACCTCAGGGATCCAGCCATGACCGGAATTTCACGCCGCATCGTGACCGCCTCCACCCTCGCGGCACCGTTCGTCGTCTGCACGCCGGGCGCTCTAGCGCAGACCGATCGTCGGCCCATGCTGGTCGTGGCCGTGCCGGAACTTCCGCCGACCCTGGAGCCGGCGATGGAGCTCAGCAATGTCGGCACGCGTATCACCTACTCCGTGTTCGACACGCTGATCCGTCGCGACTTCCTGGGCTCGCCCGATGGCGGCGGAAGCGCGCTGCGTCCGCATCTGGCCGAATCCTGGGAGCGCGAGAGCGCCCGCGCGCTGGTCGTCCGGCTGCGCCGCGGCGTGCGCTTCCACAACGACGACGAACTTACCTCCGAGGACGTCGCCTTCACCTTCGCCGAAGGCCGGCTCTGGGGAGCCAAGCCGTCCATCCCCGAGGGACCCGCCTATTTCGGCACGCTCGAAGCGGTGGAGACGCTTGATCGCTACACCGTGCGGTTTCGCACCCGGGTGCCGGACGTGCTGCTCGAGCATCGTCTCGCCTCCTGGGCGTCCTGGATCGTCAACGCCCGCGCCTATCGCACGCTCGGCATGGACGGCTTCGGTCAGGCGCCGGTCGGAACCGGACCATTCCGCGCAAAACGCCTGCTGCGCGACCAACTCTATGAATTCGAGGCCTTCGACGCCTACTGGATGGGGCGGCCGACGGCGCGCGGCGTGCAATTCCGCGCGGTGCCCCAACTCGCCTCGCGCATCGCGGGTCTCTCCGCCGGCGAGTTCGACATCGCGACCAACATTCCGCCTGACCAGATCCAGACCATCGAGCGGGTGCGCGACCTCGACGCGCGCTCGGTCGTGCTCGCCAACAGCCACCTGCTCGTGTTCGACGAGCGCGGCCCGGCGATGGGCGACAAGCGGGTCCGCAAGGCATTGTCGCTGGCGATCGATCGCAAGCTGCTGGTCGACGGGCTCTGGCTCGGCCGTGCGGTCGTCCCGCCGAGCCACAACTACCCCGAATTCGGCGACATGTTCCTGCCCGGGCGCAAGCTTGCCTACGATCCCGACCGCGCGCGACAATTGCTGCGTGAGGCCGGGTACCGCGGCGAACCGATCGTCTACAGAGCCGCGCCGAACTACTACACGCGCTCGCTCGACGCGGGGCAGGTCCTGGTCGAGATGTGGAAGGCAGTCGGCATCAACGCCTCGCTCCAGGTCGTCGAGAATTTCTCCCAGATGCAAGGGCCGGGACAGCAGGTCGGGCAATGGTCGAACTCCACGCGCTTCCCGGATCCGCTCGGCGCGCTCTGGGTCTCCTGGGGACCCGCGGGCGGACCGCAGCGCCGCAAGGAATGGACCAGCGTCGCGGGCTTCAACGACGCCGGCCGTGCGCTGGAAAGCGAGACCGATCCGGCTCGCCGCCGCGCCCTGTTCACGCGCATGCTCGACGCCTGGGAGGACGAGTGCCCCGGCACCATCCTCTATCAGCCGCTCGAGACCTATGGCGTCAAGAAGCGTGTCTCCTGGCGCCCGTACAGCTTCTATTTCATGGACCTGCGTCCCGATAATCTGAGCTTCGCATGAAGACCCGCATCGTCGTCCTCGTCTGCGACGGGCTGCGTCCCGATCGCATCGATCCCGTGCGGACCCCCGCTCTCGCGCGGTTGCGCGCCGAAGGCGTCGCGTATCCGAACGCGCGCACGGTGTTCCCGAGCGAGACGCGCGTCGCCGCGGCATCCCTCGTCACCGGCTGCCTGCCCGGCGAGCACGGGTTGCTCGCGAATGATTTCTACGATCCCGTCGTGTTCGCACAACGCGCGATCGCCACGGCATCGGCCGACGATCTCGCGGAACTCGAGCGCATACGCGGCCGTCTGCTGCAGCGCATGACGCTCGCGGAGCGGCTCACGGCCGCCGGGCTGCGCTATGCAGCGGTCTCGACCGCGTCCCAGGGCACGAGCCGGATCCTCGCCGCGGGGGCTCGCGCGCCGCATGGCTTCGTCTGGTCGCCGCATCCCGGGATCGCGACCCCGGGCGCCGCGGACGCGGTCGAGGCCGCGATCGGTCCATCGCCCGCCCACACGATCCCGCGGGTCGCGGCGATCGACCATGCGGCACGCGTGATGACGGATCATGTGCTGCCGCGCTTCGATCCCGATGTCGCGATCTTCTGGTCGGGTGAGCCGGACACGACCTATCACTATCGCGGCATCGGAAGCGCGGACGCGGCGCGCGCCGAGCGCGCGGCCGACGACGCCCTCGCGCGCCTCCTCGACTGGCGCGCACGTGCCGGCGAGACCGAGCGTACGCAGATCATCGTCGTCTCCGACCACGGCCATGTCACGGGCATCGAGCGTATCGACATCGCCGCCCTCCTGCGCGATGGCGGCTGGCCGGTGGCCGAAGGAACACCCGGCGCCGACGACCTCGTCGTGGTTCCCGGCTCCGTGTCGTTCGTCCACGGCCTCGCCGAGGGCAGTCGCCGCGCGCATGAGTTCCTCGCCTGGCTCGGGGACCAGGACTGGTTCGGCGCAGCCTTCGCCCGCCGTTCGATGGCCGGCCGCGCCACCCTCACGGAACTCGGTCTGTCGCACCGCGCCGCGCCCGATCTCGCCTTCACGCTTCGGCAGGATGACGGGCTCGCACCCGACGGCACGGTCGGACGGTGCCTCTATGACGCGACCTTGCCCGTGGGCGCCGGCATGCATGGCGGATTGCACGCACTGGAGATGACGAACGTGCTGATGATGCACGGCGCCCGTTTCCGAAGCGGCGTGTCGATCGGCACGCATGCGGGCATCCTGGATCTCGTTCCCACGATCCTCGACCTGCTCGGAATCCCTGCGGATGGGGCGCAGGGCAGGCGCCTGCGCGAGGCCTATGCGCCGACGCGCGACGCAATACGCGACGGGAACCTGGACGACGTGACGCGACACGAGCTTCTCCTGCCAGAAGCCTCGTCGGGTCTTCTCGTGCTGCGCCGCAGCCATGTCGGCACGGCAAGCTATATCGACGGGCTCGCTTCGACCTGAACCCCCGGACCGGACAAGGACATATCGACATGCCAGCGTCTCACGTCGCCGAACTGGAAGCCCTCTACGCCGATCGTGGCGCACGCCGCTACGGCCTCAACGCGATCTCGCAACTCGAACACGCCTTGCAGGGCGCCGCGCTGTCGGTCGCGGCGGGCGATGGCGATGCGCTGATCGTCGCCACGCTGCTGCACGACATCGGGCACATGATCCATCGCCTCGGCGAGTCGCCGGCGGCGCGGGGGGTCGACGACCGCCACGAGATCCTTGCCGCCAAGCACCTTGCGAAGCTGTTCGGCCCCGATGTGGTCGAGCCGATCCGCCTGCATGTCGACGCAAAGCGATATCTCTGTGCCGCCGAAGCCGATTACGGCGCGCGCCTCTCTCCGGACTCGGTCCGCAGCCTGGCCCTGCAGGGTGGTCCGATGTCACCGGACGAGATGCGCGCCTTCGAGTCGCAGCCCTTCTGGCGCGAGGCCGTGAAACTGCGGCGCTACGACGAGGGCGCGAAGGTGCCGGGTCTCGAGGTTCCAGGGTTCGACGCCTATGCGGCGCGCATTGCCGCGACCCTGCGGCCGCAGGCCTGAATTCCGCGGCGGACCCATCCGGATCACCGTCGGGACGCGGAAGCGTCACCCGTCGGCAACATGCGGCGGTCATTGATCGCGTGCTGCGCCCCGACGGCGGAGCATTCGATCGACGTTCATGACCGCATGGAGCCCGACATGACCCTGTTCTCCCGCCGCGCCCTGGCGACCGGCGCGATCGCGTTGCCGCTGCTCGCCGCAACGGCCACCGCGGCGATCGCGACCGAACTGCGCTTCGCCGTGACCGACATCGTCGGGCTCGAGAACCTCCAGCGCGAATGGGGTCCGTTCCAGAAGGCGCTCAAGGACACCGCCGGGCTCGATTTCCGCTTCTTCCCGGTGCCCAACCGCACCGCCGCCGTCGAGGCTCTGAACGCGAAACGCGTCGACGTCGTGCTGACCGGTCCGGCCGAGTACGTCGTGTTCCGGGTGCGGACGAATGCCGTGCCCGTGGTCGGGCTCACCCGCGCCGATTACTTCTCGAACATCGTGGTGCGGGCCGATTCGCCCTACAACGTTCCGGCCGATCTCAAGGGGCACAAGCTCGCGCTCGGCGCGATCGGATCGACCTCGCGCCATCTTGGTCCCATCCAGGTCCTCGCGGACCAGGGCATGAACCCCCGCGCGGATCTCCAGATCACCCATCTCTCGACCAGCGTCCTGCTCGAGGCCGTGAAGCGCGGCGACGTCGCCGCCGGCGGCATGAACAACAACGACTTCCAGCGCCTGCGCGACCGCAACCCCGACATCGCCTTCCGCGTGATCGCACGCGGCCGCGATCTGCCGATGGACCTGATCCTCGCGGGTCCACATGTCGAGACGCGGGTCGTAGACGCCCTGCGGGCCGCGTTCCGGGACCACGGGGCGCAGCTGAGCGCGGCGATCCTGTCCGGCGGCGACGAAAACCAGAAGTTCAAGGGCATGCACTGGATCACGGCGATCCGCGACGAGGATTTCAACTACGTCCGCCGCATGTACGCGACGATCGGGCAGCCGCAATTCTCCGAATTCGTCGGCAACTGACGTGACGGCCTCGCCGCCGCTCGTCGACGCGGTCGGGCTGGTCAAGGACCTGGGCGGACGGCGCGTGGTCGACGATGTCGGCCTCGTCGTCGCCCAGGGCTCCTGCGTCGCTCTCATCGGACCGAACGGCGCCGGCAAGTCGACGCTGCTCCGGCTTCTGGTCCGACTGATCGAACCCGATTCCGGATCCATACATCTCCACGGCCACGACATGCGCGCGGCCTCGGGTGCGGCGCTCAGGGATCTGCGGCGGCGGACCGGGTTCGTCTTCCAGCAGCATAATCTGGTCGGTCGGGCGAGCGTGCTCACCAATGTCGTCCACGGTGCGCTCGGCCGGACCGGCTGGTGGCGCGCCTGCTCGCATCGCCTCGCGCCCGCCGCGCTGCGCGACGAGGCGATGGATTGCCTCGCGCGGGTCGGGCTCGCCGCCTTCGCGGAGCGACGCGCCGACCGTCTGTCGGGCGGCCAGTCGCAGCGCGTCGCGATCGCCCGTGCGCTGATGCAGAGGCCCGGGCTTCTGCTCGCCGACGAACCCGCCGCCAGCCTCGACCCCGCGGCCGGCGAGGATGTCATGCGTGCCTTTCGCGGACTCGTCGATCGCGACGGGCTGACGGTCGTCTTCACCTCGCATCACATTGCCCATGCCCGGACCTATGCCGACCGCATCGTCGGCCTGCGCGCGGGCCGGGTCGCGATCGACGCGGCCACGGCCGCATGCGACCCCGCAACGGTGGACGCTCTCTATGCCTGACACCTCCCAGCCTACGACCGCGCCAGTCCGCTTCGCGCGCCCGGGCGCGATCCCCTTCGCGATCGGGGTCGCGGCCATCGCCTTCCTGATCTCGTCGCTCCAGGCCACGGAAGTGTCGCTCGGAGAGTTGGCGCGCGGCGGCCCGCAGGCGCTGCGCATCCTCGGCGAGATGGTCCCGCCCAGCCTCGACCGGCTTGGCCCCGTCTGCGTATCCCTGCTCCAGACGTTCCAGATGGCCGTAGCCGGAACCGCGATCGGCTGCGCGCTCAGCCTGCCCCTCGCGGTGCTCGCCACACGGCATCTCTGCCCGCACCCGATCGTCTATCACGCGTCGCGGATCCTGATCGCGGTCTGTCGTACGGTGCCCGATCTGGTCTGGGCCCTGCTCTTCGTGGCGATCGTCGGCCTCGGTCCGTTCGCGGGCGTGCTGGCGATCGTCGTCGACAAGATCGGCTTCTGCGGACGCTTTTTCGCCGAGGCGATGGAGGAAGCCGATCGCCGTCCGCAGGAGGCGCTGCGTGCCCTCGGGGCCACACGTCCCGCCGTGATCCTCGGCGCCGTGATCCCGGCGGCCACGCCGGGCCTCATCAACGCGGCCCTGTTTTCGCTCGAGAAGGCGACGCGATCCTCGGTGGTACTGGGACTGGTCGGCGCCGGCGGGATCGGCATCGAACTGCAGGTCTCGATGGACATGTTCCGCTACGACGAGGCGGTGACCATCATCCTGGCCATCCTCGTGCTGGTCGTGGCCGTGGAGCAGGCCAGCGCCTGGCTGCGCCGGCGCGCGCTCTGATCGCCGTCGCGCGGATCAACCTCGCATCGTCAGCGATCCGGCGTCGAGCAGCAGCGGCCGCCCATTCGCGATGACGGCCACGGCGCGGGGCAGGTCGGGCACGCGGTCGTCGACGACGACGAGGTCGGCACGCTTGCCCGGAGCGATGCTGCCGCGATCCATGAGGCAGGCGGCCGCGGCGGGCCCGGACGAGACGAGCGCCCAGGCGGACGCGAGCGGCATCACGCCTTCGGCGGCGAGCCGGAACGGCGCCTGGAGAAGCGACGGATAATAATAGTCGGAGGCCAGCGCGTCGCAGAGACCGTCGCGGATCGCATCGGCAGCCGTGATCCCGCCGGACTGGCTACCGCCACGCACGACATTGGGCGCACCCAAAATCGTCGTCTCACCCCGCATCCGCGCATCGGCGGCCGGCGCGGCCGCCTTCGGGAAGTCGGAGATCGTGCAGCCAAGTTCGCGATAGGCGGCCCGCATCTCGACCGTCTCGTCGTCATGGGAGGCGAGCCTCACCCCGGCCATGCGGGCGGCGTCGGCGAGGCGGCGGTTGGCCTCCGGGATCTCCGGTTCGCGCTCACCCGCGGCGAGCAGGAGGGCGCGGAACGCCTCGGAATCGAGCCCGCTGCGCTCGATGTAGCGCAGCAGCGACTGTCCGGCGCGCGCCTTCGCGAGCAAGGGTGGCGTGTGGTCGTTGAAGGCCAGCAGGTCGACCTCGCCCGCAGCAATCCACCCGAGGATCTCGTCGACCGCGTCGACATTGTAGGTCTCGTGACGGAGGTGGATCCGCGTGTCGCAGCCGAGCGCGCCGCGCATCGCGCGCATCGCCGCCATGAAGGCGCGCACGGTCGCGGCGCCGCGCAGACCGGGTTCGAAGGAATAGGTCACGGCGTGGAAGGCGGTCGTGATGCCGTTCGCCAGCATCTGGCGGTCCGTCTCGGCCAGCGCGATCTCCATGGCGAAGGACACGCCCGGCCGGGGCAGGATCTGGCGCTCGAACCCGTCGCCGTGCAGGTCGACCAGGCCCGGCATGACGAGCATGTCGCCGGCATCGAGCCGCGCGGCCATGGCGGTGCCGGAGACCTCGCCGATCGCGCCGGCGTTCCAGGCGATGGTGGCGGGCGCGATCACGCCGTCGGGCAGCAGACATCTTGTCGTCGTGAGACTGTCGATCATTCCCGCTCCTCGGCTTGAGCGCGCGGCTTAGCGTGCAACCGGTGACGGCGCCGTTACGTCCGCGAGACCGTGACGCTGCACGATGTCGGTTCCGCCGATCCTTCACGTCGCTGTCCGCGAAGCGTCATCGTCGGATGGTGTGTTCGCGCGCTTCAACGGGACGGAGTTTGGATGCGCAGCGAGTCGACGATCGACCGTCGCCAATGGATGGCGATCCTGGCGCGGGCACCGCGGGAGACGCTCGAGCGCCTATGGTCGGAGGTAGCGGATCCGCCGCCCTTCACGACCCTCAAGCCGGCCGAGACCGGGCTCGTGATGGTTCGCGCCCGCTGCGGCGGCGGCGGCGCGCCTTTCAATTTCGGCGAGATGACGATGACACGCTGCATCGTCCAGACATCCGGTCGCATCCAGGGACACGCCTATGTCGCCGGCCGGGATCGCCGACAGGCCGAGCTGGCCGCACGCTTCGACGCGCTGCTGCAGATGCCGGATCGGCAGGCACCGCTCCTGGGCACGGTCGTCGGGCAGCTCGCGCAGGCGCAGGCCGAGCGACGCGACGGCCGCTGGGCCGACGCGGCGGCGACGCGCGTCGAATTCCTGACCATGGTGCGGGGGACCTGATGACGATGGATCAACTCGTGGCACCCGCCGGGCTCGACATGCGGCCCGGCTTCGACGAGCCGGTCGCGGCGTCGCAGCGTGTCTTCCGCGCCTTGATGGACGCGCTGTCCCGCCCCGGACGGATCGTCGACCTGCCCGCGCTCGCGCAGGCGCCGCACGAACTCGAGCCCGCGGCCGCCGCCATCGGCCTTGGCATCCTCGATGGCGATACCAGCCTGTGGCTGCCGCGCGACTGCGCCGCGGCCGCCGCGTGGCTGAGGTTCCACACCGGCTGCCGGATCGCGCGCAGCGTCGCCGACGCGGATTTCGTCTTCGTTCCGCGCGGTGCCGCGGCACCCGATCTCTCGCAGCTGCGCCTCGGCTCGGACGAGGCGCCCCACGCCTCGGCGATGCTCGTCGTCGCCGTCACGGGTCTCGAGGCGGGCAGCGGGGCGCGGCTGACCGGGCCCGGGATCGACGGCGAGGCACGCCTGTCGGTCACTGGCGCACCGGACGAACTTCTGGTGCGACGCAACGACATGGTTGCCGCCTTTCCACGCGGCTTCGAACTGGTCCTTTGCTGTGCCGACCGGATCGCGGCCCTGCCGCGGACCACCCGCTTGGAGGGCTGACGCGATGTATGTAGCGGTAAAGGGCGGTGAAAAGGCGATCGACGCGGCGCTCGACCTGCTCGCCCGCAGGCGGCGCGGCGATGACGCCGTGCCCGAACTCTCCGTCGACCAGATCGACGCGCAATTGTCGCTGGCGGTCGACCGGGTCATGACCGAGGGCTCGCTCTATGATCGCCAACTGGGCGCGCTCGCCGTCAAGCAGGCCCGTGGCGATCTGGTCGAGGCGGCGTTCCTGTTGCGCGCCTATCGCACGACATTGCCGCGTTTCGGTTTTTCCGAGCCGCTCGACACCGCGCGCATGGCGCTGGCGCGGCGGATCTCGGCGGCGTTCAAGGATCTGCCCGGTGGCCAGATTCTCGGACCGACCTTCGACTACACCCACCGCCTGCTCGATTTCGCTCTACTGGCAGAGGGGCGCCCCAGCGTGACCGATGTCGTCCGGCATGCGGCCGGGGAGGTGCAGCCGGCCATGCCGCGCGTCACCGATCTTCTCGCTGACGAAGGTCTGATCGAACGCGACGGCGACATGACGGGGGCACCTGCCGACATCACGCGCGACCCGCCGCATCATCCCGCGCCGCGTGACGCGCGTCTGCAGGCGCTGTCCCGCGGCGACGAGGGCTTCCTTCTTGCGCTCGCCTATTCGACCCAGCGCGGCTACGGCGGCAATCATCCCTTCGCGGGCGAGATCCGTTACGGCGAAGTCGCGGTGCATCTTCATGTCGAAGAACTCGGTTTCGCCGTCGACATCGGCGACATCGAGGCGACCGAGTGCCAGATGATCAACCAGTTCAAGGGCGGCGGAGACGTCCCCCCGCAATTCACGCGTGGCTACGGGCTCGCCTTTGGACATGCGGAACGCAAGGCGATGTCGATGGCCCTGGTCGACCGGGCGCTGCGCGCCGGCGAGTTCGGCGAGGAAGCCGCAAGCCCCGCCCAGGACGAGGAATTCGTCCTCTCCCACTGCGACAATGTCGATGCGTCGGGTTTCGTGCAGCATCTGAAGCTGCCGCACTACGTCGATTTCCAGGCCGAACTCCTCGCCGTGCGCGCGTTGCGGGCCGCCTTCCAGGACAAGGAGGCCGCGCAGTGAACGACGCTGGCGAGCCGGGATACAATTTCGCGTATCTCGACGAATCGACGAAGCGGATGATTCGGCGCGCGATCCTCAAGGCGATCGCGATACCCGGATATCAGGTGCCTTTCGGAAGCCGGGAGATGCCGCTCGCCTATGGCTGGGGTACGGGCGGCATACAGATCACCGCGGCCGTGATCGGCGCGGACGATGTCCTCAAGGTCATCGACCAGGGCGCGGACGACACGACCAACGCGGTGTCGATCCGCCGCTTCTTCGCGCGTGTCGCGGGCGTGGAGACGACCGAACGCACGGCCGAGGCGTCGATCATCCAGACCCGCCATCGCATCCCCGAACGGCGTCTCTCGGACGGCCAGATCCTGGTCTACCAGGTCCCTATTCCGGAGCCGTTGCGCTTCATCGAGCCGCGCGAGACGGAGACCCGCAAGATGCACGCGCTGGTCGAATACGGGGCGATGCACGTCAAGCTCTACGAAGACGTCGCCGCGCATGGCCGGATCACGACCTCCTACAACTATCCGGTCCTGGTGAACGGGCGCTACGTGATGTCGCCGTCGCCAATCCCGAAATTCGACAATCCGAAGATGGACATGATGCCGGCTCTCCAGCTCTTCGGAGCCGGGCGTGAGAAACGCATCTACGCCATTCCGCCCTACACACCGGTGAAAAGCCTCGACTTCGAGGACCATCCCTTTTCGGTCGAGCGCAGCGATCGGCCATGCGCACTGTGCGGCGCGACCGACACCTTCCTCGACGAGATCGTCGCCGACGACCGCGGCGGACGGATTTTCGTATGCTCGGACTCCGATCGATGCGGCGAGCAGCGTGATCAAGTGGCCTCCGGCGACGGAGCGGCGCCATGACCGATTTGCCACTCCTCACGGCGACCAGCCTTTCGTATGCCTATGGGCGGCGCATGGCGTGTCAGGACGTCGATCTCGAGATCTGGCCCGGCGAGGTCGTGGCCATCGTCGGCGAGTCCGGCTCCGGAAAATCGACGCTCCTCGGCTGCCTCAGCGGCAGGCTGCGCCCGGATCGCGGCCATGTCGCCTACCGCGATCGCGACGGCGCCGTTCTCGATGTCTGGGCCGAGCCGGAGGCGCGGCGCCGGCTTCTGATGCGCACGGACTGGGGAATGGTCCATCAGAACCCACGCGACGGATTGCGGCTACGTGTTTCGGCGGGCGGCAATGTCGGCGAGCGCCTGATGGCGGTCGGAGCACGGCATTACGGCGACATCCGCCAAGCCGCGCAGGCATGGCTGGAGCGCGTCGAGATCGATCCGGCCCGGGTCGACGACCTGCCGCTCGCCTTCTCGGGCGGCATGCAGCAGCGGCTGCAGATCGCGCGCGTCCTGGTGAGCAATCCCCGGCTCGTCTTCATGGACGAGCCGACAGGAGGGCTCGACGTCTCGGTCCAGGCGCGGCTCCTCGACCTCATCCGCGGTCTGTCGCGCGACTTGGGTCTCAGCGCGCTCGTGGTCACGCACGACCTCGCGGTGGCGCGTCTCCTCGCCCATCGGATCGTCGTGATGCGCGGCGGCGGGATCGTCGAGCACGGCCTGACCGACCGGGTCCTGGACGACCCGCATCATCCCTACACGCAACTTCTCGTTTCCTCGGTGCTTCCCGCATGACCTCCATGCTGCGTCTCGTCGACGTGTCGAAGAGCTTCGTGCTGCACAACCAGGGCGGCATCGTGTTGCGCGTCCTCGACCGGCTCTCGCTCGAGGTGCGTGCCCAGGAATGCGTCGCGCTGGTCGGGCCATCCGGGATCGGCAAGAGCACGATCCTGCGGATCGCCCATGGCAACTACGCGCCCGATTCGGGCCGGGTGATCGTGGCCGCCGACGGGCGCGCGACCGACATCGCCGCCGCTCCGCCGCGCCGCATCCTCGCGCTGCGACGCGACACGCTCGGCCATGTCAGCCAGTTCCTGCGTGTCATCCCGCGGGTTCCGTCGATCGAGGTCGTGGCGGAGGCGGCGCGCGACGCCGGCGCCACGCCCGCCGAAGCCCGCGCGCGCGCCGAGGCGATGCTCGCCCGCGTCGGCATCCCGGAGCGGCTCTGGCCGCTCTCGCCGACCACCTTTTCGGGCGGCGAGCAGCAACGCATCAACATCGCCCGCGTCTTCGTCGTCCCCTACCCGGTCCTCCTGCTCGACGAACCGACGGCGTCGCTCGATGCCGAGAACCGCAGGATCGTCGTCGGCCTCGTGCGTGAAGCCAGGCTGCGCGGCGCGGCGATCCTCGGGATCTTCCATGACCCCGAAGCGCGCGAGGCGGTCGCAACCTCGGAAATAGACTGCACGGCAGTGCTGAGGGCGGCATGAGTTACGAGACGATCCTCGCCAATGCGCGCATCGTCCTCCCGACGGAGGTCGTGACCGGCACACTCGTCATCCGTGGCGGACGCATCGCTGAACTCGTCGCGGGACGGGGCGTCCCCTACGGCGCCGTCGACTGTGGCAACGATCTCGTCCTGCCCGGGATGATCGAACTCCATACGGACAATCTCGAGAAACATGTCTCGCCGCGCCCCGGCGTCGCCTGGCCATTGGCCGGCGCCGTGATGGCGCACGATTCCCAGATCGCGGCCGCCGGCATCACCACGGTCTGCGACGCGCTGACGATCGGCGATCTCTGGGGGAACCCGGCCCGGGCGGTTGCCCTGCGCGACCTCGTTCGGGCACTCGATGAGACGGCCACCGCTGGCGCGCTGCGGAGCGAGCATTTCGTCCATCTGCGCGCCGAGCTCAGCCATGGAAATCTGCTCGACGCCTTTTCCCACCTCGCCGATCATCCGCGGGTGAAGGTCGTCACGCTCATGGACCATACGCCCGGCCAGCGGCAATTCGCGGATGTCGCCCAATATCGCCGCTACTACCAGGGCAAGAACGGCGTGTCGGACGCCGAGATGGATGCGCTGCTCGAGCGCCACCGCGAGGGGCAGCGGCGCAACGCGGCGCCCAACCGCGCGCGCGTCGTCGAGATCGCGCGGGGGCGCGCCGTCCTGATCGGAAGCCATGACGACGCCTGCGCCGACCATGTCGCGGAGGCCGCCGCGTGTGGCGCGGCGTTCACGGAATTTCCCACCACGCCCGAGGCGGCCGAGGCGGCCCATGCCCGCGGCATCGCGATCCTTCTGGGCGCGCCGAATGTCGTCCGCGGTGGGTCGCATTCGGGCAACGTGTCGGCGCTCGACCTTGCGCGCGCCGATCGTATCGACGTCCTTTCCTCCGACTATGTGCCGTCGAGCCTGATCCATGGCGTGCTGCGGCTGCATCGCGATGGCGGCATGTCCCTGCCCGCCGCGGTCGCCACGACCACGACGACGCCGGCGACGCTGCTCGGCCTCGAAGACCGTGGACGGATCGAAATCGGCGCCCGTGCGGATATCCTGCGCGTGTCTGATCGTGACGACATTCCCGTCATCCGTGCGGTCTGGCGCGAGGGCGCGCGGGTCGCATGACTGCGGCGCGTTACGCCGTCTACTGGGCGCCCGAGCCGGCCACCGAGCTCGCACGTTTCGGCGCACGCTGGCTCGGACGCGATGCGGAGACGGGACAACGCACCACAGCGCTTGCAGCCGGGCTTCCGCTCTCCTGGGAGCGGGCGACCGAGGAGGCCCGGCTCTACGGCTTTCATGCGACCTTGAAGCCGCCGTTCAGATTGCGTGAGGGCTGCGACGAGGCCGCGCTCGAAGCGGCGCTCGAAGCCCTCTGCGCGATGCTCGGGCCCATCGACGGCGTGAAGCTGCGTCTTGCCGCGCTCGACGGTTTCCTCGCGCTGGTGCCCGGGTCGCGCCTCGCCGATCTCGGCGATCTGGCGCGGCGCTGCGTGACCGCCCTGGACGAGTTCCGCGCGCCCGCCGACGCGGCGGAACTCGCACGGCGCCGCGCCGCCGGATTGACCGCGCGACAGGACACGATGCTCGTTCGCTGGGGCTATCCGTATGTCCTGGAGGAGTTTCGCTTCCATCTCACGCTGACGCGGCGGCTTTCCCAGGAGACCGGGCCCGAGATCGTGAACTTCCTCGCCCCGCATGCCGAACACGCCTGCGCCGCGCCCCAACGCGTCGGATCGCTGTGCCTGTTCGCGCAAGCCGCGCCAGGCGCACCCTTCAACGTCCTGCGCCGCATTCCCCTGGGGGCGGCGGCGCGCATGGCGGAACCAGGAACCCCTTCAGCGCGCTGACGAAGGCCGCGATCGCGACGGCTGGAGCACCATCGTTGCGGATCACGACGTCGCATCCAGACGTATCGAACGCGCCGCCGCGCACGAGTCGCGCGGCGATATCCGCGGCCGTCTCCCGGCCCCGGCCGGCAAGGCGACGGGCAAGGATGTCGGGCGTTGCGGTCACCAGCACGACACGCAGACTTCCAAAGACCGCTCGCGCCTCGTCGACCGCCCCGCGCGAGGCGTTCGCGATGGCGCAACCGCCGCGTTCCAGGATCGGAGCGATCGCCGCGCGCGGCAGCCCATACCCGAGCCCATTCGCGCGCCAGGACAGGGCGAAGGCACCTTCGATCTCGCGCGCCGCGAAGTCGCGCTCGTGCAGCGCCTCATGCGCCTCGCCGCCGGCGCCCGCAGGCCGCGTGATGCAACGCCGCACGACCGCGAAACGCGGATCCCCGGCAAGGGCGGTCCGCGCGCCATCCAGCAAGGTGTCTTTTCCGGCACCGCTCGGACCGACGACCAGAACCATCGTGCCCGATCCGTCCATCATGACCATGCGCCTTCCCGAAACGTTCCACCGGGCCCGCATCGCATACCGATGTCGCGAATGGTGCGCGGCATCCACGTGAAAGAAACATTGCAGCTGCGTCTTCGCGGATCAGGAACCTGACTGTCACCGAAACGACCCCGTATCCGCGCTACCGGGTGAGGAGCAAACGGAGGCGAACATGCTGCGGCTCGAAGGTGTTTCACGGCGTTTCGGCGCAAAACTGGCGGTCGACGACGTGACGCTCGATATCGCGCCTGGAAGCTTCGTCGGAGTGATCGGCCGATCCGGAGCCGGGAAGTCGACCCTGCTGCGGATGATCAACCGCCTCGTCGACCCCAGCGCCGGGCGGATCCTCTCCGATGGAGTGGACGTGACGCTTCTGCGCGGTCAGGCGCTGCGCGACTGGCGCCGGTCCAGCGCGATGATCTTCCAGCAATTCAATCTCGTCGGGCGGCTCGACGTTCTGACGAACGTGCTTATCGGCCGCCTGAATCACGCTTCCCGGCTCCGTGCGATCGTCGGCCTCTGGACCGACGAGGACCGCGCCCTGGCCCTCTCCGCGCTCGAACAATTCGACATGGCATCGGTATCGGCGCAGCGCGCCGAGACGCTGTCGGGCGGCCAGCAGCAGCGCGTCGCCATCGCGCGCGCCCTGGTCCAGGAGCCTCGCATCATCCTCGCGGACGAACCCATCGCCTCGCTCGATCCGCGCAACACCCGCCTGGTGATGGACGCGCTGCGGCGCATCAACCGTGAATATGGACTCACCATCCTGTGCAATCTCCACGCGCTCGATGTCGCGCGGAGCTATTGCGATCGCCTGGTCGGCATGTCCGCGGGCCGGGTGGTGTTCGACGACACGCCGACGATGCTGACCGACTCCGCCGCGCGCGACCTCTACGGCCTCGAGGCCGACGAAGGCGTCGGCGAGGGCGTCACATCGCCGAGGCCTGCCGTCGCCGCCTGATCTGTTCCGCATCCACCATCGACCGGAGATTTCCGATGCTTCGACGCGCCGTGCTCGCCGCCTGCCTCGCCATGCC
>CAIOSQ010000023.1 GCA_903860935.1 uncultured Rhodospirillales bacterium | reverse complement strand
GTGGAAGCCGGATGCCAGATCCAGCCCGCGGGCCGGCGACTGCGATACCCCGTGCTCTTCGTGCTCGGCGACCGCAGCCACTACCCGCCGCAGCCCTGCCTGCACCTGACGAAGGCGCTTCAAGGCGCGGGCACCGACGCGCAAGCCGTGGTCCTGGAAGGCGCCGATCACAATTTCGGCGTCGGTCCCATGCGCTCAGGGCCAAGCCGCACCCTCAACGGCTGCACCGACAACCCGGTGATCGTCGATGGCACCGGCTGGCGGCACCTGAATGGCCAGCGGACCGATCGCGAAGAAGCGATGCGGACCTGCACGACTTTCATCGGCTATGGCAGCCAGGATGCGACGCTCTTGCCCACGGCCGTCGAACACGTCGTGGCGTTCTTCAAACACCATTCACGCGAGAGATAGGATCCAGACAACCAATCCCTCCCCGCCGCCGTCAGCGGCACGGCGACGCGACAACTGCCTGGCAAAGCGGGAATGGTTGTCTGGGTCGGAATTCCCACGATATCGGTATCGTCGAGATTTGGAAGTCTAGTGTGTGCTCGCCAAACCGGGCGCCAGGCCCGTGGTTTCAGGTTGTCTTTGCGGGCATGGTGTCCGTGCCTTCTGCGAATTGGTTGGCGTCCGGGTCGAGGATCGTCGCGATGGGCTCGCGCCTGCCCTGGCCGCAATTCAGGGAGGTGCGCATGTCGATGTCGTAGACCCGGCGCAGCAGGTCGGCCCAGCGCAAGCCCGACCGGGGCGCGGGCGCATCCGCTCGACCGACCGAAGCCGCCGCGTCGGCGCCGCGCTGTGTGCGGCAGTCATGCCTGGGGCGCGCGGATCCGGGCGATTGCGGGACGACCATCGCACGCAGGTTCGGCCGAGGCGAGCGCCGACACGGTCGTCGTTCTCCATCAGATGGGAAGTCACGGGCCCGCCTATTTCCGGCGGTATCCCGGCGGGTTCAGAAAGTTCGAGCCGACCTGCGACACCGTCCAGATCCAGACCTGCGCGCGCGCCGCGATCGTCAACACCTACGACAACTCGATCCTCTACACCGATCACGTGCTGGCGACCGCGATCCGAACGCTGGAGCGGGCGGGCGACCGCTTCAAGACCGCGCTTTTGTACACGTCCGACCACGGCGAATCGCTCGGCGAACGCGGGACCTACCTGCACGGACTGCCATACGCGATCGCCCCCGACGTGCAGACACATGTCCCGCTCGTCGCATGGGTCTCGCCGCAACTCGGCGCGAGCACGGCCCTCGACCTCGCGTGCCTGCGTTCGGCACCGCCGGCCGAGCTTAGCCACGACAATGTTTTCCACATTGTTCTCGGGCTGCTCGGGGTGACGACGGACATCTATCTGGCGGCGCGCGATCCGTTCGCGCGCCGCCGTTCTGCAGAGCATTGAGCCGGCTTCGGCACATCACACTTGACTCTCATATTTTATAAAAAATAATATACGGACATGAAAATCGCTCGAATCGATGCCGTTCCGCTCGAATCGACCTTCGCCCGCCAGTTCGGGGGGCTTGAGAAGGTCCCGCCGCAACTCCTTCGTCCGGCTTCGCATTTCCAGAAAATCGTGCGCGCCGGACAATACGCGACGCTGGCCTTCGTCCGCGCCGAGGACGGCACGATCGGGGTGGGCGAAGCCTTCGGCCTCCCCTACCCGGGGCCGACGGCCCAAATCATCGAGCGTGTCATCGCGCCCGGCCTGATCGGCGCCGAGATCGGCGACCCGGCCGAGATGCTGTCGGAGTACCGAACATACTTCGCGGCGATGGGCCACGGTCGCGGCATGCCCGCAGAGGCAATGAGCGCCGTCGACATGGCGCTCTGGGACCTCAAGGCCAAGCTTGCGGGCAAGCCGCTCTGCGTACTGCTCGGCGGCCGGCCGGGACCGCTCCCGCTCTACGTGAGCCCCGTCCCGTTCCTGCCCACGACCGACGCCTCGGCAAAGGCGGCGCGCGCGTTCGTCGAACAGGGCTACAAGGCGATCAAGCTCAAGATCGGCCGCGGGGCGGCGATCGACCTCGAGCATATCGCCGCGGTGCGCGAGGCACTCGGCCCCGGACCGGGGCTGATGCTCGACGTCAACTGCGGCTACGACGAGGCGACCGCGATCGAGGTCGGCCGCCAGCTCGACCGCCTCGGCGTCACCTGGTTCGAGGAGCCGATCCCGCCCGGCGATCCTGCCGCCCTCGCCCGCGTCCGCGCCAAGTCGACCGTCCCCATCGCGACCGGCGAGAACGAGTTCGCGTTCGCCGATTTCGAGGCCCTGGCCAAAGCCGGTGCTGCCGACGTGCTGATGCCGAACATCGCCCGGGCCGGCGGCGTCAGCGGCCTGATGGCGCTGGGCCGCATGTGCGCGCGCGCCGGCATCAAGCTGTCCCCGCACGGCGTGGGCAGCTGCGTGGCCGTCGCGGCGGCCCTGCACGCGTGCCGCGCCATGGAGGGGTTCGGCGTCTACGAGGCGAACCGCCTGCCCAACCCGCTGCGCGACGAGATGCCGGTCCACGCGCTCGAACTCGTCGACGGGAAGATCGTCTGCCCGGACCGGCCCGGCCACGGCGGCGACCCGCGCCCCGATATCGTCGATACGTTCCGTATCGGCCCGGCGATGCGACCGGCAGCCTGAACATGGACGTCGCGTCGATCAAGGCACCGGACGAACTCGGCGAGCTGGTCGGCCTGCCCGGCGAGACGCTGACGGCGACGCTCAAGCGGACGATCATGGAAATGATCCTGTTCGGCTACTTCGCCAACGAATCGCGCCTCTACCCGCACGAACTCGCCCAGCGTTTTGCGGTCAGCCAGACCCCCGTGCGCGAGGCGCTGATGCAGCTCTCGAGCGAGGGCCTGATCGAAGCCACGCCGCGCCGCGGCTTCCATATCCGCACGCCAACGCCCGAACAGGTCACCGACCTCTGGCAGGTGCGCAGCGGCCTCGAAGCGACCGCGGCGGAGCGCGTCGTGGAGAGGCTCGCCGAAGGCACGCTCCTGTCGGCGGACCTTGAGCCGTTGGTCGCCATCCAGCGCCGGCGCAACGAACTCGGCTCCAAGATGACGACCAAGACGCATATCGAGACGAACTCCGCCTTCCACCGCACCATCGTGGAGCTGAGCGGCAACCGCCTGCTCGCCGCGGTGTTCGGTTCGATCCAGCAGCAGCTGATCGCCGCCTGGGTGCAGCGCGGCGTCGAATCCTGGCGCACCCGGCTCGTCGACGACGCGCGCGAGCACCACGAGATCCTCGCGGCCCTACGCGCGCGCGACGCCGAGCGCTGCCGGGCGGCGCTCGGCCGGCATGTCGGCCGCTCGCTCGCCGGCGCCCTCAGCGACCTCGAAATCCAGCGCGCGGCGCGCGCCGCGCGTCTCGAAGAAACCGACAACACGAAAACGGGAGGAAACCATGGGACTCGGCAAGGGCATTAGGGCCGCACTCGGCGCCGCGATCGTCGGCGTCGGAACGCTGCTCGCGGACGCGGCGGCGGCGCAGACGCTTCGCATGTGGACGTTCCTCAATCCGGCGGGCAACGCGCCGCGCGAGAAGGCGCTCGCCGAGATCATCCGCAAGTTCGAGGCGGCCAATCCGGGCGTCAAGGTCTCGGTCGAGCCGCAGGTCTGGGACCAGCTGACGCCGAAATTCCTCGCCGCGCACCGCGCCGGCAACGCGCCCGACCTGGTGTGGGTCAACACCGACCTGCTCGGCGACGTCCTCAAGAACAACTCGCTCGCGGACCTCAACGAACTCGTCATCTCGAAATGGCCGGCAGCGGCGGTCGCCGAGCGCAAGGACGGCTACTGGTCGCGTTGCTCGAACGGCGACAAGGTCTACTGCCTGTTCCACTCCCGGAACTATTACGGCGTGATCTACCGGACCGACTTCCTCAAGCAGGCTGGCGTCGATCCGGCGACGCTGGCCACCTGGCCTGCCTTCATCGAGGCCGCCAAGAAGCTCACGGTCAAGGACGCGTCGGGCAACGTCACGCGCTGGGGCTTCGGCCAGCAGTTCAGCGAGGACCGCGCGGACTCGCAGATGATGACGTCGCTCCTGCTCTCGCGTCAGGGTGACCTGTTCGACGAGAAGGGCCGGGCCAAGTGGTCGAACCCGACCGGGATCGAGGCGCTGAAGCTGCAGACCGACATGGTCACCGTCCACGGCGTCACGCCGCGCCAAGCCGTGACGTGGAGCGCCGAAGACCTCTACGAGCAGTTCGCCGCGGGGCGCATCGCGATGTTCAACGGGGCGGTCGTGCGCATCTCGACCATGCAGGCCAAGGTCGGCAACGACAATGTCGGCTTCATGATCTGGCCGGGCATCGACGGCAAGCCGCACTCGCCTGCCGTGATGGCGGGCTGGGCAGTCGGCGTGTGGTCGGGCGGCAGGAACAAGGCGATCGCGGCTAAATTCCTCGAGCACATGTCGGTGGGCGAGTCCGACCGGCTTTGGGTCGAAGTCGGCGGGCAGTTGCCCGGCGCGCCCTCGACCCTCGACGGCATGAAGGCGTTCACCGCCCTTCCCGCGAACGCGTACCTGACGACGGCGGCGCTCGGCGTGGCCAAGTACGGCTGGATTCCTTCGGTCGAATACGGCGTCGGCGGCTACCGGCAGGCGCTCAACAAGGCGGCGCAGGACGTGATCGTCGGCAACGTCGATCCGAAGGCCGCCCTCGACGCGGCCGAACGCCGCTTCAACCAGCAGAACAACCGCTGACGACGGGGGCGTGCGCGCGGAACCGCAAGCGGATTGACACATGCGGGACACGCGCACGCCCTTCCTCTTTTTCGCGCCGGCCTTCGCGCTGCTCGGCTTCGTGCTGCTCTCGCCGGTGGTCTACGGGGTCTGGTTCAGCCTGCAGCGCGTCGAGTACGGCGCCCCGACCGGCTACGGCGGGCTGATAAATTTCCGGCGCCTGTTCGACGGCGACGGTCTCGCCGGGACGTTCGGGCGCACGGCCCTGCATACGGGACTGTCCGTCGCCTTCACCATCGTCATCGCGCTGGCGCTCGCGGTATGGATCGACCGGCTCAAGCCGCGCCTCGGCTTCGTCGTCCAGACGATCGTCATCGTGCCGTGGATCGTGTCGACGGTCGTCG
>CAIOSQ010000022.1 GCA_903860935.1 uncultured Rhodospirillales bacterium | reverse complement strand
CTATGCGCATGCCGCGATGGCCGGCGTCACCGAGGCGCGCGGCTGGCTCGAAGAACTCGACGCCACGATGGATGCGCGTCTCTGGGAAGAGGCGCACGGCCTCTACGCCGATGTCGCGAGCGCGGATTGGTCCGTCACCGATCCCTATCGCGGTCAGAACGCGAACATGCATGGCTGCGAGGCGCTGCTCGCTGCGCATGCCGCCACCGGCGCGTCGCGTTACCTCGACCGCGCGGCGCGGATCGCCGAAGCCCTGTGCCTGCGCCTTGCCGATCAGACCGGTGGACTGGTCTGGGAGCATTACCACCCTGGATGGGCGCCCGACTGGAACTACGCCAAGGGCGATTTCAGCAATGGATACAGGCCCTGGGGTTTCCAGCCCGGACATCAGACCGAATGGACCAAGCTGCTCCTGCAACTCCATGCGCGGCGTCCCGAGGGCTGGATGCTCGCGCGTGCCCGCGGCCTCTTCGACACGGCCGTCGCGCGGGCCTGGGACCCTGTCCATGGCGGCCTCGTCTACAGCCTCGAGCCAGATCTCTCGGTCGCCAACGCGGACAAGTATTTCTGGGTCCAGGTCGAGTCCGCGGCGGCGGCCGGGCTGCTGGCGCGGGCGACCGGCGATGGCGCCTATTGGGAGCGCCACGACATGCTCTGGCGCTATTGCTGGGCCCATCTGGTCGACCACGCGCAAGGCTCGTGGCACAAGCAGCTCGGGCCGGACAATGCGCGCATCGCCACCGACAAGGGCAGCGGCGGCAAGGATTATCACGTCATCGGGGCGTGCTTCGATTTGCTCTCGCCCTGCCCGCCGCAGCGACCGGCGTCCTGACCCCCGCGGTCAGGGACAGGGGTTGGGATTGCCGGCGTGGATGGCCTCGATCCGCGCCAGCACGTCGCCGGAGAGGACGAGGTCGATCGAACGGGCGTTCGCGTCCAGTTGCTCCAGCGTCGTCGCGCCGATGATCGTGGCGGTGACGAAGGGACGCGCATTGACGAAGGCGAGGGCCATCTGGGCCGGGTCGAGACCGGCTTCGCGGGCCAGCGCCACGTAGGCTGCGGTCGCCGCCTCCTGGCGCGGCTTGTCGTAGCGCTTGAAGCGCTGGAACAGGGTGAGCCGTGCGCCGGTCGGCCGTGCACCGCCGAGATATTTGCCGGCGAGCAGGCCCATCGCCAGGGGCGAGTAGGCGAGCAGGCCGCAGCGCGCGCGAATGGCCATCTCGGCGAGGCCGATCTCGAAGACACGGTTGAGAAGGCTGTAGGGGTTCTGGATCGCCTCTACGCGCGGCGCGCCGGACTGCGCGGCGCGGTTGAGATGCTCGGCGAGGCCCCACGGGGTTTCGTTGGACACGCCGACATGCCGGACCTTGCCTGCGGTCACGAGGTCGGCGAGGACACCGAGTGTCTCCTCGATCGGCACGCCGTCGCGCGCGGGCTCGTGGACGTAGTCCTGACGTCCGAAGACGTTCGTGCCGCGATCCGGCGAATGGGTTTGATAGAGGTCGATGTAGTCGGTGCGCAGGCGACGCAGCGAGCCGTCGACCGCGGCCATGATGGCGGCGCGGTCAAGCCGGCCTTTGCCGTCGCGCATATGCGGTGAACTGTTGTTCGCACCGACCACCTTGCTGCCGATGATCACCCGCGCGCGCATGCCCGGACGCTGCGCCAGCCAGGATCCGATATGCCGCTCGGTGTCGCCCTGCGTCTCGGCGGTCGGTGGTACCGGATACATCTCGGCGGTGTCGATGAAGTTGATGCCGTGCGTTTCGACCGCGCGGTCGAGCTGGGCATGGGCGTCGGCTTCGGAATTCTGCACGCCCCACGTCATAGTGCCGAGGCAGATGACGGAAACGTCGAGATCGGTCGTGCCGAGGCGGCGGTACTTCATCGGGGCGTCCTTCGCAGGGCTGGGCGCGGCTCAGGCAAGCAGCGCAAGGACACCGGTATAGCCGTAGAGGCGCGCGCCGAAAATCTCGCCGTCGCAAAAGAGACCGGCGAGCGGAATGTCGCCGATCCCCGCGCGCAGGATGTCGAGTTCGCCGGGCGGATCGGGAAACAGGTTGGGCCCGCGCGCGATGCAGCTGAAATAGAGCGCGGCGCGCGCGGTTGGCGCCCTGCGCCGTGCGCGCGCGGCCATGACGCGCAGATCCTGCGCCGCGCCCGCGCGGTCGCGGCGGACGAAGATCAGTTCCCGTCCTGGCTCCGCGGAGTCGCCGATCGCGACGGTGCCGTTCGACGGGTCGATGCCCACGATGTTGCGCACGAGATAGTCTCCGTCGCCGCCGCCTGCGATGGGCAGGGCGACATGCAGGCGTCGTGCGGCGGCGTCGCGTTCCTCCACGGGCAGGCGAAGCAGGTCGCCGTGCAGTGCCTCGAGAGCGGGACGATCGTCGAGCGTCTCGATCAGGCCGCCCTCGGCCCGGGTGATGAGATGGCGGCTGGGACCCAGCGGCGCGCAGCCCTGCGTGACGTCGATGGCGGCGACGATACCGGGGGCGAATACCGCGCCGGATATTGGCCCCATCCCCGCGGCGCCGGCGACCTGGGGCAGGGAGACGCGCGACGATCCAAGGCCGCCGATCGTGGCGCATCGGGCGAGGTCGGCGAGATCATCGAGGCGGTCGGCGAGGCCGGCGTCCCTCCCGTCGCCATGGACGATGGCCGTGCAGCCGGGGCGCGCGGCGACCCAGGCGGCCAGGCCTGCGTCGAGCCCGCCCCGCGCCGTGGGATCGATGAGGCGCATGGAGTTCGCAGGGATCGCGGCGGTCATCACCGAAAGCGCGGGGGCGTCGAAATGGATCTGCCCGTCGCCCATGATGCCGAGGCCGGTCGTGCCGACCCAGGCGGCGATGCCGCTCACGCCGCGCAAATGGGCGATGATCGCGTCGAATTCCCCGGCGAGGTGGTCGCTCGCATAGACGAAGCCCAGCGTGGCATCCGCGCGCGGATCGAGCCGCGCGAGGCAGGCATCGGCGAGCTGGTTCCAGTCTTCGGAACCGGCTGCATTGGCGGTCTGAAACATGGATGCCCCGGTCATGCGCCCAGCAGACGACGGATCGCGGGCAGGATGCGTTCGACCAGAACCGCGACCCCCGCGGGATTGGGATGAATCCCGTCCAGCTGGTTCAGGTCGGGGTGCGCCGCGACCCCGTCGAGGAAGAAGGGATAGAGCGCGACCGCATGTCGAGCGGCGAGCGCGGGAAATACCGCGGCGAAGCGCTCTGCGTAGTCGCGGCCGAGATTGGGAGGTGCAGCCATGCCGGCGAGCAGGACCTGCACGCCGCGGGCACGCAGGCGCGACACGATGCGGTCGAGATTGGCTTCCATGCGCTCGGGGGGCAGGCCGCGCAGCCCGTCATTCGCGCCGAGCGCGACGACGGCGTGGCTGGGCGGCGTGTCGCCGATCATCCAGTCGAGCCGCGCGAGGCCACCGGCGCTGGTGTCGCCGGAGACACCGCCATTGACGACCTCGACAGTGAGCCCTGCCGCGGACAGCGCCTGCTGCAGCCGGGCCGGAAAGGCTTCCGCCTGTGGCAGGCCATAGCCGGCGGTCAGGCTGTCGCCGAGCAAGAGCAGGCGCGGCGCGGCGGCGCGTGGCTGCGCCGTCGCGCGCCAAGCGCTGGCCAGCGCCGCCGCCGCCAGGACGGCGCGCGGCGCATTGACAAGCGCTGTGCGGCGGCCATATCGGGTCGCGGCGTCGCGCCGGTCGGGCGATCCGGGTTGTTTCCAGCGGGCGGTGCGTTCCATGTCCATCCAGCAGCGCGATCCGATCGTCGAACTCGACGGGGTACGGCTCACACTTGCGTCGCTTGCGGGCGAGGTCAATATCCTGCGCGGCATCGATCTTCGGGTGCAGCGCGGCGAGACGCTTGCCGTCGTCGGTCCATCGGGCTCGGGCAAGTCGACCATGATGATGGTGATGGCGGGGCTGGAGCGCGCGTCGTCCGGCGCCGTGCGCATCGCCGGTCAGGACCTCAACGCACTCGACGAGGACGGGCTGGCGCTGTTCCGCCGCCGTCACGTCGGGATCGTCTTTCAGGGATTTCATCTGATCCCCACCATGACGGCGCGCGAGAACGTCGCGGTCCCGCTCGAATTCGCAGGGGTGTCCGATGCGTTCGCCCGCGCCCAATCCGCGCTCGCTGCGGTCGGCCTCGCGCATCGCCTCGACCATTATCCCGGCCAGCTGTCAGGCGGCGAACAGCAACGCGTCGCCCTGGCCCGCGCGCTCGTCGTCGAGCCCGACCTGCTGCTCGCCGACGAACCGACCGGCAATCTCGACCAGGCCACCGGCCAGCAGATCGTCGCGCTGCTCTTCGACCTTGCCCGGGAGCGCGGCGCGACGCTCGTGCTGATCACGCATGATGCCGAATTGGCGCGGCGCTGCGGACGGATGGTTCGCATGCAGGATGGCCGGATCCTGGAGGACGCGCACGCCGACGCCACGCGGACGGCGTCGTGAGCGTTCTGGCGACCTGGCGTCTCGCGCTGACCCTTGCCCGGCGGGAGATGCGCGGCGGGATCAAGGGGTTCCGGGTCTTCATCGCCTGTCTGGCCCTCGGCGTAGCCGCGATCGCGGGTGTGGGATCGCTCGCCGATGCGGTGACGCGCGGTCTGCGCGATGACGGGCGCAGACTTCTGGGTGGCGATGTCGAGCTATCCTTCACCCATCGCGAGGCGACGCCCGAGCAACGGGCGCATCTCGCGGCCGCGGGACGTGTCGCCGTCGTGGCGGAGATGCGGGCGATGGCGCGCGCGCCGGACGCGCGGAGCCTGAGCGAATTGAAGGCCGTGGATGGGGCGTATCCCCTGGTCGGTGGGTTGCGTCTTGCGGCCGGAGCCCCGCTCGCCGAGGCGATCGCGACGCGCGACGGCGTCTGGGGGGCGGTGGTCGAACATGCCGTCCTGGCGCGGCTCGCGCTTCAGGTCGGCGACCGGCTGCGGATCGGCGACCAGGATTATGCGATCCGCGGCGTGATCGAGAACGAACCGGATCGCGGTGCCAATGTCTTCACGCTGGGTCCACGGGTGCTGGTGTCGCTGGACAGCCTCGGCGGCACCGGGCTGGTGCAGCCCGGCAGCCTGATCCGCTGGCAGTATCGCGTCGCCCTGACCGAACCCTCGGGGTCAGAGCGGTTCCTGGCCGATCTCAAGACCCGGTTTCCGGCGGCGGGCTGGCGGATCCGGTCGGTCGCCGACGCGGCGCCTGGCCTTCAGCGCTGGGTCGATCGCATCGCGATGTTCCTCACCCTCGTCGGCCTGACGGCCCTTCTGGTCGGCGGCGTCGGGGTCGCCAACGCCGTGCGCAGCTTCGTCGAAGGCCGGATCGCGACCATCGCGACGCTGAAATGCATCGGCGCGACCGGCGGGCTCGTCCTCGTCACCTATCTCGTCCAGGTGATGGCCATGGCGGCGCTCGGGATCGCCCTCGGGCTTGCGATCGGCGCAGCGGTCCCGCTGGTCGCCGCGCCCTTCGTGACGGGCGCGCTCGGCGTCGGTGTGGCGGGCGGCGTCTATCCCGCGGCTCTCGGCCTCGCGGCGATCTATGGCGTCCTCGTCGCCTTCGCGTTCGCGCTCTGGCCGATCGCGCGGGCGCGGGATGTTCCGGCGGCGGCGCTTTTCCGGTCGCTGATCGCGCCGCCGCGGGCCTGGCCGCGCGCGGATGTCGCGCTGGCCACGCTCGTCGCGGTGGCGGCGCTCGCGGGTCTTGCGGTGGCGACCTCGCTCGACCGCCGGCTCGGGGCCGGTTTCGTGGCCGGCGCCTTGGCGTGTTTCGTCCTGTTCCGTCTCGCCGCGGCGGTGATCGGGCGGCTCGCGCGCGCCGCCCCGGCACCACGTAGCCCGATGCTGCGGCTCGCGCTCGCCAATCTCCACCGGCCCGGCGGCAATCTCCCGGGCATCGTGCTCTCTCTCGGCCTCGGGCTTACGGTGCTGGCGATCATCTCGCTCGTGCACGGCAATTTCGCGCGCGCCTTGCAGACCCAGTTGCCGGCCATCGCGCCCAGCTTCTTCTTCATCGATATCCAGCCCGATCAGGTGGAGGAGTTCGACGCCGTGCTGCGATCGGCGCCGGGTGTCGGGGTTGTCCAACGGGTCCCGAATCTTCGCGGGCGCATCACGAAGCTCAACGGCGTTCCGGTCGACCAGGCCGTGGTCGCGCCCGAAGCGCAATGGGCGATCGGCTCGGATCGCGGCCTGACCTATGCGCGCACCCTGCCGCCGGACGCGCGACTGGTCGCGGGCGAGTGGTGGCCGGCGGATTACAGCGGACCGCCCCTGGTCTCCTTCGACGCCCAGATCGCCGCCGGCATGGGTCTGCGTCTTGGCGACACGATCACCCTCAACGTGCTGGGGCGCGAATTGACCGCGCGGATCGCCAATCTTCGGGCGATCGACTGGACCACGCTCGGGATCAACTTCACGCTCATCCTGGCGCCGGGAGCGCTGGAGGGGGCGCCGCAGACCTGGATCGCGACCGCCCAGGTGGACCGCGCGCACGAGGATGCGCTCGAGCGCCTTCTGGTGGAGCGTCTGCCGAATGTCTCGGCGATCCGCATCCGCGATGCCCTCGGCGCGGTCGAGTCGATGCTCGACGGGATCGCGCGCGCCGCGCGCCTCACCGCCGGCGTCACCTTGCTGGCGGGCGCGCTCACCCTGGCTGGGGCGATAGCGGCGACACAGCGCCGCCGCATCTACGATGCGGTCATCCTCAAGGTGCTGGGCGCGCGGCGTCGGGAGATCCTGCGCGCCCTGCTCGTGGAGTTCGGCTTGATCGGCATCGCCGTATCGGTGCTTGCGGCCATGTTCGGTGGGATCGCGGCCTGGATCCTCGTCACCCGCTATCTCAAGGTCGATTTCGCGTGGCTACCGTCGACCCTGTTCACGGTGGTGGCGGCGTCGACCGGGGCGGTGATCCTGATTGGCCTTGCCGGGACGTGGCGTGCGCTCGGTCACAAGCCGGCGGCCTTGCTCCGGCAGGGATGATCGACGCCATGCCGGGCGCCGAAACCCTTTTATTTTCCATGGGTAAGATCGCTCGATCGTAACCGAAGCGCTATTGAATCGCATGTGCACGCGCCCATATGCTGATGGCGACCCTGACCAGGGGATCGATGGGAGAGGAATCCGATGAATAATCCGTACCTGAACCAGACGGCGCCCGGCACGACCGCGGATGTCGCGATCGATTCGGGCCTGCGTGCGCATATGCTGCGCATCTACAACTACATGGCTTCGGCGGTGCTGCTCTCTGGCATCGTCTCCTACCTGATCGTCAGTTCGCCTGCGCTGACCAATCTGCTCATCAAGTCGCCGTTGCGCTGGGCCTTCGTGCTCGCCCCGCTGGCCTTCGTGCTGGTGATGTCTTGGCGCTTCGAGCGGATGTCCAAGACGGCGTTGCAGGGCCTCTACTGGGCCTACGCGGTCTGCATCGGCGTCTCCTTCGCGACGATCCTCTACGTCTACACCGGCACGAGCGTCGCACGCGCGTTCTTCATGGCCGCGGGCCTGTTCGCCGGGCTCAGCCTCTACGGCTACACGACCAAGGCCGACCTGTCGAAGATCGGCACGCTGCTGATGGTCGGCATGGTGGTGGTGTTCATCGCGAGCATCGTCAACATCTTCCTTGGCTCTTCCGCACTGCAGTTCGCGGTGTCGGTGATCGGCCTGATCGTCTTCCTCGGCCTCACGGCCTGGGACACGCAGCGGATCAAGGAGACCTATCTCGAGTTCCGCGGCACGGAGATCGAGGGCAAGATCGCCGTAATGGATGCGCTCGGGCTGTACATGAACTTCGTGGCGATCTTCCAGTTCCTGGTGTCGCTGATCGGCCAGCGCGACGAGTGAAATTGATGTCCGCCTCCTCTCGGGAGGTGGTCAGCGAGAGCAACCCCGGCAGGGCGACCTGCCGGGGTTTTTCTTTGAGCCGGAGCCGGGCAATCTGGCGGTGAAATCGCGGATGGACAGGCCGGGGCGCCGCGATCATCCTGCGCCCGATCCCGTTTTCGGGACTCACGTCGTTCCAACGCTGGCAGGTTCGAGATGCAACGCCTTCCCGCCGATATCGGCACTCCGGTCGACGAGATCGACACGCCGGCGCTGATCGTCGACCTCGACGCCTTCGAGCGCAATCTCGCGAAGATGGCCGGCCTGGCGCGTGCCGCCGGCGTCCGGTTGCGGCCCCATGCCAAGACCCATAAATCGCCTGCGGTCGCGTTGCGGCAGATCGCCCATGGCGCTGTCGGGCAATGCGTCCAGAAAGTGGGAGAGGCGGAGGTCCTGGTGCGTGGCGGCATCCGCGACGTCCTGGTCAGCAACGAGGTCTTCGGGCAGCAGAAATTCCGGCGGCTCGCGGCGCTCGCGCGGGAGGCGACGGTCGCGGTCTGTTTCGACGCTGTCGAGCAGATCGAACAGGCGTCGCGCGCGGCGCGCGAGTTCGGGGTCGAGATCGGCGGGTTGGTGGAGATCGAGGTCGGCATGCAGCGCTGCGGCGTGCTGCCTGGTGCTCCATCGCTCGAGATCGCGCGCCGGATCGCCGATGCCCCGGGCCTCGTCTTCAAGGGCATCCAGGCCTATCACGGTACGGCACAGCATCTGCCCAGCCACGGCGAGAGGGTCGACGCCATCCGCAAGGCCTCCGAGGCGGTGCGCATGACGCGCGACGCGCTCGCGGCTGCGGGACTGGCATGCGAGATCGTCGGAGGGGCGGGGACGGGAACCTTCCGGCAGGAGGCCGCGAGCGGCCTGTGGAACGAATTGCAGGTCGGATCCTATGCGTTCATGGATACCGACTACGCGGCGATCGGCGACGAGCATGGCGGCAATCGCTACACCGAATTCGAGCATAGCCTGTTCGTGCTCGCGACCGTGATGAGCGCGCCCGCGGCGGATCGGGTCGTGGTCGATGCCGGCCTCAAATCCTATACCCTGGAGAAAGGTCCGCCCTGGGTGCATGGCCGGACAGGCCTCGAGCCCTACGGCGTCTCGGACGAGCACGCCCGCGTCCGGGTCACGGGCGTGCCGGCGCCGCGCCTCGGCGACAAGCTGATGCTGATCCCCGGGCATTGCGACCCGACCATCAACCTGCACGACTGGTATGTCGGCATTCGCAACGGGCGCGTCGAGGCGCTCTGGCCTATCGCGGCGCGCGGGGCGAGTGCCTAGAGCGTGTCCGCGCTGACAGTCGCGCGGAACACGTTCCAGCCGACCACGTTCCAGTTATCTGTTTTATCGCGTGGCGCGCGTCTCTGGCGGCGGCGCCTTCGGCGACCGTACTCCAGGCAGGCTGCTGCCTCTTGTAAAGCTTGTATTTCAATATACTGTCTGCGACCTCTTAACTGAGTGTCTGAAGTTGGAGGCCGTGATGGGCGCCCTGCATGCCGCTTGGGGTTATCTTCCGCCCGAAGCCTCGCCCCTCACGCTGGGGTGCTTGATGGAGCCGGGGTCGCTGACGGAGCGCCTGGTGGCGAGCGGTCGGCGGTTCTCTGTCCGGGTGCTGTGGTTCGGCCCGGATCCCGCGGCTCCGGACGAGGCACCGCTGCTTGGCATTTTCGCCGGCGCCCCGATGACCGTGCGGCATGTGGCGCTTCACCTCGATGGCGAGGATTGCGTCGTCGCGCGCAGCTTCTG
>CAIOSQ010000021.1 GCA_903860935.1 uncultured Rhodospirillales bacterium | reverse complement strand
GACGACGAGATCAAGGAGCTGCGCGGGCACCGGATCTCGATGATCTTCCAGGAGCCGATGACCAGCCTGAATCCGGTGCTGACGATCGGTGTGCAGATCGCCGAGAACGTCGTGCGGCACCTGAAGCTGGGCTGGCGGGAGGCGATGGACCGCGCGGTCGAGATGCTGCGTCTGGTGCGCGTGCCGGATGCGGAGCGCCGGATCCACGATTACCCGCATCAGCTGTCGGGCGGGATGCGCCAGCGCGTGATGATCGCGATTGCGCTGTCCTGCGATCCGCAGTTGCTGATCGCGGACGAGCCGACGACGGCGCTCGACGTGACCATCCAGGCGCAGATCCTGGAACTGATGGTCGAACTCAAGGAGAAGACCGGGACGGCGATCATGATGATCACCCACGACCTGGGCGTGGTCGCCGAGACGACGCAGCGCGTGATGGTCATGTACGCGGGCCGCAAGGTCGAGGAGGCGCCGGTCGACGTGCTCTTCGCCAACCCGCTGCATCCCTACACGGTCGGGCTGATGCGCGCGCGGCCGCGGCTGGACATGGATGCGGAGGAGGCGGGACGTCGGCCCCGGCTTCAGGAGATCCCCGGGATCGTGCCGTCGCTCAATCGGCCGATCGTCGGCTGCGCCTTCGCGCCGCGCTGCGCCTTCGCGACCGATCGCTGCCGCGCCGAGCGACCGGAACTGGAGATGCGCCCCAACGGCCATCTCGTTGCCTGTTTCGAAGCCGACCGGGTGTCGTCATGACCGCCGCGCCGCCGCGCCAGCCGAGCCTCGAGGTCACCGATCTCGTCAAGCATTTCCCGATTCGAAAGGGCGTGTTCGGCCGTCAGGCCGGCGCGGTGCGCGCAGTCGACGGCGTGAGCTTCAAGATCGCGCCGGGAGAGACGCTGGGCCTGGTCGGCGAGTCCGGCTGCGGCAAGTCGACGGTTGGCCGCGCGGTGCTCAAGCTGGTCGAACCGACCAGCGGGCGGATTGTCGTCGCGGGCGAGGATATCACCGCGCTGAGCGCGTCGCGGATGTGGGCCCATCGGCGGCGGATCCAGACGGTCTTCCAGGATCCGTACTCGTCGCTCAATCCGCGGCTGTCGGCGGGCGCCATCGTCGGCGAGCCCATGGAGAATTTCGGACTGTCGCGTGGCGCGGAGACCGAGCAGCGTGTGGCGCGTCTTTTCGAGCGGGTGGGCCTGCGGCCGGAGGCGATGCGGAAATTCCCGCATGAATTCTCGGGCGGGCAAAGGCAGCGCCTCGGCATCGCGCGGGCTCTTGCGGTGCAGCCGGAGATCATCGTCGCCGACGAGCCGGTCTCGGCGCTCGACGTGTCGGTGCAGGCGCAGGTGCTGAATCTGCTGATCGACCTGCAGGAGGAATACGGGGTCGCGTTCCTGTTCATCTCCCACGACCTCGCGGTGATGCGGCATATCAGCCACCGCATCGCGGTGATGTATCTCGGCCGGATCGTCGAGATCACCGATAAGCGCACGCTGTTCCGCCAGCCGCTTCACCCTTACACCGAGGCACTGCTCTCCGCCGCGCCGATCCCGGATCCGTCGCGCAAGCGCCGGCGGGTCGTGCTTCAGGGAGACGTGCCGAGCCCGGCCAAGCCGCCTTCCGGCTGCCGCTTCCACACCCGCTGCCCGCACGCCATCGACCGCTGCCGGGTCGAGGACCCGCCGCTCGTCGAAGTGGCTCCCGGCCATGCCGTCGCCTGCCTGCGCCGCGAAATAGGCGCGCCGCCGATCCCTCTCGGCCCGTGAAGGTGTAGACTCGGCCGTCGCAACGGCGAGTCGGACATGCGCATCGAGATCATCTGCACGGGCGACGAAGTCCTCACGGGCAAGATCGTCAATTCGAATTTCAGCCATATCAGCCAGCGTCTGGAGGATGTCGGGCTCGATGTCGTCTGGGGCACGACGGTCGGAGACGACCGGACCCAGTTGCTCGATGCCTTCCAGCGCGCTGGCGCCCGCGCCGACGCCGTGATCGTCAATGGCGGGTTGGGCCCGACGGTCGACGATCTGTCTCAGGAGATCGCGGCCAAGGCGGCGGGGCTGGATCTGGTCCTCGACGAGACCTGGCTCGTGCGCATGGAGGAGTTCTTCACGCGCCGCCAGCGGGTCATGCCGCCGAACAACCGCAAGCAGGCGATGCTCCCGCGCGGCGCCGAAATGCTGGACAATCCCGTCGGTACCGCCTGCGGTTTCGCTCTCGACATCGGCCAGGCGCGGTTCTTCTTCACGCCGGGCGTGCCGCGCGAGCTCAAGCGTATGCTCGAGGATCAGATCATTCCCCGCCTGCTGGCGCGCAGCGGCGCCCCTGGCGTGATCCGCCTCAAGCGGTTCCATTCCTACGGCATCGGCGAATCCCATGCGGACACGCTGCTCGACGGGATCGAGGCGATGGCCGAGGAGGGCTGCGCCAAGCTCGGCTTCCGCGCTCATTATCCGCAACTCGAGACCAAGCTGGTCGTGCGTGGCCGCGATGCCGACGATGTCGCGCGCAAGCTGGCCCCGCTTCAGGACGAGGTGCGCCGGCGCCTCGGCAACTTCATCCTCGCCGAGGACGATCAGACGCTCGAATCCGTCGTGCTGGCTGGACTCGCGCGGATCCAATCCAGCGTCGCCTTCGTGGAGACCTTCTCCGCCGGCCAGATGGCGGCGCGGATCGCGCATCTGCCGGGCGCCGAGGCCCTGTTCCGCCGGGGCGTGGTGGCCAGGTCGCCCGGGCTGCTGGGCCCGGCGCTGGGGCTAGATCTCGCCGATTTCGGTGGCGATGCCGCGGCCCGCTGCGCCGATGCGGTCCGCCGCCAATCGAATTCCGCCATCGGCCTCGCGATGCTCGTCGATCTCGACGAGGGCGCTGACCGCATCGATCTCGGCGGCACGCTGCATATCGCGATCTCCACGCCTGCCGGCACGGTGACGCGCGAGGCGCGGAT
>CAIOSQ010000020.1 GCA_903860935.1 uncultured Rhodospirillales bacterium | reverse complement strand
CCCGATGGGAGTCGGTAGGGAAACCACGGCGCGATGGTCGGCGCAGATCCCGCCGGCATCAGCCTACCCGATGGGAGTCGGTAGGGAAACCACGGCACCCCCGCCGCGCAGGGGGAAACGCGGCGGAGCCTACCCGATGGGAGTCGGTAGGGAAACCACGGCCTGCGGCCTGGTACGACGCAGCCGATCTTTAGCCTACCCGATGGGAGTCGGTAGGGAAACCACGGCACAGGATGTTGTCCCAGGTCGCGGCGAGCGAGCCTACCCGATGGGAGTCGGTAGGGAAACCACGGCCAGCGACGATCTGATCCGTGCCGTCGACCCAGCCTACCCGATGGGAGTCGGTAGGGAAACCACGGCCCCTTGCTGGGAAGTGTCGTCGCAAGGCGAAGCCTACCCGATGGGAGTCGGTAGGGAAACCACGGCCCCCTCGGGTAGCAGAACCAGATCTCACCGAGCCTACCCGATGGGAGTCGGTGGGGAAACCACGGCATCCACGTTGGGGATCCCGAGGAAACCGGCCACACATCCCGATCGGCGCCGGCTACCAACCGTGGGTGCCGACAATCGCCAGCGGTTGCAGATCAGCCGACCACCGGGTGACGATGCCCACCCCCGCCGCGCGTCGAGCGGGACAAGGCGGGGCGTGGCGCGGTAAGGCTGCGCGGCGATGGACAGCGCGCGCGCCGACGACACGATCTTTGCCCTGGCGACGCCGGCCGGCGTGTCGGCGGTGGCGGTCCTGCGCCTGTCGGGTTCCGGCGCGGGCGAGGCCATCCGGGCGCTGACGCGGCGTGCGCTGCCCCCGCCGCGGCGCGCGGTGCGGCGTGCGCTGTTCGAGCCGGACGCCCCCGCCCCCTTCGACGACGCGCTCGTGCTCTGGTTTCCCGGGCCTGCCTCCTTCACAGGCGAGGACATGGCGGAGCTGCAGATCCATGGCAGCCGCGCCGCGTGCCGGCTCGTGCTGGCGGCGCTGGGCCGGCGGCCAGGGTTTCGCCTCGCCCGCGCGGGCGAGTTCGCGCGCCGCGCCTTCGACCGCGGCAAGCTCGCCCTCGATCAGGTCGAGGCGCTCGCCGATCTGATCGCCGCCGAGACCGAGAGCCAGGCGCGCCAGGCGATGCGGCAGCTCGGGCGCGGCCTGGGCGCGCGCTGCGAGGCGTGGCGGCTGCGCATCCTGGGCGCGCGGGCGCGGGCCGAGGCCGAGATCGATTTTCCCGACGAGGGCCTGCCCGGCGGGCTGATCGCGCAGCTGGCGCCGGAGCTGCGGGCGCTTGGCGCCGAGCTCGATGCCTGTCTTGCCGATGGCAGTCGGGGCGAGCGGCTGCGCGACGGCCTGGCGGTCGCGGTCCTGGGCCCACCAAATGCCGGAAAATCCAGTCTTGTCAATAGGTTGTCTGGATACGACGCGGCCATCGTCGCCGCGGTCGCCGGGACCACGCGCGACGTGATCGACGTCCACCTGGACCTCGGCGGCTGGCCCGTGACGCTGTCGGACACCGCCGGATTGCGCGCGCTGGCAGAGGCGGCGCCAGAGGCCGAGGGCCAGGACGCGATCGAGCGCGAAGGCATGCGCCGCGCCCTGCACCGGGCGGAAAGCGCGGATCTGCGCCTGCTCGTTTTGCCGGCCGATGATCCCGTGACGGCGGCCGACGCCCTGGCCGGTCCGCTGGCCGCGCTGGCGGATGGCGCGAGCATCCTGCTCTGGAACAAGGTCGACCGTGCCGCCGGCT
>CAIOSQ010000019.1 GCA_903860935.1 uncultured Rhodospirillales bacterium | reverse complement strand
GTCGACAAGGTCAACGCGATCCGCTGACGCCGTTCACGCCAGCAAGCGCCCCGCCGGTTCCGGCGGGGCGCTCCAGCACGGAGGGCGGTGGTGAACCGGATCGCCAGATGGCTCCAGGCGCGGGCCGAGAATTTCGCCGTGTTCCTCATGGCGACGATGTTCGCAGCCTTCGTCATACAGGTGTTCATGCGCTACGCGGTCAATCGGCCGGTCGCCTGGACACTCGAGGCCTGCCTGACCGCGTGGCTGTGGCTCGTGCTGTGGGGCGGCGCCTTCGTGGTCAAGGATCGTGACCACGTCAAATTCGACCTTTTCTATGTCGCGCTGGGCGAACGCGGCCGGAGGGTGTTCGCGCTGATTTCGGCCATCGCGATCCTCGCGGCCTTTGTCGTGTCGCTCCCGGGGGCGCTCGACTACATCACCTTCTATGCGATCAAGTCGAGCGTGAGCATCGGTATTCGCCTCGACATCGTCTTCAGCGTCTACGCGATCTTCGCCGTCGCGATCATCGTGCGCTATGGCTGGCGCGTGGTGATCCTCGCGCGTGGCGTGCCGACGAACGTCCTCGACGGAGATCCCCGCACGTGAGCCTCGCTTTCGCCGTCACGCTCGCCGCCATGTTCGGCCTCGCGGCGCTCGGCACGCCGATCTCGCTCAGCATGATCGTCGCGGCGGTCGCCTATCTGCTGGTCAAGGGACAGGATCTCGGCCTCGCCGCGGAACAGATCATCCAGGGCCTCTACGACAGTTTCGTGATCCTCGCCGTGCCGCTGTTCATTATCGCCGCGAACATCATGAATTCGGGTTCGATCACGACCCGCCTCAACGATTTCTGCGTCGCGCTGGTCGGCCGGTTTCGCGGTGGTCTCGGCCATGTGAACATCGTCGTCAGCATCATCTTTTCGGGCATGTCGGGGTCGGCTGTTGCCGACGCGGCCGGCACCGGCAAGATCTCGATCGACCTGATGACCAAGAACAACCGCTACACGCCGGGCTATGCCGCGGCGATCACGGCGGCGTCCGCGGTCATCGGCCCGATCATCCCGCCCTCGATCCCGATGGTTCTCTACGCGCTCGTGTCCGACACCTCGGTCGGATACCTGTTCATCGGCGGTGCGGTGCCGGGGCTGCTCATCGGCCTCGTGCTCATGGCCTATAATCACTGGGTCGCGGTGCGCCGCAATTTTCCGGTCGACGAGAAAGTGCCGCTCGCCGAGATCCCGCGTACGACGATGCGCGCCTTCCCGGTACTGCTCATGCCCGCCATCCTGCTCTATGGGATCTATGGCGGCATCGCGACGCCAACCGAAGCGGCGGCGATGGCCGCGACCTACGCCTTGCTGCTCGCGGCGTTCTTCTACAGGGAACTCACCTGGCGGGCGCTCTATGACGTGCTGCTCGACAGCACGCGGTCCTCAGCCTCGGTCGGACTGCTGATCGGCGGCGCGCTGATCTTCAACTACATCGTCGCGAGCGAGAACATCCCGGGCACCGTGTCGGCCTGGCTGACGGGAATCCAGATCTCGCCGCTCGCCTTCCTGCTGTCGGTCAATCTGCTGCTTCTCGTCCTTGGCTGTCTGCTCGATGCCAGCACGATCATCCTCGTGATCCTTCCGCTCTTCGTGCCGACCTGCAAGGCGCTCGGCATCGATCTCGTGCATTTCGGTGTCGTGACGGTGATCAACGCGATGATCGGGCTGATCACGCCGCCCTATGGCGTGCTGCTCTTCGTGACCAACGCCGTCACGGGGATCCCGCTGCGGTTGATGATCGCGGAGATCTGGGGCTTCATCGCGGTCCTGATCGCGGCGCTGTTCGCGATGATCTTCTTCCCGGAGATCGTCCTCTGGCTGCCGCGGATGTTCGGCTATCAAGGCGGTTGAGCCGCGCAACCATCCCGGAACCACGTCCATGGCCATTCGCATCGGTATCAACCCGATCACCTGGAGCAACGACGACCTGCCCGAGTTGGGCGGCGACACGCCGCTGGAGACCTGTCTCGCCGAGACGCGGCTCGCGGGCTATGCGGGCACCGAGATGGGCGGGAAGTTCCCCAACCGGACCGAGACGCTGAAGCCGATCCTCGCGCGCCATGGCCTCGCCTTCGTGTCGGGCTGGTACAGCGCGCGTCTGCTCGAGCGGGACGCCGCGGCGGAGATCGCCGCCATGCAGGGGCATCTGGACCTGATGGCCGGCATGGGCTGCCCGGTGATGGTCTTCGCCGAGGGGACGGGATCGGTGCAGGGGGATCGCACCCGCGCCGCCAATGATCGGCCGCAGGTTCCGGAGGCGTTCTGGCCTGAGTATGCGCGCCGCGTCCAGGCCGTCGCCGAGCACATGGGGGCCCGCGGCGTGCGCCTCGCCTTCCACCACCACATGGGCACGGCGGTTCAGAGCGCGGCGGATATCGACCGCCTGCTTGCCCTTACGGGGCCGGCGGTCGGATTGCTGCTCGATACCGGGCATGCGACCTATGCCGGCATCGACCCTCTGGATCTGGCGCGGCGCCATGCCGGGCGGATCGTCCATGTCCATTGCAAGGATGTCCGCCGTCCGGTGCTCGAAGCCGTGCTCGCGGGCGGGCGGTCCTTCCTGGGCTCCGTCCTGGATGGCGTCTTCACGGTTCCCGGCGATGGCAGCGTGGATTTTCCGCCGGTGCTGCGCGTTCTGCGCGCGGCTGGTTACGCGGGTTGGCTGGTCGTCGAGGCCGAGCAGGACCCGGCAAAGGCGCATCCGCTGACCTACGCGCGCATGGGTTTCACGGCCCTGCGGCGTGACGCTGTCGACGCGGGGTTTGAGATCGCCGGGTGACGGCGACGGGCGCAAGCGTCTCTAAACCGTCACATGCGGGGTCCGCGCGTTCGCCTCGATCGTGTCGACCGCGCATGCAACGGTGACACGTTGCGTACCGCGAGGTGTTACGTGACCCGTCCTCTGATCCTCATTGGCCTGCCCCGGGTTTCGTGGACACCGAGATAGGTGTCACACGGGAACCGGAGGACTACCATGGGGCAGAGAAGGACATTCAGCCGCGAGTTCAAGCTCGAGGCGGTGAGGCTGGTGCGGGATCGCGGCGTGTCGGTTGCGCAGGCAGCGCGTGATCTCGATATCCATGCGAGCATGCTGCGCAACTGGATGCGGCAACAGACCGCCGATCCGCAGAGTGCGTTTCCGGGCCACGGGCATATGAAGCCCGAACAGCAGGAGGTCGATGGGCGCCACGCCCGGGTTCTGGCTCGCTGCGCTCGACACGCGCGTCCCGGCGCGTGGACGCTTCTGCATCGCCCGGTAGCTACCGGCGCAAGGCCTGTCCTGTCGTGGCGCGGTGCAGGATCCAGTTCGGGACGAGCGCGGCGAGGAACGTCGCCGTGACCGCCAGGAATCCGTCGCGAAAGGCGAGGGTGCTCGCCTGCGCGAGGATGGCCTCGCCGAGGAAGGCGATCGCCGCCGGGATCTGCTGCATGTCGGGCAGACCTGCGGCGCGCAG
>CAIOSQ010000018.1 GCA_903860935.1 uncultured Rhodospirillales bacterium | reverse complement strand
GAGCGACGTTCCGCCCCAGTAGACATGGGTGTGCAGGTCGATGAGGCCGGGCGTGACGACTTTGCCGGCGACATCGCGCGTGTCCGTACCCGACAAGCCGTCGCCGATCCGGGCCACGCGGCCTGCCGCGAAGGCGACGTCCGTGACGCGGTCGATGCCCTGGGCCGGATCGATCACCCGGCCGCCCTTGAGAACGAGATCGTACATGGGTTCCGTTGCTCCCCCGTTTCAGACGCGCGGAGCCTAGCGCAAACCGGGGCTGCGGGCATGCACCGTTTCGCGCGTCGGACCGGCCCTGCGCCGTGGCAACTCACGGCGCCGATCGGGAGTTGCGTGCGACGGGAGCGCCCGACAATATGCGCCGCCTTCGGCACTGGGCGGCGTGGCGTCGCCTGGTCAGGCCGGCGCATCTTTGTTCTCGGGTTTGCATCCATGTCCGAAGGCGGCGGCATAGCGCCACGCAGCGTCACCGACCGGGTTTTCTGGTACGCCGGGGCGGCCCTGATGCTCGCGATGACCGGGACGATGCTTTACGTCGTCACCGCGCGATATTTCTTCAATCGGCCGCCGCTCTGGTCGGAGGATGTGCCGCGCACGATTTTCGTGTGGATGGTGTTCGTCACGCTGGGCCTCGCCATCAAGCTTGGCCTGAACATCCGGGTGACGTCCCTGGTCGACCTGCTGCCGCGCAACGCGCGCTTCGCGACCGAGGTCGTCATGCATGTGCTGGTGCTCGCCATGATCGCCGTGCTGGTGTGGTTCACGATCCCGATCCTGCAGCTCAAGGCCCAGAACCGGATGCTGTCGACCGGCTGGAGCGAAGCGGTCCTGGTGATCCCGATGCTCTTCGGGCTGTGCCTCGCCGGGATCTATCAGGCGCTGCGCCTCGCGCGCGCGGTCACGGCGTGGCGCAATGGCGCGGAGAGCGAAGACGGCTCCCATGCCGGCGCGGGAATGGGCTGAACGCCATGCTGCTCGCGACCCTGATCGTCCTGCTCGTGGTCTTCATCATGCTGGGCATGGAGGTCGCCTGGGCGATCGGCTTCGCCTGTCTCAGCTATCTCATCCTGTCCGATCTTCTCTACGACGAGGCCAATTTCGTTCTGTTTCCGCACCAGGTTTTCGACGGCATCGACACATTCTCGCTGCTCGCCATCCCGCTCTTTCTTTTTGCGGGCGAATTGATGACGGAGGCGGGCGTCACCCATCGCCTCGTGCGCGTCGCCTCCGCCTTCGTCGGGCATATCCGCGGCGGTCTCGCCAATGTCGGGGTGGTGTCCAATTTCGGCATGGCCGGGATTTCGGGATCGGCGATCGCCGATGCGGCCGCCACGGGTACCGTCCTGATCCCTCAGATGCGACAGAAAGGCTATCCGGTCGGTTTTTCCTGCGCCGTGATCGCCGCCGCCTCGACGGTCGGACCGATCGTGCCGCCCTCCATCGCGTTCGTGCTGATCGGGTCGATCCTGAACCTCTCGGTCGGCAAGCTGTTCCTGGCCGGAATCCTCCCGGGCACGCTCATGAGCGTCGCGATGTTCGCCCTCACCTGGTGGATCGCGCGCCGTCGCGGCTATCCGGTCGAAATCAGGGCCGGGTGGAGCGAGCGCCGCGCGGCGATCCTGGCGGCGTTGCTGCCGCTCGCGGCGCCGCTGGTGGTGGTTCGTAGCATGGCCGCCGGCATCGCCACGCCGACCGAGGCGGCGGCGATCCTCGTCGGGTATGTGGCGCTGCTCGGGCTGCTCGTCTTCCGGACGCTGTCTGTCCGTACACTGCTTGACTGCGCGGCGCGTGCGGCGCTGGTGAGCGCGATCATCATGCTGACGGTCGGCATGGCCCAGATGTTCTCGGCGCTGTCGGTGCTCGAGCGTTTCGGCGAACTCGTCACTGGCGGGATGCTCGCGATCTCGGCGAACGTGAATGTCCTGCTGCTGCTTTTCAACGTCATGCTGCTGCTGCTCGGGACTTTCATGGAGCCGCTGCCGCTGATGCTGGTCCTCGGCCCGATCGTGTTCCCGCTGTTCCAGGACCTCGGGGTCGACCCGATCCATCTCGCGGTCGTCTTCGTCGTCAACGTGATCCTCGGGCTGGTCACGCCGCCGGTGGGCCTGATCCTCAACGTCGTCGGGCTGATCGCCCGCGTCGATCCGATGGCTGTGTTCCGCGACATGCTGCCCTACCTGGCGGTGCTGTTCGCCGTCCTGCTCCTCATCACCTATGTGCCTGCTATCTCGCTCTGGCTGCCTTCGCTCTTCATGGATTGACGGGGGCCTGGGGGACGTTCGACGATGGTTCAACGACAAGGGAGATGCGACATGACCATGATGACCCGCCGTTCGATGCTCGGCGCCGCCGCGGCTGCCGGGATCGCCGGAACCGGCTTCGGCGCCGCGGCGCAGGGCCGCGCCGTGACGCTCAAATACGGCAACGCCGGCAACATCCAGACGATCTCCAACCGCTTCAACGTGCGGCTCTGGGAAGAAGTCGCCAAGCGCACCAACGGCGCCGTGAAGACCGAGATCTTCGCCGGTACGCTGGGTGGCGAGCAGCGCCTGCTCGAGGGCATGGCGTTGGGGACGATCGACGTCTACAACGGCGCCTACACCGGCACGCGCGAATTCGACATCTTCTACGCGCCGGGCTTCTTTCGCGATGGCGGTCACGCCAAGCGCGTCGTGCAGAGCCCGATCGGCGCCCAGGCCTCGGCGGTGCTCGAGAAACGCTATCAGTCCCGCCTGCTCGGCATCGGTCGCCTCGGCCCCTGGGTCCTGTCGACGAAGAAGAAGATCTCCTCGCTGGAGGAGATCAAGGGCATGAAGCTGCGTGCTCCGCAGATCGAAGGCATGGTCGAGGCGCTGAAATTCCTTGGCGCAAATCCGACCCCGATCGCGTTCAACGAGATCTACCTGGCGCTCCAGAACGGCACGGTCGACGGCTTCGTGTCGGCGCTCAATCCGTCGGTCGCCGGCAAGTTCTACGAGGTCTCGAAATACGTTCTGTCCAACCCGTTCGGCGAGGGCCTCGACAAGGAGGCGATCTCGACCCGGGCGTGGCGCCGCCTGAGCGATCAGCAGCAGCGCATCGTTCTGCAGACCTTCGAGGAACTCGAAGCGACCGATTATTTCCAGGCCGGGATCGACGCGATCTCCACCGATCTCGCGACGTGGAAGAAGTTCAACGGCGACGACTCCGTGGTCACGGTCGATCAGGCCGCGCTGGTGCGTCAGATGGAGCCGCTCAACCGGCGTCTCGCGGACGAGGTCTACGGCGCCGGTGCCTGGGACAGGATCCGCGCGCTTTGATGCTGTCGCGCGACGG
>CAIOSQ010000017.1 GCA_903860935.1 uncultured Rhodospirillales bacterium | reverse complement strand
TCGCGGCTGGCCGTGCGCCAATCCGCGGCCGCGCCGCCCGCGCCGAGGAGCGCCGCCGCCGGCCCCGCGAGGAGCAGCGCGAGCAGCAGCAGCGCCCGCCCGGCGAGGCGCTTCGCGCGGCCCTGCATGCGTGTCCCTGGTCCGGTGGTCGCGGGCATTGCCTGTCCCTCGTCGCGAATGAAGTGCCGGGGCGAGCATAGCGCGACGCGAGGTCGCGGCCAGCGCCGCCGATCCTCGCCGGGCGCGACGCTATGCTCTCGACCATTCGATCGTTCCGCGCCGGAGGACCTCGCCATGCCCGATCCCGACGCTCTTCCGTCCTATCTCGATCCGCGCCATCTCGGATCCTGGGGCGTCTATCTCCAGCAGGTCGAGCGCGTGACGCCGTATCTCGGCGGCCTCTCGCGCTGGGCCGAAACGCTCCGGCGGCCCAAGCGTGCGCTGATCGTCGACGTGCCGATCGCGCTCGACGACGGCACGATCGCGCATTTCGAGGGCTATCGCGTCCAGCACAACACCAGCCGCGGCCCGGGCAAGGGCGGCGTGCGCTTCCATCGGGACGTGACCCTGTCGGAGGTCATGGCGCTCGCCGCCTGGATGTCGGTCAAGAACGCCGCCGTGAAGCTTCCCTTCGGCGGCGCGAAGGGCGGGGTGCGCGTCGATCCGCGGGGCCTGTCGCGCGCGGAACTCGAGCGTCTCACGCGGCGCTACGCGAGCGAGATCGCGATCCTGATCGGGCCGACCAAGGACATCCCGGCGCCGGACGTGAACACCGACGAGCAGGTGATGGCCTGGATGATGGATACCTACTCGATGCACGAGGGCGCGACGGTGACCGGCGTGGTGACCGGCAAGCCGATTCCTGTCGGCGGATCGCTCGGGCGCCGCGACGCGACCGGTCGCGGCGTCTTCGTCGTCGCCGCCGCGGCGGCCGCGCGGATCGGGATCGCGCTGCCCGGCGCCGCGATCGCCATCCAGGGTTTTGGCAATGTCGGTGGAGGCGCCGCGCGGCTCTTCGCCGCGGCCGGGTGCCGCGTCGTCGCGGTCCAGGACCATGGCGGCACGGTCCATCGCGAGGCGGGGATCGATGTTGCCGCGCTGGCCGCGCATGTCGCGGCGGCAGGCAGCGTGCGGGGTTTTCCCGGCGCGACCGCCATCGACGATCCGGCGCGGTTCTGGTCGGTGCCTTGCGACATCCTGGTGCCCGCCGCGCTGGAGCGGCAGATCGGCGCGGCGAACGCGGGCGCGATCCGCGCGCGGATGATCGTCGAAGGCGCCAATGGTCCCACGACGCCCGAGGCCGACGACATCCTGCGCGACCGTGACGTGCTCGTGGTGCCGGACGTGATCGCGAACGCGGGCGGCGTCACCGTGAGCTATTTCGAATGGGTCCAGGACTTTTCCAGCTTCTTCTGGACCGAGGACGAGATCAACGCGCGACTGGCGCGGATCCTGACCGATGCCTTCGACGCGATCTGGCAGGTCGCGACGGAGCGGCGGATCACGCTGCGCACCGCCGCGTTCGTCGTCGCCTGTACGCGCATCCTGCAGGCGCGCGAGCTGCGCGGCCTCTATCCCTGAGCCGCGCCGAGCTCCGCGAAGCGATCGACGGCGCCAAGCAGGGCGTTGCGCATGCCGGGCTCGCCGGTGGAATGGCTGCCATCCTCGATGATCCGGCACTCCGCTTCCGGCCAGGCGCGGGCCAGCGCGATCGCGCCGTCGACCGGGGCAATCATGTCGTAGCGCCCGTGCAGGATGACGCCGGGAACATGGCGGAACCGCGCGACCCCGCGGAGCAGTTCGCCCTCTGCGAGGAAGGCCTCGTTACGCACGTAATGCTGCTCGATGCGGGCGACGGCGAGGGTCTGGGATCCCGGCGGCGCGACGTCGTCCGCGGCGGGACGCAGCGAGGACAGCTTCTGGTCGAAGCCGCGCCAAGCCACCGCCGCGGGCATATGGATCGCGGGATCCGGATCGGCGAGGCGACGGCCATAGGCGGCGACCACATCCGCGCGTTCGGCGGGATCGAGATGGCCGACGAACGCCTCCCAGTATTCGGGGAAGATCCGCCGCACGCCGCGCATCCACCAGTCGATGTCGCGGCGCCGTGCCAGCCAGATGCCGCGCAGGATCAGCCCGGCGCAGGAGCCGGGATGCGCGGCGGCATAGGCAAGGCCCAGCGTCGAGCCCCAGGAGCCGCCGAACACGACCCAGCGCGCGATCCCGAGATGGCGGCGCAGCGCCTCGATATCGGCGACGAGATGCTGCGTGGTGTTGGCGACCAGCGATCCGGAGGGCGTCGAGCCGCCCGCGCCGCGCTGGTCGAACAGCACGATGCGCCAGCGCCGCGGATCGAAGAAGCGGCGATGTTCGGGCTTGCAGCCGCTGCCCGGTCCGCCGTGCAGAAAAAGGACCGGCTGGCCGTCGGGATTGCCCGAGACCTCGTAGCGCAGACGATGGCCGTCACCGACATCGAGCATGCCATGCGCATGGGGCTCGACATGCGGATGGAGCGGGCGCATCGGCGTGACGGCGTCGTCGGTCATGGCGGTGGTCCTTCGTGGGCGAGAGGCTGCGTCGTGAAGGTCTCGTGTCAGCGTTCGCGCCAGGGGCGCGACGCGCTTGCGGGCGGGCCGAAATCGCGCGGCGCGATGCCGGCGTGGAACCAGGAGACGAAGCTGTGGATGTCGAAGACCGGCATCGACAGGCTCTGCGACACCGCGCGCGCGTAGGGCGCCATGTTGGTGCATTCGAGGACGATGGCGCCGACCTCCGGATGCGCGGCGACGAGGGCCGCGCCGGCGTCCAGGATGTCGCGCTCTGCGGCGGCGACGTCCAGCCGCGGTTCATCGCCGAGGATGGCGCGCGTGAATTCGCGGCCGCTCTCGGTTCCCATCACCGGCGTGTCGGCCGGCACCCCGGCCTTGGCGAGATGCTCGGCCGTGAGGCTCGCGGCGCTTACGGTGAGGATGCCGGCGCGGCGCCCCGGCGGCAGAAGGCGGTCGACCATCGCCACCTGCATGAGGCTCGACATCGCGACCGGCACGCCGGCCGCCGCCGCGATCTCCGCCTGGAACAGGGACAGGAATCCGCAGGTCGAGGTGATGCCGTCGGCGCCGAGCCGCACGAGGTCGCGCGCCGCGTCGAGGAAGGGCGCGAGCAGACCGGCCGCGCGCTCGCGCACGACGCGCTGCGGCGAGGCGCCGCCGACGACCTTGTAGAGCACCGGAAACGGCCAGGTTCCGGCATTGCCCATGTCGCCGGGGATACGCGGAAAGCGTGTCTCGAGCATCAGCACGCCGATGCGCGCGCCGTAGACCGACTTGCCTCCATGCGCGATGCGCGTCGTATCCGCGTCCATTGCCGTCATCCCGTGCGGTCCGGCGCGGCGTCAGCCGGCCGCCGCCGGCTTCTGCTGCGCGTGGTCGAGCATGTGGCGCGCGGCGGCGGCGGACGCGGCCTCTCCGGCACCGCTGCCACCGGCGACCTGGACCACCGGGAAGGCGAACTTGATCCCGTGCGCGTCGAAGCTCTTCTTGATGAGGGCCAGTGCCCGACGCCGGATGGTGAACTGCTCGCCCGGCTTGGTCTTCATCTTGAGGCGCAGTTCGATCGCGTAGTCGCCGAGCGTCTCGACGCCCTGCATCTTGAGCGTCTCGATGATGTTCGGGCGGAACTCGGCGTCCTCGAGCAATTCGCGGCCGACCTGTTTGACCAGCTTCTTGGCGAGGTCGATGTCGGAATCGTAGGTGACGCCGATCTTCACCTTGTCGATCACCCAGTCGCGGCTCATGTTCTGGATCGCGCCCAGCGAGCCGAACGGCACCGTGTAGAGCGGACCGCGATGATGGCGCAGCTTGACGGAGCGCAGGCTGAAGCTCTCCACCGTGCCCTTGTAGCTGCTGCTCTGGATGTACTCGCCGACCCGGAAGGCATCGTCCAGCAGATAGAAGATCCCGCTGATCACGTCGCGCACGAGCGTCTGGGCGCCGAAGCCGATGGCGACGCCGAGCACGCCGGCGCCGGCGATCAGCGGCCCGATCTCGACGCCCAGCTGCGACAGCGCCATCAGCGCGGTCATCGTGCCGAGGAACACGAACAGGATGTTGCGCAGGATCGGCATCAGCGTCCGGATCCGGGCGCGGCGCCGCAACTCGTCCTCATCGAGATCGGCGCTGGCCGCCGCCGACGCCACGCGCTTTTCGATGGCGACCTTCGCCGCATGCCACAGGAAATCCGCAAGCAGGACGATGATGAAGGCGTTGAGCGCGCCGGCCATCATGCGCTGCGCGGCGGTCTCGCGCGTGGCGAGCGAGGCGAGGTCGATGTCGAAGAGCCGGGCCACGAACATGATCGCACCGATCAGCACGACTGCACGCAGACCGCGTTCGAGGCACAGCTCCATCATGCTGCCGGGCGCCTCGGTGCGGCCGGCGCCGCTGGTGTCGCGCAGCAGCGCTGCGACGCTCTGCCGGACCAGGGTCAGGACAGCCGGCGTCGCGGCCGCGACCGCGCCGAGCCAGAACAGCCGCGGGGCACCGCCCAGCAGGCTCAGCCACAGCAGGACGAGATAGGCGCTGACCCCCCAGGAGACCGCGCGCGAGGCTGCGGGGCCCGCCTCATGGCGCGGTGGCCGGTTCCATATGGCGACAAGGGCGAGCGCGAGCCAGATCAGGGCCGCGGCGGCGACGAACAGGCCGATGACCGGTGCCGGGCTGCCGAGGCCCTTGAGCAGTTCGACCGTCAGACGTCCGAAGGCGAACCAGCCGATCAGCGCCGCGGTCCAGCCATGCCAATGGCGTGCCGCCGCATCGCTCATCGGGATCAGGCGGAAGCGGGCCGCTCCTGGCGCGAACAGGAAGCGACCGAGCACCCGCGTCAGGCGCACGATCAGCAGCACTTGCAGATAGGTGAGCGCGATCATGCGCAGCAGCGGCGGCCAAGGCAGGACGAGGAAGGCCCCGATGCTCCCGGTGGCGAAGGTCGCGACCCACCCGAGCCCGAAGGCGAAGCGCATCGCGACCGCCTGCACGCGATCGGCGGTCGTGTCGAGCTGCCGCGCGATGATGCGTTTGCGAAACCCGCCGCTGAGCCGCCAGAAGACCCATTCGGCGGCCATGCCCACGCCGATCGACACCAGGAACAGGGCGAGGATCGCGACCAAGCCCAGCCTGGCGAGTTCGGGGGCCAGCATGTCGCCGAGGCGCTTGGCCTGATTGCCCAGTTCCGTCGTCGCCAGCGCGAGGCCGGCGACGTGCCGGCGGATTTCGGCGATGCGTTCGGCGATCAGCCCCGCGCCCTGCGCGACGTCGTGTTCCAGCGTCGACAAGGGCGCCTGGGCGCGCGCCGTCGCGGGCGGCGAGCCGTCGCGCTGGCTGCGCAGCCAGGACTGGACCGCGGGGTCTTCCAGCAGCCGCAGGAAATCCTGGACGGCGGCGGGTTGGGTCTGGGGGGCCTGCGTCTGTGCCTGCGCCTGCTCGGGGATCGCCCAGGCGCATGCGACGAGAAGCAAGGCCAGCAGCGCGGCACGGCAAAGGGCACGCGCGTGTCCGGCGGCGCTGCCGCGCATCGAAGCGATCCCCTCAGCCATGACGGATCGCCACGGTCTTGAGGGCGGCGAAGCCATAGAGCCCCTCGAAACCCTTCTCGCGCCCGAAGCCCGAGCGCTTCACGCCGCCGAACGGCAATTCGATGCCGCCGGCCGCGCCGTAGTTGTTGACGAAGACCTGCCCGGCCTGCAGCCCGCGCGCGAGGCGCATCTGTCGCCCGCCATCGCGCGTCCAGACGCTCGCGACGAGGCCGTAGGGCGTGCCGTTGGCGATCGCCAGCGCCTCGTCCTCCGAGCCGAAGACGGTGGCGGCGAGGACGGGCCCGAAGACTTCTTCCTGGGCGAGTTCATGGGCGGGGGGCACGTCGGCGACAAGGGTTGGCAGGACATAATAGCCGCCGGGCGGGACATTGGGAGCCATCGCCCCTTGCGCCGCGGGCTTCAGGCCGTCGGCCGCGGCGCGGTCGAGATAGCCCTGCACGCGGGCCTGCTGGCGCTGGTTGATCACCGGGCCGACATCGAGATCCATGTCCGAGGCGCCGACGCGCAGGGTCCCGAAACGCTGGCCGACGGCGTCGAGCACGCGCTCGTAGACCGGCTTTTCGATCAGCAGGCGCGATCCCGCCGAACAGGTCTGGCCGGCGTTCTGGATCACGGCGTTCACCAGGAAGGGCAGCGCCGCGTCGAGATCGGCATCGGCGAAGACCAGCTGGGGCGATTTTCCGCCCAGTTCCATGGTCACCGGCTTGTTGTTGCGTGCCGCCGCGGCCTGCACCGCAGCGCCGGTCTGCGGGCTGCCGGTGAAGGAGATGTGGTCGATGCCGGGATGCGCGGCGAGCGCGGCACCCGCCTCGGCGCCATAGCCGGTGACGATGTTGAGCGCGCCGGGCGGCAGGCCCGCCGCCTGGGCCAGCTCCGCGATGCGCAGGATCGCGAGGCAGGCATCCTCGGCGGGCTTGACCACGCAGGCATTGCCGACGGCGAGCGAGGCGCCGACCGAGCGCCCGAAGATCTGCGACGGGTAGTTCCAGGGAATGATGTGGCCGGTGACGCCGTGCGGTTCCCAGAAGGTCATGACGGTGTAGCCGTCCATGAACGGGATCGTCTCGCCATGCAGCTTGTCGGCGGCGGCACCGTAATACTCGAAATATCGCGCCAGGGCCGTCGCGTCGGCGCGGCCCTGCCGCAGCGGCTTGCCGGTGTCGACCGATTCGAGCCGCGCGATCGTCTCGTGGTCGTCCTGCACCGCGCGGGCGAGCCGCAGCAGCAGGCGGCCGCGCTCGACCGCCGGCATACGTCCCCAGGGGCCGTCGGCCGCGGCGCGCGCGGCGCGGACGGCTGCGTCGATGTCCGCGGCGCCGCCGCGTGCGATCGTCGCGAAGGGCGCACCGTCCGAGGGATTGATCACATCGATGCGGCGGCCATCCTGGGCGTCGCGCCAGGCGCCGGCGACAAGGATCTGCGACGGGGGCAGGACGAGGCTCATGCAAGGGGCTCCCGGTTTGCGTCTGGCGGTCATGCGTCCGGCGCAGTTTAGCCCAAGCCACGCTGCGGAGTAGTCCCGGCGGCGCGCCCGTGCTAGATGCCGAGGTATCCAAGCCATGACCCAGACGCCTTCCCTGGAGATCTCGGTCGTCGTGCCGGTGCGCGACGAGGCCGAGAACATCGACACGCTGCTCGCCGAGATCGTCGCGGCGCTTGCTGGCCGTGCCTTCGAAATCGTCTATGTCGACGACGGCAGCAGCGATGCGACGCCCGCGCGGCTCGCCGCCGCGCGCGCGCGCCTGCCGATGCTGCGCGTCATCCGCCATCGCCGCAGCGCCGGCCAGTCGGCGGCGCTCGCCACCGGCATCCGCGCGGCGCGCGGAGTCTGGATCGCGACCCTCGACGGCGACGGGCAGAACGACCCGGCCGATATTCCGGCGCTCCACGCCCGCGCCCAGGGGGCCGATGCGCCGGCCCTCGTGGCGGGGTGGCGCGCGCGGCGGCGCGACACCGCGCTCAAGCGGTTCTCCTCGCGCCTCGCCAATGGCGTGCGCGCGGCCCTGCTCGGGGACAGCACTCCCGATACCGGCTGCGGGCTCAAGGTTTTCCGCCGCGACACCTTCCTGCGTCTGCCGGCCTTCAACCACATGCACCGGTTCCTGCCCGCGCTGGTGCAGCGCGACGGCGGTCTGGTCGTCAACCAGCGGGTCAATCACCGGCCGCGCGCGGCGGGTCAATCCAAATACGGTGTCATGAACCGGCTCTTCGTGGGCATCGTCGATCTGCTTGGCGTGATGTGGCTGCAGCGCCGTCCGGTCCGTCCGGAGATCGAGGACGCGTCCTGACGACGGTGGCGGCGCGTCAGATCCGCCGCGTGCGGTGCGCCCAGTAGGGCTCGCGCAGAAGGTTCTTCTGGATCTTTCCCACCGCGGTGCGCGGCAGGGCGTCGACGAACTCCACCACGCGCGGCCGCTTCCAGCGGGCCGTCTCGCGTTCCGCCAGCGCGATCAGGTCCTGCGCCGATACCGCCACGCCGGCTCGGCGCACGACATGCGCGACCGGCACTTCGCCCCAATGATCGTCGGGGATCCCGAACACGGCGCATTCGACGACCGCCGGGTGACGGAGCAGGGCGTTTTCGATCTCGACGGGATAGAGGTTCTCGCCGCCCGAGACGATCATGTCCTTGGCTCGGTCGACGAGGGTCAGGAACCCATCCGTGTCGAGGCTGCCGAGATCGCCGGTCGCGAGCCAACCATCGCCGAAGCGGAAGGCCGAGCGGGTCTGTTCGGCATCGTCCCAATAGCCGGTCAGCAGGTTCGGGCCGCGCGTCAGCACCTCGCCGATCTGGCCCGGCTGCAGGTCGCGCCCGAGCGCGTCCACGATCCGGATCTCGACCCCGGCGACGGCCTGGCCGACGGAGCCGCGCTTCGCGTCGTTGAAGGCGGGCGGGCGAAGCGTGATCGGCCCGGTTTCCGATTGTCCGTAATGCTCGACCGGGGTCGCCCAGGGCAATTCCTCGCCGAGCCGGTCGAGCAGGGGACCATGCATCGGCGCGCCGGCGAAATGGAGCTTGCGCAGCGACCGGAGACGCCCAGGCAGGAAGCCTGGGGCGCGGAGGAGGTCGCTCAGCTGCGTCGGCACGAAGAGGCTGGCGGTGGCGCCATGGCGTTCCGCGAGGCGCATGAAGCGTTCCGCATCCCAGCCGCCGAGCGTCACGGCGCAGGCCCCGGCGCCAATCGCGGTGCCGAACCAGACATGCAGTCCCACCGTGTGGAACATGGGCGTCGCGACGATGGCGATGTCGTCCGGCTCGACCCCGAACAGGGTCCGACCGGCCTCGATGCTGGCGACCCGGGCGCGATGCGTGACCGTGACCGCCTTGGGCAGGCCGGTCGTGCCGCCGGTGAAATTGAGCGAGAGAAGGTCGTCGGGGACGATCGCCGGCAGCTTCGTGGCGTCGTTGGCGCGCGCGGCGAGCGCCGCGAGGCCGCCGCCATGCGGCCCGCCGACCACGATCGCACGCGGCGGGGTTGCCCCGGCGGCGCCGCGCGCCTCGTCAAGCCGCGGCACGAGATCGTGATGGATTGCCAGGGCGCGGATCCCGGTCTTGGCGATCATGTAGCCAAGTTCGCGCCCCGTGCTGCGCGTCGAGATGTTGGCGAGGACCAACCCCGCCCGCGCCGCCGCGAAGAACAGCAGGCCATAGTCGAGGCTGTTCGGCATCATCGCGCCGATGCGGTCGCCCTTGGCGAATCCGTCCGCGACCAGTGCCCGGGCGAGGCCGTCGCAGGCGGCGTCGAACGCGGCGTAGGACAGGCGCCGGTCGCCGTCGATGATCGCCATGGCGTCCGGCGCGCGCAGCGCGCTGCGGGCGAGGATATCGCCGATCAGCATGCCCTGGCCCGCCGCGGCCGGCGGTTCCGGCGATTTCGTTTCGGCTCTATACCCACGTGCCGCCCATGTATCGATGGCCGGACACTAGCGCAAAGCGTCGCGGTCTTGCATATCGTCGGACGCGGCCGCAGACAGGGCCGGGCACAAGCGAGGCAATCGAGATGAGCCATACGGTCATACTCCGCGGGATGGACGCGGAGATCGCGGTCGAGGCGGGCGAGACGATCCTGGACGCGGCGCTGCGCAACGGCCTGCCATTCCCCTTCGGCTGCCAGTCCGGGAATTGCGGCGCCTGCAAATGCGCGCTGGTCGCCGGCGGGGTCGAACTCGCGCCCTATTCCGAGTTCGCGCTCGAGGAGGGCGAGCGGCTCCAGGGCATGATCCTGGGCTGCCGCGCCATCCCGCTTGCCGACTGCACCGTGGCGCTGCTCGAAACCGAGGAACTCGAGGTCCATCCGGCCCGCGAGCTCGATTGTCGCGTCGTCGCGATCGACGACATGACACATGACATCCGGCGTCTGCGTCTCGAGATCCTCTCGGGAGGCCCCTTCGCCTTCTCGGCCGGGCAATTCGCCAGCCTGCGTTTTCCCGGGTTGCCGGCGCGCGACTATTCGATGGCCAACCGGCCCGACGAGGCGCTGCTCGAATTCCACATCCGCCTCGTCGCCGGCGGCGCGGTCACGCCGCATCTGCGCGAGCGGCTCAAGGTCGGCGACACGCTGCGGGTCAGCGGCCCCATGGGAACCTCGTCCTGGCGGCGGCGCCATACGGGACCGATCCTCGCCGTAGCCGGCGGGTCGGGGCTGGCGCCGATCAAGTCGATCGTCGAGACGGCGCTCATGTCCGGCGCGCGCCAGCCGATCCGCCTCTATGTCGGCGGGCGCGCGGAGCGCGATCTCTATCTGCTCGACCATTTCGCCGCCCTCGCGGCCCGGCATTCCAACCTGTCCGTGACGCCAGTGCTGTCGCAGGCCGATGGCCCGACCGAGCGCCGCACCGGCTTCCTCGCCGACGCGCTGAGTGCCGATCTCGCGGATCTCGACGGCTGGAAGGCCTATCTCGCCGGGCCGCCGGCGATGGTCGAGAGCTGCGTCGATGCGCTCGCGATGCGCGGCATGGCGCGCGGCGATTGTCATGCCGACGCCTTCTACACCGAGGCCGACAAGCAGGCGCTGATGCGCGCGATGGGGCGCTGAGCCGCCCCGCTCAGTCCATCCGGATGCCGCCATTCACCGGCACGCTCGCGCCGGTGATGTGGCTGGCCCCGGGCGAAAGCAGGAAGGCGATGGTGGCGGCGACTTCCTCCGCGCGGCCGGTGCGCCGCAGCGGCGTCGCGGCCTCGACCGCACGCTTCGTGGCCTCCGGATGCGGCGCGGTCATCGGCGTGTCGATCCAGCCGGGCGAGACGCAATTGACCGTGATGCCGCGTGGGCCGAATTCCCGCGCGATGCCGCGGGCGAAGGATTCGATCCCGCCCTTGGACGCCGCATAGCCACTCGACGTCGCCACGCCGCCGGTGCGCGCGGACAGCGAGGAGATAAGGACGATCCGTCCCAGGTCCGACATCCAGTCGCGCGCCGCACGGCAGCACAGGAACGGCGTGGTCAGGTTGATGGTCAGGATCTCGGTCCAGCGCGCGAGGTCGAGCTGGTCGAGCGGGCGGGTGTCGACGATGCCCGTGCAGACCACCAGCGCGTCGAGGCGCGGCATCGCGGCCCGCGCCGCACCGAGCGCGGCATCGACCGCGGCCGGATCGCGCGCGTCGAAGCCATGGGCGGTGGCGCCGGTCGCGGCCGCCAGCGCGCGCAGCGTCGGCGTGTCGAGATCCAGCAGCGCCATGTCGCCTGCGCCGTCCTGGCGCAGCATCCGCGTCAGCGCGGTGCCGATGCCACCCCCGGCGCCGACGATGCAGGCATTGCCTCCGAACGCGATCATCTCGTCCCCTCTTCCCGTCGCCGCGGTCTTGCGCGGCGCGCGCAGCATCTTCCGGAGACGGTGCTTGGCGCAACCCTCGCGATCCGGCACGATCCGCGGCCTCGCAAGGCGGAGATCGTGATCATGGAACAGCGCAGGATCGGCAATTCGGGGCTCCTCGTGTCGGCGGTCGGCCTCGGCTGCAACAATTTCGGCGGACGCATCGATCTCGCGGCGACCCGCGCGGTGATCCACAAGGCCTTCGATCTCGGGATCACCCTCTTCGACACGGCCGACATCTACGGCAACAAGGGCGGGTCGGAGACCGCGATGGGCGAGGTCCTCGGCGCGCGGCGCAAGGATATCGTCCTCGCGACCAAATACGCCAAGCCGATGGACGAGATCGGACGGCTGCGCGGCGCCTCGCGGCGCTACATCGTCGATGCGCTCGAGGCCAGCCTGCGCCGCCTCAAGACCGACTGGATCGACCTCTATCAGCAGCACGAACCCGATCCCGGCACGCCGATCGACGAGACTCTGCGCGCGCTCGAGGATCTCGTGCGGGCTGGAAAGGTCCGCTATGTCGGCTGCTCCAACCTGCCGGCCTGGCAGGTCGTCGAGGCGGAGTTCGTCGCTCGCCAGACGAACACGACGCGTTTCGTCTCGTGCCAGGACGAATACAGCCTGCTTGTGCGTGGCCTGGAAAAGGACCTGATGCCGGTCATGCAGCGCTATGGCGTCGGGCTGCTGCCCTATTTCCCGCTGGCCAGCGGGTTGCTCACCGGCAAGTACCGCCGCAACGCCGCGATGCCCACGGGCGCACGCCTGACCAACACGCAGCGCCTCGCCGACATCTACATGACCGATACGAACTGGGAGATCGTCGAAAAGCTCGAGGCGCTCTGCGCCGCGCGCGGCCGCACGCTGCTCGACCTCGCCTTCGCCTGGCTGCTCGGCAACCCGGTCGTCTCGAGCGTGATCGCGGGCGCGACCCGGCCCGAGCAACTCGAGCAGAACGTGCGCGCGGCGCAATGGATCCTGAGCGCGGAGGACCGCGCCCTGGTCGACGCCGCGACGGCGAAGTCCTGATCGCGGTGACGCCCATGCCGTCCGGCGAGGCGCTGCTGCGCAACCCGCTCAAGGACCGGCTCGCGCGCGGCGAGATCGCGGCGTCGATGACCGTGCGGCTGGTCGCAGATCCGTCGATCGCCCTGCTTGCGCGCAGCGCCGGTTTCGACACGATCTATGTCGACCTGGAGCACGGCCCGTTCGGCATCGAGACCGCGGCGCGGCTATGCGTCGCCGCCCAGCAGGCCGGTCTCGCGCCACTGGTGCGCGTGCCCTCGCATGGCGGCGAGTGGATCGCGCGCGTTCTCGATGGCGGTGCCATGGGCGTCATCGTCCCGCATGTCGATACGCCCGAGGAGGCGCGCGCGGCGGTCGCTGCGGCCAAGTACCCGCCGCTCGGCAGGCGCTCGGCGGCCGGGGCGCTGCCGCAACTCGGGTTCCGCGCGATCGACGCGGCTCAGGCGATGCCGGCTGTCAACGACGCCACGATGGTGGTCGTGCAGGCGGAGACCGCGCGCGCCATCGCGCAGATCGACGCGATCATGGCGGTCGATGGCGTCGACATGGTCCTGCTCGGCGCCAACGACCTGCTCGCCGATCTCGGTGCCCCGGGCGCGTTCGATGATCCGCGGCTCATGGATTCCTATGCGCGTGCCATCGCCGCCTGCCGTCGCCATGGCAAGCATGCCGGCGTGGGCGGTCTCGCCGGGCGCCCGGACCTGACCGCGCGCTGTGTGGAACTTGGCGCGCGCTACATCTCGACCGGCACCGATCTCGGCTTCCTGCTCGACGCCGCGACGCGCCGCGCGCGCGACGCGCACGCCCTCCTCGGCGCCGGGGAACATGGTCAAGGCAGCGACGCGCTCCCCCACCTCCGTCAATCAGACCCGAGCTTGTCCTGAAACTGCAAACTTCGCTCGGTACCTCGGGGTCGTGTCGGGGGCGCGGACGGAGCGACTCCGAATATCGATCGGAGGAACAAGATGCGGTTCATCAAATCATTCGCTGCCGTGCTCGTCGGCGCCGCCGCGATCGCCGGTGCGATGGGAACGGCCCATGCAGAGGACGTCGTCCTCAAGCTTTGGGCGCGGGCGGACAGGTCCGGGCCGTTGCGGGCGGGCAATATCGTCGCCGCAGCGGAGACCCTCAATGCGGCGCTCAAGGCGGCCGGTTCCGACAAGGTCGTCAAGGTCAACGTGCACGAAGGACCGGCGACGGGTTTCGATGCCGACGCGCTTGATATCCTCAAGGCCTTCGCCGTGAACCAGGGGCCGGATCTCTACGTCGCCGCCCACGAATGGATCGGCGAATTCGCCAAATCCGGCTACGCGATGCAACTCGACGCCTTCATCGCGCGCAACCAGTGGGCGTTCGGCGACGTCATCCCGATCCTCTGGGAATCGAGCAAGTACGACGGGAAGATCTACGCGGTTCCGCAGGATTCCGAGATCCGCATGTTCTTTTACAACAAGGACATACTGCGGAAGATCGGCAAGGACGAGGCGTTCATCGAGGGTCTGCCGGCACAGGTCGAGGCCGGGCAGTTCACGATGCAGGACCTTTCCGGCCTCGCGAAGGAGGTCGTCGCCAAGGGGGCAGCGAAGATCGGGATCATCCACCGCCCGAATGTCGGCCCGGATTACCTGATGACGTTCGCTGCGTTCGGTGCGAGATTCGTCGACGAGAGCGGTCGTCAGTTGATCCTGCCGAAGGCCGAGATCAAGAAGGGTCTGGAGTGGTTCGCCTGGAACGCCGCCAACGGCGTGACGCCGCGCAACAACACATCGATGACCTGGGATGAGATCCAGTCCTCCTTCAAGAAGGAGGAATCGTTCATCTACCACCAGGGCGTCTGGGCCGTGGGCGAATGGATGCTGGGCGACGCCAAGGGTGCCGTGTGGCCGAAGGATCGCGAGGGCTATTTCCGCAAGGTCGGCTGGCTGCACGCGCCTGCCGGTATCAAGGGCGGTGCGCCGGCCAATCTCTCGCATCCGATTTCCTATGTCGTGAATCCCAAGTCGAAGCATGCGGAACTTGCCGCGATGCTCGTCGCCTATGCGACGCTGCCTTACTTCAACACCAAGCATGCGGTGACGACGGCGCACACGGCGATCCTGCATGGTCAGCGCAGCATGCCGGCTTACGCCGACGCCTGGTACCTCGAGGCCGCGACGCCGATGCTGGCGCGCTCGACCTTCCTGCCTAACCATCCGGATTTCGGGCGTTACAATGGGATCCTCTTCAAGGCTCTGCAGGGCGTCGAGACCGGGCGTCTGACGCCGGACAAGGCGATCGAGTTCCTCGAAGACGAGATGCAGAACGAACTCAAGGCCAGCGTGAAGATCGTCGCCAAACTCAACTGATCGTGGTGCGCGGATTCCCGCGGCGCAACCCGCCGCGGGGCTCCGGATCTTCATGATGCGTTTTGTCGCCTCCCGCCGCGCCGTGGATCGCGCCCTGTTCCTCGGGCCGGCGACCATCCTGCTGGCCCTGTTCTTCCTGGTCCCGGTCCTGGTGGACGTCGCGATCGCGTTTACCGACATGGGCCGGAATCTAAAGGTCACGACGTTTACGACCGAGAACGTTGAGCGCATGCTGGGTGGCGACCGTCGGCTCAGCCACGTCATGCTCGTGACGCTTACCTACGTGATGTGCACGCTTGCGATCTTCAACGTCGGTTACGGTTTGCTGCTTTCGCTGCTTACGACCGCGCTGCCCGATCGTGCGGGGGCTTTCTTTCGCGCGGTCTGGTTCCTGCCGCGGATGAGCCCGTCCGTGGTCTACGCGCTGCTGTGGAGCTGGGTCGTGGCACCTACCGATTACGGTCTTCTCAACCAGGCTCTTGGTGCCCTCGGCGTCGCCCCGATCGACCTCAAGAGCAATGCTCCGATGCTCGTCGTGGTGCTCGCCAATGGCTTCGTCGGCGCCTCCTTCGGGATGATCATCTTCACGAGCGCGATCCGTTCGATTCCGCAGCATCTCTTCCATGCCGCGCGGGTCGACGGCGCGGGCGGTCTCTCCCTCGTTCGCCACATAACGCTGCCAGCGATACGCTGGCAGATCAGCTTCGTGACGATCTACCAAGCGCTCTCGCTGATGGTCAGTTTCGAATACATCTGGCTGCTCACGAATGGCGGACCGTTCTTCGATACAACGGTCTATGCGCTCTACGTCTATCGGCGGGCCTTCGAGAATGGCCAGTACGCCTATGGCGCCGCGCTGGCGCTGGGCTTGGTGGTGATCGGCGTCTCCGTCGCGATGATACTCTGGCGCTTCTTCGACATGCGCGCGCTGCTCCAGAAGCCGCGCATCGAGGTCGGGTGATGGAAACGCGCGCGTTCGCTTCCACCTCGCCGCAGCGACCCGACTGGCAGGCGTTGGCCGACAAGGCACGCTCCCGTCGGCGTGCGACGAACGCCTTCCTCTATACCGTTCTGATCCTCGGCTCCTTGCCGATCGTGGTTCCCTATCTCTGGCTCTTCACCGTCGCCTTCTCTGGCCGCGCCGGCGCGAGCACCACGGTGCTGTGGCTGACTCTGGCGATCCTCATGCCGGCACTGCTCGGGTGGCTGGGGCTGCGCGCATCCATCGAAGATCCGCGCCGTCTGCGCCACGCCGAATGGCTTCTCGCCGCGGCGACGTTGGCGGCGCTTGCGGCGGTCACGGGCCCGCACCTCCACGCCGACAATTGGCGTTTCCTCTGGATCTCCGACATCGCCAACCGCCTCAAGGGCGAGACCGGCACCGGCGGTCGCTATCCCAGCGTCTGGACCGCCTTTGGAAACTCCCTGTTCATCGCGCTGGTGCAGATGACCCTCGTCGTCGCGGTCAGCACGTTCGCCGGCTACTACCTGTCGCGATTCGAGTTCCGCGGCCGCGCCTCGTATCTGCGCGGATTGCTGATTTTGCATGCGTTCCCCGCGATGACGCTGATCATACCGATCTTTCTGCTGACCTATTGGGTCGGGCTGCTCGACACGCTCACCGGCGTGATCCTGGTGGTGGTCGCGCTGGAGCTTCCCTTCGCGATCTTCGTGATGAAGGGGTTCTTCGATGCCGTTCCGTGGGACATCGAGATGAGCGGTATGGTTGACGGCGCCTCGCGTCGCCAAGCCTTCTTCATGCTGCTGCTGCCGCAGGTAAAGGTCGGGATGCTCGCCGTCGCGGTTTTCGCCTTCCTGCGAGGCTGGGAGGAATACGTCTTCGTCAGGACGCTGCTCTTCCAGAAGTCGAATTGGACGATGAGTCTCTATCTGTTCTTCATGAGCGAGGACGTGATGGGGACCGACTATGCGATGGTCTCGGCGATCGGGGTCTTCTATGTGCTGCCCTCGATCGTCCTCTACGCGTTGTCGCAGAAATACCTGACGCAGATGACGATCGGCGGGATCAAGGGGTAGGCGATGTCCAGGATCGAATTGCGCCAGGTATCGAAGCGCTGGGGCGATGTCACCGCCGTCGAACCGACGGATCTCGTGATCGAGGACGGCGAGTTCGTCGCCATCCTGGGTCCGTCCGGCTGCGGTAAGTCGACGACGCTGTTCATGCTGGCGGGGATCTACGTTCCGAGCGAGGGCGAGATCCGGTTCGATAAGGCGGTGGTCAACGAGGTCGAGGCGCGCGACCGCAATGTCGGCATCGTGTTCCAGTCCTACGCCCTCTACCCGCACATGACCGTGCGCGACAACATTCTGTTCCCGCTGCGTTTCAAGAAGATTCCCCAGCATGAGGCGCAGTTCCGCGCCACCGCCGCCGCCGCGCTGGTTCGCGTCGAGGAACTTCTGGAGCGCAAGCCCGGCCAGCTTTCCGGAGGTCAGCAGCAGCGCGTCGCGCTGGCCCGCGCGCTGGTCAAGGAGCCGCAGTTGCTTCTGCTCGACGAACCCTTGTCCAATCTCGACGCCTCGCTGCGCATGACCATGCGCAGCGAGATCCGCGCGTTGCAGCGCAAGCTCGGCGTCACGACCATCCTGGTCACGCACGACCAGATAGAGGCCACCACCATGGCGGACCGCGTGATCTGCATGAGCAAGGGTCGGATCGAGCAGATCGGTTCGGCGGACGATCTCTACCATCGTCCCGACAGCCTGTTCGTCGCGTCCTTCATTGGCTCGCCGCCGATCAACCGTATCGAAGGGCGGGCCGAGGGGGGGCGTTTCCTTGCCGGTACGATCGCTCTGCCCTTGCGGGGCGCCGCGGCAGGAGACGTCGTCCTTGGCGTAAGGCCGGAGGCGCTGCGCCTCGGCGAGGGCGATCTTTCGGCAATGGTCACGGATATCGAGCCTCATGGGCGCGAAGCGATCTATCATCTGACCACGCCGCTGGGGGAGTTGCGCGCACTCGAGGCCGGCGCCACGCCGCGCTTCGCGGTCGGGGCGAGGCTGCCCGTCGCGATCGCCTCCAGCCTCGTGTTCGATCGCATCTCCGGGCGTCGTGTCGCCGGAGCCACGCTCGAAGCCGGTATCTGATGCGCACGCCACCGCGTCTGAAATGGCACATGCTGCGGCGGCGCGGGGCCGATGCGCCGCATCTGCGCGCCAATCTCGAAGCTGCACTTCACGCGGGCGCGGCCTGCGAGGTCGATCTCGTCTTCACCGCCGACGGCCATGGCGTCTGCCTCCACGATCTGACGCTCGATCGCGAAACCACGGGGAGCGGTCCTGTCATCCAGCATACGCGTGCCGAGGTCGAAACCTTGCGCCAACTCGGCGAGGGCGGCGCGCCGCTCGACAGCCCGCCGCTCTTTCTCGACGAGGTCGTCGCGACGGCACGTCGGATCGGCATCGGCGAAACCGCCTTGCTGCAACTCGACGTCAAGCCGCGGCTCGAGGATCTGCCACCCGATGCCCTCGTCCGGTTGGCGGACCTCCTCGGCGCGCAGAGCGGCGCCTTCGTCGCGGGCGGCTATGACTGGGCGGCGATCCGTGCGCTGCGCACCGCGGTCCCTGGCCTGCATGGGGGCTTCGATCCGCTCGATCTCTATCCGCGTCGCATGGCGACCCTCGACGCCCAGGCTTTTCGCAGGATCGGGGAACGCAGCCTGGAGATCGCTCCGGATGCGTCGATCTATTATCTCGAGGCGAAGCTCGTGGTCGCAGCACTCGATGCCGGGGTCGACCTCGTAGCGATGCTTGGCGCGCGCGGCGCGCCGATCGACGCCTGGACGATCGATGCCGGCCGACCCGATCTGCGCGCCGTGCTTGCTCGTCTGATCGCCGCTGGATGTCGCCAGATCACGACCAACGACCCTGATACGCTGGCCCCCCTCGTCGAGGAGATCGCGGCATGCTTGTGACCCGTACCGTCGACCGCACACGCGGCCCCGCTCGCGACGAGCGGCAGGCGACGATCGATGCGGCGATCGAAAGCGCCGCCTTCACGTCAGCCTTGGCGCGCTTCGCGACCCTTCACGAGGTTGAATCCTGCCTGCCGCCGCATCCAGTCCCATGTCGCGTGCCGGCCCGTATCGCGTTCTGGAACGCGGAGCGATTGAAGTATCTCGACGCATCGATCGCCGCGCTGCGCGCGCTGGATGCGGATGTGCTGATGCTCTGCGAACTCGATCTGGGCATGGCGCGCACCGGCAACCGCCATACGATCGCCGACCTGGCCGGCGCGCTCGGCGCGGGTCATGTCTTCGGCACCGAATTCGTCGAATTGGGGCTTGGCGACCTGCGTGAGCAGGCCTGGCACGCGGGGCAGGCGAACCGGGACGGTCTGCATGGCGGCGGTTTCGTGTCCAAAGTTCCGCTCGGACGACCGGCGCTGTCGCGTCTGGAGACCTCGGGACGCTGGTTCGACGGCGCATTTCATGAGCGCCGCGTCGGCGGGCGTATCGCGATGCTGGCCGAACTCGACCTCGGTGGCCAACGCGTGCTCCTCGCCTCCGCCCATTACGAAAGCCATACGGGTCCCGAGGACCGGCTGCTGCAGACGGTCGTTATGCTCGACGACATCGACACCCATGCTCCTGGACTGCCGGTGCTGATCGGCGGCGATTTCAACACCAGCAGCTTCGAACTCGCGGAAAAGCGCGACGCCGCTCACGTCGCGGCCGCGCTGGCCGCGGAACCGATGCGCCTCGTGGCGCCGATGGCGCATGAGCCGATGTTCGATCTCCTGCGCCGACGTGGCTACGACTGGCAGGACTGCAACGCCATGGGCCAGGGAACCCAGCGCACGCGCCCTGACGGCACCCCGGCGCCGCCATTCGGCAAGATCGACTGGCTGTTCGCACGCGGGTTGCGCTGCAGCGACGCGGCAACGCTGCCGGCGGTGGACGCTCACGGGGGGGCGATTTCCGACCACGAGATCCTCGCCGTCACCATCGCGGTGGCCTGAGGTCGTGCCATGCCCTATGTGCCGCTCGCCAGCGTCGCCGGTTTCGTCCATGTCTGCGGCCATCGTGGGCACAGCATCGGCGCGCCCGAGAATACCATTCCCGCCCTGGAGGCTGCCGCGGCGCATGGCGCCACCGTCTGCGAGATCGACGTCGTCCTAGACGCCGACGGCGAGATCGTCGTCATCCACGACGAGATCCTCGACCGGACGACCGACGCCAGGGGGCGCGTCGCGGCACGCGGCATGGACGAACTCCGCGGTCTGGACGCCGGTGCGTGGTTTGACCCGCGCTTTGCCGGAACCCGGTTGCCAAGCCTTGGCGAGGCGCTCGCCGCCGCCCGTCGGCTCGGTCTCGGAACGCTTGTCGAGATCAAGGAACGCCAGCGTCCCGATGCGCTGATCGAGCGGCTTGCGGCGCTGCTGGCTGAAGCCGAGGCTCTCGACGAGGTGCTCGCCATCTCCTTCGATCATCCTTCGCTGATGCGCGCCCAGGCGCGTATCCCGGGCCTGCGGACCGAACTCATCACCCATGCCCGCCATGCCGATCCAGCGGGCATGGCGCGCCACGCGGGCGCCGCGTCGGTCGCCATCGAGGCCGATATGTTCCATCCCGACGATGCTATCGCGCTGCATGCCGCCGGGATCGCCGTCCGGGTCACCGTCCCGCGACCGGAGCGCATCGCGCTTCGGCGCGGCTATGGTCTCGATCCGCTGGCGCTCGTGGAAACCGCGCTGCGCGACGGACTGATCGACGTGCTCGCAGGGGACGACGTGCGGGCCTTGAGGGCTCTGGTCGACGCGGCGCGCTGAGCGCCGATCAGCGGCCCTTGGCCTTGCGCCAGGCGAGGAAGCGCTCGCGCGTCGCGGGATCGATCATCGGATAGAGGCCGAACAGGCCTGCGCCGCCATCGACCTGCTCCTGGACGAAATCCTCGTAGACCGTCTGTTCGAAGGCCTCGGTCGCCACCTCTTCGGCGATGTGCGCCGGGATGCAGACCACGCCCTCGCCGTCGCCGACCATGATGTCGCCGGGATAGACCGCGACGCCGCCGCAGCCGATCGGGACGTTCAGGTCGACGGCGTGATGGTGGATCAGGTTGGTCGGGGCGGAGGGGCGCACGTGATAGACGGGCCAGTCCATCTGCGCGATTTCCGGCGTGTCGCGGAAGCCGCCGTCGCTGACTGCGCCGGCACAGCCCCGCCGCATCAATCGCGTGATCAGGATCCCGCCCGCCGAGGCGGCGCGCGGGTCGCCGCGGCTGTCGACGACGAAGACGGCGCCGGCCGGGCATTCCTCGACGCCCTTGCGCTGCGGATGGCTGCGGTCCTCGAAGACCTTGAGGACGTCGATATCCTCGCGCGCCGGGATGTAGCGCAGCGTGTAGGCCGGTCCGACGAGGCGCGGGGCACGCGGATTGACGACCTGCGGACCTTGAAGGAACTGATTGCGCAGGCCGCGCTTGAACAGGACGGTGGTGATGGTGGCGGTCGAGACCTGCGCGAGTTTGTCGCGGGCTGCGGCGGTCAGCATGTCGAAGATGTCCTTTCTGCGTCGTGGCGCCGCAAGACTAGCGCATCGCCGCCCAGGCGCCGCCCGAATTTGGCTGTTAGTATGCGTCCGTGACCGCGACCCCCGTCTCCGCGCCGGAGCCGCGCCCCTCGGCGCGCCGCACGCTCTGGCAACTCGTCGCCATCCTCGGCGGCGCCTTCCTGCTCCAGATCGCCGGCGCCGCGCTCGGCCTCTCGGTTCCGCTGCGCATGGCGCTGGACGGGCGGCCGGCGGAACTCGTCGGCCTCGCCGGCTCGGCGGGCGCGATGGGCTTCCTCGGCGGCTGCCTCGCTGCCGGCTTCCTCGTGCGGCCGATCGGCCATATCCGCGCCTTCGCCGTGCTCGCCGCGATCCAGGCGGTGGTGACCCTGGTGTTCGCGCTGACCGCGGATCCGTGGCTGTGGATCGGTCTGCGCCTCGTCAACGGCGTCGTCAACGCGATGCAGTTCGTCATCGTCGAGAGCTGGGTCCTCGACCGCACGCCCGAGCAGCTGCGCGGGCGCATGATGTCGATCTACGTCGTCTGCTCGCGCGCCGGTCTCGTGCTCGGTCAGATGCTGCCGCTGGCCTTCCCGGCGGCGGGGTTCGAACTCTTCCTGTCGGCGAGCGCCTTCTACTCGCTGGCCCTGATCCCGGTGGCGCTCAACCGCGCGCCCAGCCCGGCGCCGCCGCCGGCGGTCGCGGTGATGAGCCTGCGCGATCTTTTCGCCGTCGCCCCGGTCAGCATCGTGGCGTGTTTCTATGTCGGCATGGTCGGCAGCGCGGTCTTCAACGTCCTGCCGCTCTATGGTGTCGGGATCGGTCTCGACAACGTCGCGATCAGCCTTCTCGCGGCTTCGCTCCAGGCGGGGTCCCTGCTGATCCAATGGCCGCTGGGCTGGCTGTCCGATCGCAAGGATCGCCGTGCGGTGATGATCGGCGCTTCGACGGCGACCGTGCTGGGCGCGGTGGCGGTCGCCGTCATCGGTCCGATGCCTTTTCCCGTTCTCGCGATCGTGACCGCGCTCGCGGTCGGCGGCTGCCAGGCCGTCTATGCGATCGCGGTCGCCCATGCCTTCGACTTCGCCGGCCGCGAACGGACGGTCGCGCTGTCGAGCAGCCTGATGCTTGTCTGGGGCACGGGCGCCTCGCTGGGGCCGCTGGTCGCCGCCTGGGCGATCGGGCGCGTCGGCCCGGCGGGGCTGTTCGTCCACGCGGCCCTGTTCTCGGTCGCCTTCATCGCTTTCGCCATCTGGCGCATGCGGCGGCGCAAGCCGCGCCCGCCCGAGGAGCGCGAGCGCTTCGTCGATCTGCCGCCGACGCCACCTGCCACGGCGCAGATGGACCCGCGCACCGGGGCCGAGACGACGCGCGGTTGAGGCGCGGGCCGTCGCGGCGTCAGGCCGCAAGAAGGCGGATATAGTCCTCGACCGAGATGTTCCCGCCGGAGAGCACGACGCCGATGGTCTTCGGCGCACCGCCGATCTTGCCGGCCAGAACCGCGCCGAGCGCGATGGCGCCGGATGGCTCGCAGACCAGCTTGAGATGCGAGAACGCGGCGCGCATGCCGGCGACCGCCTCGGCATCCGTGACGCTCACGCCCTCCGCGATCGCGTCATGGGCGGCGCCGAAGGGCACCGCGCCCGGCGTCGCCGCCTGCAGCGCGTCGCAGATCGATCGGGCGCCAGGCACCGCGCGCTGGCGTTCTCCGGCGTCGAGCGAGCGGCGCAGATCGTCGAAGCCCTCGGGCTCGGCGCCGATCACCCGCGTGCCGGGAGACAGGGTGCGGACCGCCAGCGCGACGCCCGAGATCAAGCCGGAGCCGCCGACGGGCACGATCAGCGCGTCGAGTGTGACACCGCGTTCCGCGGCCTGACGCAGGATCTCGATGCCGCAGGACGCCTGCCCGGCCACCACCAGCTCGTCGTCGAAGGGGTGCAGCTTGGTCAGGCCGCGCGTCTCGGCGATGCGCATCGCGAGTTCGTTCGCGGCTTCCTCGCGGTTGCGCTCGCCATGTTCGGACAGCACGACTTCCGCGCCATAGCCGCGCGTCGCGTCGATCTTGGCGCGCGGCGCGTCGACGGGCATCACGATCGTGACCGCGACCCCGGCGGCCTTGCCCGCGGCCGCGAGGGCCTGGGCGAAATTGCCCGAGGAAAAGGCGACGACGCCGCGCGCGCGCTCCGCCGCGGTCAGTTTCGACAGGCGGAAGAACGCGCCGCGATACTTGAACGATCCCGTGCGCTGCAGATTGTCGGCCTTGCAGAGGACGCGCGCACCGACCTGCGCGTCGAGGACGGGCGAACCGAGCAGCGGCGTCTCGACGATCGCCGGCCGCAGGACGCGGGCGGCTTCGGCGATCAGCGCGAAATCGACTGTCATCCAGCGGTGCCCTCGGCACCCGCGCCGC
>CAIOSQ010000016.1 GCA_903860935.1 uncultured Rhodospirillales bacterium | reverse complement strand
TGCTCGCGGCGCTGCGCGGCCCGCGCTGGGGACTGGTCGGTCCCTGGGGCCATCACTACCCGCAGGACGGCATCCCCGGCCCGGCGATCGGGTTCCTCCAGGAATGCGATCGTTTCCTTCGCTACGCGCTCAAGGGCGAAGCCGGTGCGATGGACGACGTGCCGATGCTGCGCGCCTGGATGCCCGAGGAACGGACGCCCGGGCCCGACCATGTGGCGGAGCGCGGCCGGTTCGTCGCCGAGACGTGCTGGCCCTCGCCGCATGCGACGCCGCTCGCCCTGCATCTGGGCGACGGCCGGCTGCAGGCGGACGCGCCGGCGGACGCGCTGCGTCTGCGGCACCGCTCGCCGCAATCGCTCGGCAGCACCGCGCCCGAATGGCTCAGCATGGGCATGGCGGGCGAAGCTCCGCGCGACCAGCGCGAGGATGACGGGCGCGCGCTGGTCTTCGACGGCGCACCGCTCGACGCGCGCGTCGAGATCCTCGGCGCCGCCGAACTCGAGATCGACCTCGCCATCGACCGTCCCGCAGGCACGCTGGTCGCGCGGCTGTGCGACGTCGCGCCGGACGGAACGTCGCTGCGCGTCTCGCTGGGCGTCATCAACCTCACGCATCGCGAGGGACAGGACCGGGTCGTCGCCATGGCGCCGGGCGCGACGACGCGGATCCGGCTGCGCTTTCCGGAAACCGCGCACGCCTTCCGGCCCGGCCATCGCATCAGGCTCGCGCTATCCAACGCCTACTGGCCCGTGCTCTGGCCGAGCCCCGCACCGGTGACCATGGAGGTGACGCTGGGGGCGAGCAGGCTCGTCCTGCCCATGCGCGCGGCCGGGGGGCCGGACGCGCAGGTATGCGCCGCGCCCGAGGCCGGTCCGGCGACGCCGGTGACGATCGTCGAGCCGGCGCGGATCTCCCGCGTTCAGAATCGCGATCTCGGCAGCGGACGGATCGACTATGTGCTCGATGCCGATGGCGGCTATCTCGGGCCGGGGCGACGCTGGCGCATCGACGATGTCGGGACGACGATCGGACACCGCATCCGGCGGAGCTTCTCGATCCACGACGACGATCCGACGTCCGCGCGCGCGGAGTTCGCGCAGACGATGGAGTTCGAGCGCGACGATTGGCGCATCCGGCTCGAGACATCGACGCGTCTCACGGCGGACGCGACGATGTTCCACGCCGACTGCGACGCCGCGGCGTTCGAGGGCGGCCAGGAGGTGTTCCGGCGGGCCTGGCGGTTCAGCGTTCCGCGAGACGGAACCTGACCGCGCCGGGATTGCGCGCGGTCTCGGCGCCGCCGTATCCTCGCCCTACGGGCACGCGGTCTTCCGCGGCCACGGGAAACGGGGAGAAAGCCATGCTCACACGACGTCGCTTCCATACGACCGTGGCCGGCGCCACGGTCGCCGCGTCCGCGATCGGCGCGCCCGCCATCGCCCAGAAGAAAGGCGGCGAAGCCATCGTCGCACAGCAATCGCCGCCGCCCTCGCTGGACGCGCAGACCACCTCCGCCCAGCATGCGCGCAACATCACGACCCATATCTGGGAGACGCTCTACGCGCGCGACGAAGCCGGCAACGTCGTTCCCGACCTCGCCGAGGGCGTGAACATCTCGTCCGACGGCCTGACCTACAGCTTCAAGCTGCGCAAGGCGAAGTTCCACAACGGCAAGGACATGACCTCCGCCGATGTGCGCGCGTCGATGGAGCGCTACAAGAAGGTCGGCAACAGCGGCGCGGTGCTGCGCGACGTCGTCGCCTTCGAGGCGCCGTCCGCCGACACCTTCGTCATGAAGCTGTCCAAGCCGGTGCCGAGCCTGCTCGATGGCATCTCCAGCCCGCGCGCGCCCTTCGCGATCATGCCGGCCGAGGAAGGCGGCAAGGAAGCCAACAAGATCGAGTATATCGGCACGGGCCCGTTCCAGTTCGGCGAGTATCGGCCGGACTCCCATGTCCTGCTGCGCCGCTTCGACGGCTATGTCGCGAACAGCGCCTACAAGGAGCGTGACGGCTTCGCCGGCCGCAAGACCGCGCATCTCGACAGCGTTCGTTTCCGCTTCATGCCAGAGGCCGGCGCACGCGTCGCGGCGCTCGAGGCCGGCGAGATCCATGTCAACGAACTGATCCCGACGCCGGCGGCCCAGCGCCTCAAGAACAACCGCAACATCAAGATCCACGAGATGATGCCCTGGGCCTTCCAGGTCATCGTCATGAACCACTCCCAGGGGCCGATGCAGAACGTCAAGTTCCGCCAGGCCATCCAGGCCGTGCTGGACTACGAGGAGATCATCGCGATCGCCAATGACGGCCTCTACCGGATGACGCATGGCTGGCAGCATCCCGGCGGCACCTATTTCGCGGGCGACATCGGCAAGGAGCTCTACAACCAGAAGAATGTCGCCAAAGCGAAGCAGCTGCTTGCCGAGTCCGGCTACAAGGGCGAGGAGATCATCTTCCTCGGCGACTCGACGATCGCCAACCACAAGGGCGTGACCGAGGTCGGCACGGAACAGCTGCGCAAGCTGCTGGGCATCAACGTGCGCGCCCATATCGTCGACTGGCCGACGGCGTCGAGCATCCGGCTGAAGCCTGAGGGCTGGCATCTCTGGGCGCTTGGCATGGGGATCGAGCCCTATGAAGGGCCGTTCAACGTGGCGGGGCTGTTCGTCAAGCCGCAGCTGCAGACCCATGTCGAGGATGCCGTCCTCGAGGAGGCGCATACCCGCCTCGTCAGCTCGCCGCAGCTGGCGGAGCGTCAGAAGGCGATGGCCGACATCCAGCGCCGGATGTACGACAACGTGACGTCGATCAAGCTGGGTGATTTCGGCATCATCCAGGGCGCCCGCGCGAATGTGGAGAACTTCAAGCCCTATCGCGCGCCGCGCATGTGGGACGTCTGGCTGGCCTGAGCCGTCGCCCCGAAACCGGAGCACCGTCCGGACGGCACGCGCCGTCCGGACGGTCACCCGGTGCGACCGCAGCCGCATGAGCCCCATGAGATGATCCGTTTCCTCGCCAACCGGCTGATCGCGGCGCTGCCGGTGCTGCTGATCGTCTCGCTGCTTACCTTCGTGCTGATCTATTTCGTGCCGGGCGACGTGTCATCGGAACTCGCCGGGCCGGGCGCCAGCGCCGCCGACATCGCGCGCATCCGCGCGGTCTATGGCCTCGACCGACCCTTTCATGAACGCCTGATGGGCTGGTACGCCGGACTCATCCAGGGCGATCTCGGCCAGTCCGTCCTGCTGCGCCGCAGCGTCACCGAGGCGATCGCCGAACGCCTCCCGGTCACCCTGTCCCTCACCGCCCTGGCGCTCGCCCTCTCCGTCGTCATCGGCGTCGCCACCGGCATTCTCGCCGCCATGCGCGTCAATACCTGGGTCGACCAGGCGACGATGACGGTCGCGCTGGCCGGACTGTCGCTGCCCGATTTCTGGCTCGGGCTGGTGATGATCTATCTCTTTGCGGTCCAGCTCGGCTGGCTGCCGACCGGCGGCTACGTGCCCCTGTTCGACGATCCCGTCGGCTGGCTGCGCGCCATGGCGATGCCGGCGCTCGCGCTCGCTCTGACCTAGATCGGCCTGCTCGCGCGCATGACCCGCGCCTCGATGCTCGACGTGCTGCGCCAGGACTTCATGCGCACGGCGCG
>CAIOSQ010000015.1 GCA_903860935.1 uncultured Rhodospirillales bacterium | reverse complement strand
GTGATGCCGGTGCGCGAGGTGCTCGACTTCATGGCGGCCTACCAGCCGCGCAAGGATTGAGGGCGAGGGCGACATGACCTGGCGCGATCCCGGCCTCTACGATTTTCTGCCCTACGACGAGACGCGTCCCCGGATCACCTGGCCCAACGGGGCGCGGGTGGCGTTCTGGGTCGCGCCGAACATCGAGTTCTACGAGATCGATCCGCCGCGCAACCCGTCGCGCGGCGCCTGGGCCAAGCCGCATCCCGACGTCGTCGGCTATTCCTACCGCGACTACGGCAACCGCGCCGGGTTCTGGCGCATGCTGGAGGCCTTCGATCGCTGCGGCATGCGCGGCTCGGTGTCGCTCAACGTCGCGATGTGCGAGCACCATCCCGAGATCATCGAGGAATGCGCGAAGCGCGGCTGGGAGTTCTACAGCCACGGCACCTACAACACGCGCTACATGTTCAACATGACCGAGGCGCAGGAGCGCGAGGTCATCCAGGATTCGATCGACACGATCCGCAAGTACACGGGCCAGCGTCTCGATGGCTGGCTCGCGCCGGCGCTCACCTACACCGAGCGTACGCTGGATCTCGTGGCCGACATGGGGCTGACCTATGTCTGCGACCTGTTCCACGACGATCAGCCGAGCCCGGTCAAGACGAAGACCGGGACGCTCGTGTCCATCCCGTACTCGCTCGAGATGAACGACGTCATCGCCTACAACGTCAATCTCGTCAGCCCGCGCGCCTATGGCGACATCATCAAGCGGCAGTTCGACCGCCTCTACGAGGAGGGCGAGCATTCGGGCACGGTGATGTGCATTCCGCTGCACCCCTACCTCGTCGGCTGGCCCTATCGCATGAAGGCGTTCGAGGACGCGCTGCGCCACATCACCGGCCACGACAAGGTGTGGCTGGCGACGGGGCGCGAGATCGCGCAGCATTTCACCGCCCATCACATGACCGATTTCGCCCGCGCCTCGCACAAGGTCGGAGCCGCCCCATGACCGGCATGCCCCCGGACTACCTGCAGTATCGCGCCCGCACGTACGGGATGGACCATGATCGCTACGACTGGTCGATCCTGCCGCGGCGGCGCAAGGTCGAATGGCCCGGCGGCGCGCGCGTCGCGCTGTGGGTCGTGCCGGCCCTCGAATGGTTCCCGATCGACATGAAGGGCAAGCCCTTCAAGCCGCCCGGCGCCATGCAGACCTCCTATCCCGACCTGCGGCACTACACGCTGCGCGACTACGGCAACCGGGTCGGGATCTGGCGCATGATGCGCAGCTTCGACCAGCTCGGCATCCGCGTCACGGCGGCGATGAACGCGGCGGTCGCGGTGCGCTATCCGGCGCTGCTCGAGGCCTGTGTCGCGCGCGGCTGGGAGATCGTCGCCAACGGCCAGGACATGGATCATCTGCATTACGAGGGCCTGCCGGTCGAGGACGAGAAGAAGCAGATCGCGACGACGCTGGACATCTTCCGCCGGGTGCCGGGGCTGCGCGTGCGCGGCTGGCTGTCGCCGGCGAAGTCGCAGTCGAAATCGACGCTCGACCTGCTCGCGGCTTCGGGCGTCGAGTACTGCTGCGACTGGGTCAATGACGACATGCCCTACGAGATGCGTACCGCGCATGGCAGGCTGGTCGCGATGCCCCATCCCCTGGACATCGACGACTACACGATCCTGATCCAGAACCATCATTCCGAGGACGAGTTCTGCGACCAGCTCTGCGACCAGTTCGACTGTCTCTACGAGGAAGCCGGCACGCAGGGCGGCCGGGTGATGGCGATTTCCCTGCATCCCTGGATCACGGGCCAGCCCTATCGCATCGGCGCGCTGGAGAAGGCGCTGCGCCACATGATCTCGCGCAAGGGCGTGTGGAGCGCCACCGGCTCCGAGATCATGGACGCCTGGACGGCCCAGGCCTGACGCGATGGGCGCCGGGCTGGAATATGGCTGCGCCGGTCTCGTCGGCATGCTGACGCCGCAGGCCAACGCGACGGTGGAGCCCGAGCTGTCGGTCCTCCTGGGGCCGGATATCGGGATGATCACCGGCCGCCTCACCTGTCCGGCGCCGGACATGCGCGCGCGGCTGGTGGCGTATTTCGAGTCCATCGACACGGCGATCGGGCAATTCGCCGACGCCCCGCTCGACGCGATCGGCGTCGCCTGCACCGGCGCGTCCTATCTCTTCGCCGAGGCGCCGGCGGCCTTCGCGCGGCCCTGGGACGGGGCGCGGCCGGTGGTCGCGGCCGTCGACGCGATCGACCATGCGCTGCGCGGGCTGGGCGCGCGCCGGCTCGCGATGTTGAGCCCCTATCCGAAATGGTTGACCGACGCCTGTCTCGCGCATTGGGGCAAGCTCGGCTACGAGATCGCGCTGCTGCGCGAACCGGCGCCGATCGCGCGCGGCTATCATCCGATCTATGCGCAGCGCAGCCGTCAGGCGACGGCGGTGCTCGACGACATCGCGACGCTCGACGTCGACGCGGTGGTGATCAGCGGCACCGGCCTGCCGACGCTGGCGGCGATGAGCCGGCTGAACGGCGCGGGCGGACCGCCGGTGCTGTCGTCCAATCTCTGCCTCGCCTGGGCGCTCGAGGAGATCCTCGCCGGGCGAGGCGCCGCGCCGCGCCCGGTCTCGGCCTGGCTGGCCGAGGATGCGGCCTGGCGCGCGCGGCTGCGTCAGCGCTTCCCGTCGGCGGAAGGCTGAGGCGCGGCAGGCGGGATCGCGCGGCCGAGTATCGCGGCGATCGCCGCGTCGCGGCCCTCGGCCGGAAGCAGCGCGTCGAACTGGCCGGCATTCATCAGATCGGCGAGGCCATGGGCCATCGCCCAGGCGGCGACGAGATCCGCGCGCGCGGGCGGCGTGCCGGGCGCGCCGGTCGCCGCGACGCACACCGCGAGATGGTCGAAGGCGGCGCAGGCGGCCTGCGTCAGGTCTGGATCGTCGCGATGCGGACGGTCGGAGGCGAACATCAGCCGGAACAGCGCCGGATGCGACGCCGCGAATTCGATGTAGCCGGCCCCGACGGCGAGCAGCTGCGCGCGCGGATCGGCGGCGGCGCGTGACTGGCGGGCGCGCTGCGTCGCCAGGAAGCGCCGGAACCCCTCCGCCGCGAGCGCCGCGAGCAGCGCGCCGGTATCGGCGAAATGATGGGCCGGCGCGGC
>CAIOSQ010000014.1 GCA_903860935.1 uncultured Rhodospirillales bacterium | reverse complement strand
TCCGGAGGCGATCGGCTATACGCTCTACTACGCGACCAATTTCATCTTCACCGGGCTGGCGGTCGCGATCGCCTTCCATGCGGGGCTGTTCAACATCGGCGGCGAGGGTCAGGCCTATGTCGGCGGTCTTGCCGCGGCGCTGATCTGTCTCGGTCTGGATGCGCTGCTCCCAGGGGTTTTCCTCCTGCCCCTGGCGATCGTCGCGGCGGCGGCCGGTGGCGCGGCTTGGGCGGCGATCCCCGGCTGGCTGCAGGCACGCCGCGGCAGCCATGTCGTCATCACGACCATCATGTTCAACTTCATCGCGGCGGCAGCGATCACCTGGCTCCTGGTCAACGTTCTGATCAAGCCGGGTCAGCAATCCCCGGAGACACGGCATTTCGCGGAATTCGCCTGGATCCCGACCGCCCAGGCGGCGCTCGCCGGCCTCGGTATCGCGATGCCCCGCTCGCCGCTCAACCTGTCCTTCCTGCTCGCGCTGGCCTGCGCCGGTATGGTCTGGGCCTTCCTGTGGCGTACCCGGTGGGGCTATGCGCTCCGGGCCACGGGCCAGAACGAGGCCGCCGCGATCTATGGCGGGATCGACACCGGGCGCGTGACGGTGATCGCCATGCTGATCTCCGGCGCGCTCGCGGGACTCGTCGCGGTCAACGAGGTGCTCGGCGTGCAGCATCGGCTGGTGCTGAATTTCGTCGGCGGCGCGGGCTTCGTCGGCATCGCCGTGGCGCTGATGGGGCGCAACCATCCGGCCGGGATTTGCCTCGCGGCGCTGCTCTTCGGCGCGCTCTACCAGGGCGGCGCGGAACTCGCCTTCGAGATGCCCGATCTCACGCGCGACATGGTCGTCGCCATACAGGGGCTCGTGATCTTGTTCTGCGGCGCGCTGGAGCGCCTGTTCCGTGGTCCCGCCGAGCGGTTCTTCGCCGTGCGGGCGCCGCGCGAGGAGCCGCGATGAGCGAAGGGCTCGACATCCTCGCCTCGATGTCCGCCGCGACCTTGCGCGTCGCGGCGCCGCTGGTGCTTGCCGCGCTGGCCGGGCTGTTTTCGGAACGCGCCGGCATCGTCAACATCGCGCTCGAGGGCAAGATGCTCGGCGCGGCCTTCGCGGCCGCGGCGACGGCGGCGGTGACCGGATCGGCGTGGCTCGCGCTGGGGGCGGGGATCGCCGTCGCGGTGGCGCTCGCGCTGGTGCATGGGTTCGCGTCGATCACCCATGCCGGCAACCAGATGGTCTCGGGCATGGCGATCAACGTGGTCGCCCTTGGCCTGACCGCCGTGCTTGCGAACGCATGGTTCCACCAGGGTGGCCGGACGCCGCTTCTGGGGGCGCAGGCCCGGTTCGGTCCGCTCCCGGCACCGTTCGCGGACACGCTGCGCGACGTCCCCGTCCTCGGGCAGATCTATGCGGACGTGCTCGGCGGACACAACCTGCTCGTCTATCTGACATTCGCCACCGTCCCGCTCGCGGCCTTCGTGGTGGCGCGCACCAGGTTCGGACTGCGTCTGCGCGCCGTCGGTCAGAATCCGGGGGCGGTGGATACCGCGGGGATCTCGGTTGCCGGTCTGCGCTATGCGGCCCTCTGTGCGACCGGTCTGCTCTGCGGCATCGCGGGGACGTATCTGTCGATCGCCCATGGCGCCGGCTTCCAGCCCGACATGACGGCGGGCAAGGGGTTCCTCGCGCTCGCGGCACTCATCTTCGGCAAGTGGCGGGTCTGGCCGGCGCTGTTTGCCTGCCTTCTGTTCGCCTTCACGGATGCCCTGCAGATCCGGCTCCAGGGCGTTGCGTTGCCCGGTGTCGGCGTCGTGCCGATCCAGGCTGTCCAGGCCTTGCCCTACGTACTCACCGTGCTGCTGCTGGCCGGTTTCGTCGGCCGGGCGACGGCGCCGCGCGCGCTGGGGCAGGCGTATTCCAAGGAGAAGCGATGACCGCCAAGCGCATCTATCTCGCCGGTCCCGATGTGTTCCTGCCCGACGCGCTCGAGGCGGCCGAACGCAAAAAGAAGCTGTGCCGCAGTCGCGGATTCGAAGGGGCCTTCCCGTTCGATGCGGTGCTCGATTTCGCGCGTCTGACGCCGCGCCAGAAGGCGATGCGGATCTACCATTCCGATGTCGCGCTGATGGATTCCTGCGACATCTGCATCGCCCACATGACGCCGTATCGAGGTCCGTCGATGGATGTCGGAACCGCGTACGAGATGGGCTACATGCGCGCCCAGGGAAAGCCCGTGCTCGGCTACACCAACGTCGTCGGCGACATCTTCGCGCGCACGGCGGATTTCGTCGGCGGGCGGGACCGGCTGCGGCTGCGCGAAAGCGGCGTGCACGAGGATCCGGATTCGATGATGATCGAGGGCATGGGCATGGTCGACAATCTCATGCTCGACGGCGGGGTGATCTCGTCGGGCTTCGAGATCGAGGTGACGGACGTGCCGCATGCGCGGCGCTACGTCGACCTCGCGGGGTTCGAGCGGTGCCTCGCGCAACTCACGGCGAAAGGTTTCTGACGATGAGTGCCAAGGCGATACCGACCCTTCAGATCGACAACGATCGCGTGCGCGTTATCGAGTGGCGCTTTCCGCCTGGTGCGGCGACGGGATGGCATCGGCACGAGTACGACTATGTCGTCGTGCCGATGACCACGGGCAAGCTCAGGCTCACAGACGGGCAGGGCGAGCGCTTCGCGGACCTCGTCGCCGGCAGCAGCTACACCCGCAAGGCGGGCGTCGAGCACGATGTCGCCAACCCGAACCCGCACGAGTTCGTGTTCGTCGAGATCGAGACCAAGTGACCGGCCGCGGCGCCGTCCGCGGCCGCGGCGCCCTGCCTTCGCCTCGCCAATCGCCGCGCGCGCTGGGAGACAAGTCATGCGAATGTTGACGGACGACGAATTGGCGCAGCTGGCTCCGGCCGAGGACATGGCCGCGCCGACGCCCTTGCCCATGCAGGTCGTGTCGAGCGACGAGTTCTTCCCGATTCCGCAGACGCCGCGTCAGAAGCAGGTCGAGGCGCGGCTCAACGAACTCGCGGATACCCATGGCCGGTCGCGCGGTCTCTCCCGGCGCGCCTTCTTCAAGACCGCCTCGGGCATGGCCGCCGCCTTCGCGGCGATGAACGACGTCTATGGTCCGCTCTACGGCGTCGGCCGCGCGGAAGCCGCCGTGCCCGGCGCCGCCGAGGAGCGCCTGGCGCAGTTCAAGGACCAGTTCGTGATGGACGTGCACACGCATTTCCTGCGCGACGACACGCGGCTGGAAGGCTTCGTGCGCGCGCGCGAGGCGGTCGGCAAGGCGGGCTGGAACCCCGCGCTGGTGGGCAAGCCGCAGACGCTCGAGGATCTGAAATACGCGAACTGGTTCAAGGAGGTCTTCCTCGACAGCGACACCAAGGTGGCGCTGATCAGCGGTTCGCCCTCGGAAGACAGGCGCGACTGGTTTCTGACCAACGAGATGAAGCGCGACGCGCGCGCCCGGGTGAACCAGGCCGCGGGCACGCGGCGCAGCCTCAGCCACATGATCTTCGCGCCGGGCCATGATGGCTGGATGGACGAGGTCGACCGCTCGCTCGCCGAGGACAAGGCGGATTCGGTCAAGGGCTACACGGTCGGCGACAACACCAACAAGCATCTCGCGCGCACGCCCTGGCGGATGGACGACGAGAAGCTGATCTATCCCTTCTACGAGAAGATCCTGAAGGCGGGGATCGACATCGTCTGCGTCCACAAGGGTCTCTATCCACCCGAGACGGCGCAGCGTTTTCCGCATCTCACCGATTACGCGAAGGTCGACGACGTCGGCAAGGC
>CAIOSQ010000013.1 GCA_903860935.1 uncultured Rhodospirillales bacterium | reverse complement strand
GGTCAGCCTGCTTGCCATGTGAGGAGAAGATTGCCCGCGGCGTCGACCGTGCCGGTCCATCCGGGCTCGACGAGGGTCGTCGTATCGGCCTGTTCCACGATCGCGGGACCGGAGAAGGCGAAGCCCTCGCCCATCGCGGCCCGGTCATAGACGGCCGCGTCCAGAAATCCGCTCTGACCGGCGGCGAGGATACGGCGGGTGGATTTCAGCGGCGCGCCGCCGCTGGGCACGAAGCTGCCGCCATCGATTCGTGCGAGGCCGCCGGCCTGGTGGACCGTGCGAAGGTTCACGATGCGCGCAGGCACGCGCGTAGCATGGCCATACACGCGGTCGTGGTCGCTCAGGAAGGCCTCGTAGAGGCGGCCGATCGGATCGGGCCCGTCCAGCGGCAGCGGGATCTCGAGCGTGTAGGACTGTCCGATGTAGCAGATATCGGCCATGTACTGGATCGTGACCGGCGCGCCGCCCAGGCTCTCGCGCGCCATCAGCGCGGCGCAGGAGCCGTCGAGCGTGGCCAGGGCATCTCGAATTTCGGCGGTCGTGATATCCGCGAGCGGGCGTCCGAAAGCGGCAGAAACCTCGTGCGCGACCGGCGCGGCAAGCAGCCCCGCCGCCGACAGGACGCCCGGCATGCGCGGCACGACCACGCGCGCGATGTGGAGGTCGCGGGCCAGGGCCGTGGCATGCACCGCACCGCCGCCGCCGAGCGGCAACAGGGCAAAGCGGCGCGGGTCCAGACCCTGCCGGATCGAGACGAGACGGATGCCCTCGGCCATCTGCGCGTTGAGCACGCGGTGGATGCCGAGCGCCGCCTGCTCGAGCGTCATGCCGAGTGGCCGCGCGATCCGGTCGGCGATCGCACGCTCCGCGAGATCGCGCCTCAGTTTGAGAGAACCGCCCGCGAAATAATCCGGATCGAGATAGCCCAGCACGACCGAGGCGTCGGTCACGGTCGGTAATTCGCCACCGCGGCCATAGCAGGCCGGGCCCGGCTCCGATCCCGCGGATTGCGGACCGACACGCAACCCGCCGCCGCGATCGATCCAGGCGATCGATCCGCCGCCCGAGCCGATCGAATTCACATCGACCATCGGAACGCGGACGGGATAGCCGTCGATCACGCCTTCGGAGCGGATCAGCGCCTTGCCCTTGTCGATCAGCGCGATGTCGCAGCTGGTGCCGCCGATATCGACGGTGATGAGGTCGCCGGTTCCGGCGGAGGCCCCGGCGAGGCTGGCTCCGATCACGCCTGCCGCTGGCCCCGACAGGAAGAGACGCACCGGGCGTTGGCGCGCGACCTCCGATACCATCAGGCCGCCGCGCGACTGCATCACCTGGAGCGGCGCCGCGACGCCGGCCCCGGCAAGCCCCGTCTCCAGCCGCGACAGGTAGCGGTCGATCACCGGCTTCACATAGGCGTCGAAGGCGGTCACGACCGTGCGCTCGTACTCGCGGAACGCTGGATCGACCTCATGCGACACGGCGACCATCAGCGACGGGTGGGCCGCCTGCACGATCTCCCGCGCGCGCCGCTCATGGGCCGGGTTGCGGAAGGAGAACAGGAAGCAGATGGCGATCGCCTCGACGCCGTCGGCGACGAGTTCGGCGGCCGCGCGGCGCACCGACTCCTCGTCGAGCGGGACCAGCACGGTCCCGTCGGCGGCGACGCGTTCGCGGGCTTCCTTGCGCCGCGCCCCGGGCGCCAGGAAGGCCGGCGTCTCGGAATCCAGGATCACGCTGTACATCTGATGGCGCATCTGGCGCCCGATCTCGAGCACATCGCGGAAGCCCTCGGTCGCGATCAGGCCGATGCGCGCACCCCGGCGTTCCAGCACCGCGTTGGTCGCGACCGTGGTGCCATGCGCGAAGCGGATGATCGCCGCGGGATCGACGCCCCAAGACGCGGCCATCAGCGCGACGGAGCGCAGCACGGCCTCGCTCTCGTCCTTGCGGGTGGTCGGCAGTTTCACGAATTTCAGGCTGCCATCCGGGAAGCGGCAGACGACATCGGTGAAGGTTCCGCCGATATCGACGCCGATCTGAACGCCGCCAGTCTGGTTTCCGGTCGTCATGAGGCTTGTTCGCTCTTCTGTCTGGATGTGTGGCCCGGATGCGCGGGCGGCTCTCAGGGGTCGCAGCTTTCGGCAAGGAATTGTTCGATGGCGAGCGAACTGCGCGCCATTGAGAGGTCGCCGACGGATCCTCCCGTCGCGAGGCGCCGGGCGAGCGGCGACGCCGGGTAGCGTTCGACGATGCTGCGCAAGGTAGTGTCGATCCTGCGCAGGGCGTCGAGCCGCGCGGCATGGGCTTCGCTATGCGGTGCGATGGGCGTGGAGCGGTCAAGACCCGCCCAGAGATCGCTCGCGTCGCGCATCAGGGCCTGGGCCTGGTTTTCGGCGTCGGCGCCCTCGCCGGCCTGCTGGGCCAGCGCATCAGATCCCGTCGTCAGCCATGCCACAAGCGCCATGCCGATCGCCCCCGCGTATCGCATCGCCCATTCCCCCTGGTCTCCCGCGCCTACCGTGGCGCGCGTGCGAGCTTAGCCGGATTCCGCCGTGGCTTGTCTGCCGCGATCGAGGGTTCATCGCATGCGGGGATCATCGCATGCAGGGATCATCGCACGCGGGGATCATCCCTGGCGCAGCGCGTCCAGAATGATCGCGGGCGTCAGGAGTTGCGGCAGCACGACCGGCGTCGCGCCACCCGGCGGATAGACCACGTAGAGCGGGACGCCGCTGCGACCGTGGCTGCGCAGATAGGCCGTGATCGCAGGATCCTGTCGCGTCCAGTCTCCCTTCACATAGGTCACGCCGCGGGCCGCGAAGGCCGCGCGTGTCTCGGCGGACGCCAGCGCGTTGGCCTCGTTGAACAGGCACGTGATGCACCAGGCGGCGGTCATGTTGACGAAGACCGGCCGCCCCTCGCGGCGCAGGCTCGCGAGGCGGTCGGCATCGTAGGGGATCGAGGGCAGGTCTTCGGTCGCGCGGGCCGCGCCGGCCGGAGCCGCCGGCACCCGTCCCGGTGCGGCATCGCGCAGGGTCAGCATGACGACGCATGCCAGCCCCGCCAGCAGCGCGAGCGCGGCCAGCGCCGGCGCCCAGCCGCCGCGGCCATCGGCGGGCGCGATCCCGAAGATCCAGGCACCGAGTGCGAGGCAGACCAGGGCTGCCAGCGCCAGCGCGAGGCCGCCGGGATCGACCTGTTGCGCGAGAACCCAGATCAGCCACGCGACCGTCGCGTACATCGGAAACGCGAGGGCGCCGCGTAGGCGCAGCATCCACGCGCCGGGGCGTGGCAGCACGGCGCCCAGGCGCGGCACCAGCGCCACCAGCACGAAGGGCGTCGCGAAGCCGAGGCCGAGGGCGAGGATCACGGCCACCATCTCGAGGACCGGTGCCGCCATCGCCATGCCGAGCGCCGCCGCCATGAACGGCGCGGTACAAGGCGTGGCCACGAGCACGGCGAGCGCGCCGGTCAGGAACGAACCGCCGCCGCCGCGCGCGAAACCGGGCAGCACCGGTCGCAACCGGTCGAGGTCATAGACACCGGAAAGGTTGAGCCCGACGGCGAAGATCAGCATGGCCATCGCCGCGACGAAGCCCGGGGACTGGAACTGGATCCCCCAGCCAAGCTCGGCGCCGGCGCCGCGCAGCGCCGCCATTGCCCCGCCGATGGCGGCGAAACACGTCAGCACGCCGGCACCATAGGCGAGCGCCTCGCGGCGCTGGCCGGCGCGATCGCGCGCGGTCATCGCGGCGATCCCGAGTGCCTTCATCGAGAGGATTGGAAAGACGCAGGGCATGAAGTTGAGGATGATTCCGCCGAGGATCGCCATCAGCATCGCCTCCGCCAGGGTCGGGCCCGAGCCGGCGGGTTGCATGGGCGCGGGGAGCGGCGTGATGGCGGCGGGCGGCGCCGCGATCGCATAGGCGTTGCCGCCGGAGGCGCCGCCGGCCTTGGCCTCCAGCCGCAGGACCCCGTCCAGACTGCCGAGGGGCTGACGCGCCCCCTCTTCCGTCAGTCTCATCTCGATCGTGATGCCGGCGGCGTCGACGGCGCGACGTTGCGGCGCGGCATGGTCGATGAGGTCCTGGCGGTCGGGAAAGAAATACGCGCCGGCGATGGGAGCGGCCGCGAGCGAGGTATCCTCCAGGCGGAGCAGCACGCGGCCTTCTGTGCGCGCATGGAGGCTGCGCCACGGGGCGGCCTGCGGCAGATCCTGGAGCGCGGCCAGGAGACGCGGCGCGCCGTCAGGGTCGGCGCGGCTCTCGCCGACCGCGAGGCTCAGTGAAAATTGCGCCTCCTCGGGAATGCAGATATCGGCACAGACCAGCCAGGACGCGGCGAGGTCGATCCGGAACCTGTCGCCCGGGCGCAGCGTCTCCGGCGTCGTTATCTCGGCGAGGAGGAGCAGGCTGCCCGCGTGGCCATAATTGACGAGGGTGCCGAAGGGCTGGCGGTCTGGCGCCGGCCAGAGCGTCGGGCCAGCGGTGGCGCCGGACGGCAAGGTCCAGGCGAGGGTCGCGGGAAATCCGGAATCGCCGGGATTGCGCCAGTAACTGTGCCAGCCGGCATCGAAATCCTGGCGTAATCCGACCCAGAAGCGCTCGCCCGGCGCGATGGAGGCGCGCGAGGACAGGAACTGGCTTCGCGTGCGCTCGGTGCGCGTCACGGCGCCTGGCGCGTCCGGTGTCGGGGCCAGGACCGATCCCGGGGCCGCAAGCGTCTGCCCCGGTGCGGCGGCCCAGGCCGCTTGCATGACGGAGAGGCGCGACGTCCCTGGTGCGCCCGCCCCAAGCGCCGCGATCAGCAGGCCCAGGAAGGCGCCGGCGAGGACGGCGCCGATGCGACGCGCCAGTCCAGCGAAAAGGATCCAGGAAAACATGTCCCCGTCAGGATGGAGATCGCGGCCCCGTGCGTCCAGTCACGACCTCGTCCAGTCGCGACCTCGTCCAGTCATGACCTCGTCCGAAATGGACGCCGGCAGCGCAATCTCGTGACGGGGGGATCAGCGCAGCAATTCCGGTGCGATCGTCACGACGCCGACGAACACGCTGGCGGCCATGCCCCAGCCCATGCCTTGAACCAGACCCTCGATGAACCTGACCATGTTCCACCTCTTCCGAGCAACGAGGTGACGATGTT
>CAIOSQ010000012.1 GCA_903860935.1 uncultured Rhodospirillales bacterium | reverse complement strand
GACATCGGCCTTGCCGCGCAGCTCGACGGTCGCGGCGGCGCAACCGAAGGGAACGGGATGCGCGGGAAAGCGCGCGGCGATGTCTGCCCAGGGCCGGGTCAGCGCCTCGTCGAATGGATCGCCGCCGGAAATCTCGGCGACCAGCAGCGCCTCGGCCGCGAGCAGACGCGCGAGCGGTTCGATCGTCCCAAGGCAGCCTGGATGCGTGTAGATGTGTACCGCCGCCTCGCCGTCGCAATGCAGGTCGAGGGCGATATCGGCTTCGAGCGCGACCCCGAGCAGCGCCTTCTTGAGCGCGGCCACGGGGGTGGGCGCCGCGATGCCGGCCAGCGCCTGGCGCAGGGCCGCGCGCACCAACCCGGCATTGGCCGCGGGATCGCCGCCGAGCTCGCCTTCGAGAAGACCCGTCGCCGCTTGCGTCAGCAGGCTGTAGCCCCGGTTGAAATTGAGGCCATCGGCGATGTCGAAGCGGCCTTCCTGGCGCCCGAGAAGACGCTGGCCCAGGCCGATCGGATTGGCGAGCGGCAGGACGACGACCTCGCCGCGCACGCGGCCCTGCGCCTCGAGCCGCTCCAGCTCCGGGACAAGACGATGGGCGGCAAGCATCCCGGGCACCTCGTCGGCATGCAGCCCAGCCTGGATGTGGACGCGGGGACGTGCGCCGGATGCGCCGAAGCGCAGGATGGCGAGTTCCGCCGACAGGCCAGGCGCCGCGCCGGGCAAGCGTATGGTCTCCCGCTTCATGTCGGCCTCCCTGCCGCAGGTCCGGTCTCGCGCGGCGCGAGATGCCGCAGATAGCGCTTCTCGACCAGCTTGAACGCGCCGACCATCGCGTAGGTCAGCGCGAAGTAGAACGTCGCGACGACGCCGAAGGCTTCGACCGGCGCCAGATAGTTGTAGTAGACGTCGCGCGCGACGCGGGTCAGTTCGACCAGTGTCACGGTCGAGGCGATGGCGGTCGCGTGCATCATCATCACGACCTCGTTGCCGTATTGCGGCAGCGCACGGCGCAGCGCGCCCGGCCACAGGATGCGCCGATAGACCTGCGTGGCCGAAAGGCCCAGGCTGCGGGCCGCCTCCAGTTCGCCGTTCGGCGTGTTCTTCAGCGCGCCGGCGAAGATCTCGGTGGTGTAGGCGGTCGAATTGATGGCGAAGGTCAGCCAGGCGCAGAACCACGCCGACCGCAGCATCGGCCAGGCGGCGCTCTCGCGCACGACCTCGAACTGGGCGAGCCCGAAATAGACCATGAACAGCTGGACCAGCAGCGGCGTGCCCCGCACGACGTAGGTGAACGCCCAGACGGGCCAGGACAGCCAGGCATGGCGGGACACGCGCGCCATCGCCAGCGGGATCGAGACAAGGAAGGCGGTCGCGCACGAGACGAAGAGCAGCAGCAGGCTGACCCGCAGGCCGACCCAGTACTCGGGCAGGGTGCGTGCGACCAGCGCCCAGTCGATCACAATTCGCTCCTGCGCACGCCGAGCGAGAATCGCCGCTCCAGCAGCTTCAGCGCGAGCAGCGACACCGTGGTGATGGCGAGATAGATCGCCGCGATTGCGGCGTAGAAGGTGAAGGGCAGGTTCGTCGCCGCCGAAGCCAGGCTGGCGCGATGCACCATGTCGTCGAGACCGATGATCGAGACCAGCGCGGTCGCCTTGACCATCACCAGCCAGTTGTTGGTGAAGCCGGGCAGCGCATGGAGCACCATCTGCGGCACCATGATCCGGCGCACGACGTCGATCCGCCGAAGCCCGAAGGCGTAGGCGGCCTCGATCTGTCCGCGCGGCACCGCAAGGATGGCGCCGCGGAAGGTCTCGGTCAGATAGGCGCCGAAGATGAAGCCCAGGGTCGCGGTGCCGGCGGCGAAAGGACTGACTTCGATATAGTCCCAGCCCATGCGGTCGATGAGCGCGTTGAGCGCGATCTGCCCGCCATAGAAGACGAGCAGCATCAGCACGAGGTCGGGCAGGCCGCGGATCAGGGTGGTGTAGGTGTCGGCCACGCCCCGCGCGACGACGTTCTCGGAAAGCTTGGCGAGCGCACCGGCCAGGCCGAAGCCGCAGGCGATCGCCAGCGAGACCGCCGCGACCGCCAGCGTCGTCTGCAGCCCGGTCAGGATGGCCGGAAGGTACCCATGCAGCATCGGGGACGCCTTCCGGCCGGTCGCGCCGTCAGTTCGACGGCGAGATGTCGTAGTCGAAGTAGCGCGCCATTATCTGGCGATAGACCCCGTTGGAGCGGATCGCTGCGAGCGCCTGGTTGACCTTGGCGAGGGTCTCGGTGTCGCCCTTGCGCACGGCGATGCCGACGCCGCCCGTGCCGCCCTGCAGGCGGACCGGCTCGCCGACGCGGCCGTAGCCGGCACCCTCGGGACGCTTCAGGAACTGTTCGGTCGACACGACCGACGAGCCGAAGGCGATGTCGCCGCGGCCCGCGACCAGTTCGAGATAGACGTCGGTCTCGCGGTTGGCGAGGTGCAGCTCGTTCTGCGGATAGTTCTGCTGCAGCCACGCCGCGCGCGGGGAGTTGCGCAGGACGATGATGCGCTTGCCCCGCAGCGCGTCCGGCGAATGGCTCTGGAAGGCGCCGTTGCGGGCCACGAACTGCGACGGCACGTCGTAATACGGGGCCGAGAAATCGACGCGCTCGAGGCGGGCGGGCGTGATCGTCAGCGACGCGACGATGATGTCGAACCGGCGGGCCGCAAGCGCCGGGATCATGCCGTCGAATTCCTGCTGCACGAGTTGGCATTCCATCTTCAGCTCGGCGCAGACCGCGTTTGCGATGTCGATGTCGAAGCCCGAGATCTGGCCGCTGGGCGAGATCTGCGAGAAGGGCGGATAGTTGCCCTCGACGCCGACGCGCAGGCGCGTCTGCTGGGCGTCGGCCTGGACCATGAATGCGGCGAGCGCGACCGCCGCGAGCGCGAGCTTCTTGAGCATGGGGATCTCCTCCGGCGGGCTGCGCCGATGAACCGAAAATTTCAACAACGTGTCCACGATGAAAGAAATCTTTCTATAATGTCAAGGCGGGTATAGCCTCCGGCGGAATGGGGCTTCGGAGCGGAACGGTGGCGAGAAACGCAGAGTGGCTGACCGCGGATCGCTTCGCGCGCTCCGCACTCGCGCGGCGGGTCGTGGGGCTTCGCGATGGGGGAACGCGCTCGAACGTCGCGATCGCCGAGACGATGCTGCGCGATCCGCTGCGCTTCGCGACCGCGAGCGTGGAGGAGGTCGCGGCGCTGGCCGGCGTGTCGCCCGCAAGCGTCAGCCGCTTCGCGCGTGCCCTTGGATTCGAGGGACATCCCGGGGTGCGTGCCGCGCTCGCCGCGGCGCTCAACGAGGTGCTCAACCCGGTCGAGAAGCTGCGCGGGGTGGTCGGCCGCCGCTCGGGCGGGCCGGCCGGCGCGGGAATGGAGGCGATCGCGGCGAATGTCGAGGCCGCGGTCCGCGCGCTGCGTTCGGGCCCTGGGCTCGCCAAGGCCGTGCGCGCGGTTGCCGCGGCCCGGGTCGTCTACGTGATGGGCTTCGGGCTCAGCGCCCATTCGGCCGGGCATCTGGCGCTCGGCCTGCAACCCTATTGTCATCAGGTGGTCGAGGTCGCGGGCTATGGCGGAACCGAGGTGGCGGCTGGCCGCCTCGCGGCAGTGGGCGACGGCGACGTCCTGGTCGCGATCACCGTGCCGCGCTACGCGACCGATGCGCTGCGTCTGGCCACCTTCGCTCGCGACCGCGGCGCGCGCGTCGTCGCGATCACCGACGCTCCCGCGGCACCGATCGCGCGGATCGCCGAGGTCGCGCTGGTGGTGCCGGCGGGACACCCGGTACTGCCGGCGAGTTCGACCGCGATACTGCTGGCGATAGAATGCCTGGTCGCGGGCGTGATGACCGCGAGCGACGACAGCGTCTCGCGTGCCGAGGCACTGACCAGCGCGCTCCAGGGTTATCTGGTCGACGACGGCGGACGCTGATCCGCCGCCGCTGCGCTCACGCCCAGTCGTCTACCGGGACCACCGGGGTCTTGCGTCCTTTGGGCCAGGGGACCTCGCCGCCGGCCGCAAGGACGTTCTTGGGAACCGTGCAACCGGCATAGGCGCCGCCGTCGTCGCGGTAGAGCCGGCGATGGCCGGCAAGATCGGTCCATACCGTGCCGAGCTGATTGAAGTGGAACTGCACGGCACGCCAGCGCAGGTCCGACATTTTGTGACCTGCCCCCGGGATTTCGGACCATCGATTACGTGAGAGACTGGCCCTCCGAAAGGGAGGGAGCATGCGCAAGTCGAGGTTCACGGAAGAGCGGATGGTTGCGGTCATCCGCGAGGCAGATCGCGACGGGGTGCCAGCGGTTGCTATGCGGGCCTGCCAGATGCCCGCGGGTTTGAACAGGACGAGCTTGCCGTCCTCCAGCGCCCGCTTGCCATCCATGCGGTCTGCCTAGGTTCTGCCGGCACCGCAGCGTGATCAAGCTGGTTGCCCAGGCGGTGCCTGCAACAGTGCGTTTCGTTAAGTTATTGTTTTGTATTGGCTTTAGACGCGCCCGTGGCAGTGCTTGTACTTCTTGCCCGAGCCGCAGGGGCAGGAGGCGTTGCGGGCGACCTTGCCCCAGGTGGAGGGATCGCGCAGATCGATCTCCGCCTGTGGCCGACGCGGCGGTTC
>CAIOSQ010000011.1 GCA_903860935.1 uncultured Rhodospirillales bacterium | reverse complement strand
GCCTTGCCGCCGTTCACGCGCTCCCACTTCGTCGCCAGCATCGGCTTCACGTTGACGTAGTCGCCGGGGCTCTGCGTCACCAGCGTCTCGTAGACGTTGCCGTTGGTCAGGGGCGGCGAGTAGTCCGCCATGCGCCCCGGGTCGTAGTTGCGCCCGTCGCTGATGTCCATGCCGATGACCAGCACGCTCTTGCGCCCCTGCGCGCGCGCCTCGCCCGACGCGGACAGCGCGATCGCTGCGGCCGCGCCGCCGAGCAGGAGCCGTCGCGAAAGCAGGATCTGTTCCATCATCATGATGCGTTTCCCCCAGAGTGACGATGCGGCGAACGCTGACACGCGGACGCTGGTCGGCGCAAGGCCGGCGGGCAGGTGTTGCCTTCGCGACCGATGCTGGTAGGGTCATGTGATGGCCCCGCGCGAAGGGCCGATGGCGAAGACGGGAGGACCGATCGATGACGGCATCGTTCACGGCGACGATTTGCGTGGCCCTCGCGACAATGCTCGCGGCCACGGCCAGCGGGCAGACCTTCGCCCCGCCAAGCGGCGCGACCCTCGCGGCGACCTGCACGGGCTGCCATGGGCCGAACGGCCAGAGCGCCGGTGCGATCCCGGCGCTCAACGGGCGCACGGAAGCCGACCTGCTGCAGGCAATGCTGGATTTCAAGAATGACCGCCGCCCCGCGACGATGATGAACCGTCACGCCAAGGGATTCAGCGACGAGGAAATCGCGGCCATGGCGCGCGAAATCGCCACCAACTGGCGCTGAGGGAGGACGACATGTCACGCAAGGGATTGACCCGCCGCGGCCTCGCTGGCGCGATTCTGGCCGCCGCTCCGGTCGCGAGCATGGTGTCGGCGCAGCCCGCGCGACGCCGCGTCGTGGTGATCGGCGGCGGCTTCGGGGGTGCTGCCGCGGCGCGGCATCTGCGCCTCGCCGATCCCTCGATCGACGTCACGATGATCGAACCGAAGGCCGAGTTCCAGACCTGCCCGTTTTCGAATTATGTGCTCGCCGGCTTCAAGACCATGGCGGACATCACGCATGGCTATGGCACGCTGACCGCCAGGCATGGCGTGACGCATGTGCGCGACATGGCCGCCGCCATCGATCCCGCCGCGAAGACGGTGCGTCTCGCCGGTGGCCAGACGCTCGGCTACGACAAGCTCGTCGTGTCGCCCGGCATCGATCTGCGCTGGGGTGCGATTCCCGGCTACGACGAGGCCGCGTCCGCGGTGATGCCCCACGCCTGGCAGGCCGGACCGCAGACGATCCTGCTGCGCAGCCAGCTGGAGGCGATGCCGGATGACGGGGTCGTCGTGCTCTCGATCCCCGGCAATCCGTTCCGTTGTCCGCCCGGCCCCTATGAGCGGATCTCGATGATCGCCCATTACCTCAAGGCGAAGAAGCCGCGCGCGAAGATCATCGCGCTCGACGCCAAGGACGCCTTTTCCAAGCAGGGGCTTTTCCAGGACGCGTGGAAGGAACTCTATCCGAACATGATCGAATGGGTGCCGCTGGGGCAGGACGGCCGCGTCGTCCAGGTGATCCCCGGCGAGATGACCCTGGTCACCGAATTCGGACAGCGCCATCGCGCCCATGTCGCAAACGTCATTCCGCCGCAGATGGCCGGGAAGATCGCCCGTGACGCGGGTCTGGCGGCGACCGAGGGCAGCCTCGCCGGCTGGTGCCCCGTCGATCCCTTCACCTTCGAATCGACCCGCGCCAAGGACATCCATGTCATCGGCGACGCGGCGATCGCCGGTGCGATGCCGAAATCCGGTTTCGCCGCCTCGAGCCAGGCGAAATTCGTCGCGCGCGCCATCGCGGCCTCCTTCGCCGGACATCCCGCCGAGGCGCCGGTCTACGCGAACACCTGCTACTCGCTCGCCGCGCCGGATTACGGGATCTCGGTCGCGGACATCTTCCGCGCCACGCCGGGTGGCATCGTCGCCGTGCAGGGTGCGGGCGGGGTCAGCCCGCGCACGCCCGCTAATGCGCCGCAGTTCCGCGACCAGGAGGCGCATTACGCCGAGGGTTGGTACGCCTCGGCGACCCGGGAGATCTGGGGCAGCTGAACGGCGCCGTCGCGCCGGTCAGGGCGCGATGCCGGGATTGCCGTCGATCCCGGCGAGCGCGGGCAGGTTCAGACGCGGCTCGGGAATGGTCCCGCGCGCGCGCAGGTGTCGCGCGACGAGATCCCAGATCGGCTCGCCGCCGACCTGCTTCGCCTCTTCGGACACGGGCGCCCAGCCTGCGACGCGATAGGTCTTGTCCGCACCGATCGCCTCGCCCCTGAGCGTCATGTCCAGGATCCGGCGCCCCGACGCTGCGGTGGGGTCGCAGCGATAGGACAGGCCACCGACCCGGACCATGTCCCCACCCTGCTGGTAATAGGGGTCGGGGTTGAACAGATTGTCGGCGACATCCTCGAGCACGAGCTTGATCTGGGCGCCGGTCATGCGCGTCAGCGTCGTGTAGGGATAGGTGATCGCCGTCTGGTCGAGCAGGTTCTCCATCGTGATCGGCTCGCCGGGCAGGATCGTCGTGCCCCACCGAAAGCCGGGCGAGAAGGCGATCTCCGCATCCTTTTCCGCCATCAGGGCGTCGAGAATGAGCTGGTCGAAGCTGCCGTTGAAATTGCCGCGCCGGTAGAGCAACCCCTCGCTGACCGCCAGCGTCTCGCGCAGCTTGCCCAGATGCGGCGCACGCAGCGTGTCGATCAGCGCGGCCATGCCGGGATCCGGCGGCAGCAGGTCGGCAAAAATCGGCAGGAGCCGGTACCGATAATCGCGCACGCCCGAGGCGCCGACATCGAGATCGAGGACCGCGAGGAATTTCCCGTTCGATCCCGCGTTGGTCACGATCGTCCTGCCACCGGGATTGTCCACGACGACCGGTTGGGGAACGCCATCATGCGTATGGCCGCCGAGGATCGCATCGATGCCGCGCACGCGCGACGCCATCTTGAGATCGACGTCCATCCCGTTATGCGACAGCACGACCACGGCACGCGCGCCGGCCGCACGCGCCGCATCCACGCTTGCCTGCATGTTCTCTTCCTGGATCCCGAAGGTCCAGTCCGCGACCATGTAGCGGGGATTGGCGATCGGCGTGTACGGGAAGGCTTGGCCGATGATCGCGACCGGCACGCCGTTTATCTCGCGCAACGTGTAGGGCTCGAACACCGGATCGCCGAAATCCGCCGTCTTGATGTTCTGCGCGACGATCTCGATCTGGCCGGAAAGTTCGGCCTTCGCGGCATCGAGGACACGATCCTGGCCGTAGGTGCACTCCCAATGGAGCGTCATCACGTCGACGCCCAGGAGCTTCGTCACCGCGATCATGTCCGCGGCGTCGGTCCAGAGCGACGTGCCCGATCCCTGCCAGGTGTCGCCCCCATCGAGCAGCAGCGCGCCTGGACGGGTCGCGCGCAGTCGCTTCACGAGCGTCGCGAGATGCGCGAACCCGCCGACGCGGCCATAGCGCGTCGCGAGACGCTCGAAATCGAGATGCGAGAAGGCGAAGGCCGCACGCGTGCCCGGCGCGATGGCCGCGCGGGCGAGCAGGGCCTCGCCCACGAGATGGGGAACCCGGCCGCGCATGCCGGCGATCCCGATATTGACGCTGGGCTCGCGGAAATGGATCGGCAGCACTTGCGCGTGGCAATCGGTGAAATGCAGCAGCGACACGTTGCCGTGCGGCGGCGCGTCGTAGACCGCATCCGCATCCTGGGCGGCGCGGGCATCGGACCGGGGCAGCGCCATGCCGGCGACCGCGGCCGCAGCCACGACGCCCAGGAATTCGCGACGATCCACGCTGCGTCTCCCGTTACCTGTTGACCGGCGAGTCGGGCGCGAAGAGCAGCGCCATGAGATCCTGGATGTCCTTTTCCTTCAGGATCCCCATGTGCCCGGCTCGCGGCATGTTGGAACATGCATTGCTGGCCTTCGAATTGTAGATCTTCGCCCAGGCATCGCGCAGGGCCTGTTCGTCGCTGCCCTTGAGCTTGCCGTAATTGTGCAGGCTGGGGCCAAGCGTGCCGTGCGAGATCTCGGCCAGCGAGATCTGATGGCAGTTGTAGCAATTGCCCCCGTTCGCCTGATTGGCCCCGTCGGTCCAGGTCAGGCCGCGGCCGCTCTGGGCGACGCGTTCGCCGGCGCGCCAGTCGCCGAGGAATTTTCCATCGGCTGGCCATTTGACGCTGGCGAGGTTGACGGCCTCGATCTCTTCCGCGCGCTTGGCACCGGCGGCGCTGTT
>CAIOSQ010000010.1 GCA_903860935.1 uncultured Rhodospirillales bacterium | reverse complement strand
TGCTCCTACAAATCCTCGAAGCGCTGGCTCAAGACGCTGCCGACCACCGCACCCTGGGTCATCTGCGGCCCCGGCGAGAATGCCGGCGTCATCGACATCGGCGACGGCGACGCGGTCGTGTTCAAGATCGAGAGCCATAACCACCCGTCCTATATCGAGCCCTATCAGGGGGCGGCGACCGGCGTCGGCGGCATCCTGCGCGATGTCTTCACGATGGGCGCGCGGCCGATCGCGAACCTGAACGCGTTGCGGTTCGGCGATCCTGCGCACCCCAAGACCCGCGGACTGGTCGCGGGCGTCGTCGCCGGGATCGGTGGCTATGGCAATTGCGTCGGCGTTCCGACCGTCGGCGGAGAGACCAATTTCCACGCAAGTTACAACGGCAACTGCCTCGTCAATGCGATGACGGTCGGTCTCGCGCGGGCCGACCGGATCTTCTACGCCAAGGCATCCGGCCCCGGGAACGCGGTCGTCTATGTCGGCGCGAAGACCGGGCGGGACGGCATCCACGGCGCCACCATGGCCTCCGCTGAATTCGACGAGAGGTCCGAGGAAAAGCGGCCGACGGTCCAGGTCGGTGATCCGTTCAAGGAAAAGCTGCTGATCGAGGCGTGCCTCGAATTGATGGCCACAGACGCGATCGTCGCGATCCAGGACATGGGCGCAGCCGGGCTCACCTCGTCCTCGACCGAAATGGCCGGCAAGGGCGGTCTCGGCATCGACCTGCAACTCGACCGCGTGCCCATGCGCGAGAGCGGCATGAGCGCCTACGAGATCATGCTGTCCGAGAGCCAGGAGCGGATGCTGATGATCCTGCGGCCTGGCGCCGAGGAAATCGCGAACCGGATCTTCGCCAAGTACGAACTCGATTGCGTCACGATCGGCCATCTCACGGATACCGGTCGGCTCGTGCTGCGCATGGGCGACCGGATCGAGGCCGACATGCCGATCGCGCCGGTCTCCGAGGCGGCCCCCGAATATGATCGCCCATGGGCGAAAACGCCGCCGCGGCCGGTGCTTGACGCGGCCTCCGTGCCCGCGCATCCGGTCGGACCTGCCCTGCTGCGCCTTATGGGCTGCCCGGACCTCGCCTCGCGGCGCTGGATCTGGGAGCAGTACGACCATCTCGTCCGCGGCCACACCGTGATCAGGCCCGGCGGCGACGCCAGCGTCGTGCGCCTGCCCGGCGGGACGAAGGCCCTCGCGATGTCGGTCGACTGCACGCCGCGCTACTGCCATGCCGATCCGGAAGCCGGCGGGCGTCAGGCGGTGGTCGAGACCTACAGGAACATCTCCGCGACCGGGGCGACGCCCCTCGCGATCACCGACAACATGAATTTCGGCAATCCGGAGCGGCCCGAGATCATGGGCCAGTTCGTGGGCTGCATCGCCGGCATGCGCGAGGCCTGCCTTGCCCTCGACTATCCCGTCGTCTCCGGCAACGTGTCGCTCTACAACGAAACCTCCGGCGCGGCGATCATGCCGGCCCCGGTGATCGGGGGTGTCGGCCTCATCGCCGATGTCGCGAAAATCGTGGGCGTGGCCCCGACCGCGGCCGGGCAGACGCTGGTCCTCGTGGGCGATGGCGAAGGCTGGCTGGGAGCGTCTCTCTATCTGCGCGAGATCTGCAACCGCGAGGACGGTGCGCCGCCACCGGTGGATCTCGTCGCCGAGCGACGCAACGGCGCCTTCGTACGCGATGCCATCGACCGGGGCCTCGTGTCCGCCTGTCACGACGTGTCGGATGGCGGCGTGCTCGTCGCCGTGACGGAAATGGCGCTGGCCGCAGGGCTCGGCCTCGATCTGCAGGTGCAGCCGCCGGGATCCCTGGCACATGCCCACTGGTTCGGCGAGGACCAGGGCCGCTACGTGCTGGCGGCCGACGCGCCCGAAGCGGTTCTGGAGCAGGCGCGCGCCGCCGGCGTGCCCGCCCGCATCATCGGGATCGTCACGGCCGAACCGCGTTTGACACTCCCGGGCGAGGTTCCTATATCGCTCGCGGACATGCGCCGCGCCAACGAGGCGTGGTTGCCGCGCTTCATGGCCGGCGGCACCTGAGACGCCGGTACGCCTGCCCCGATCCTCCAGCAGACAAGGTCCGACGATGCCAATGCCCGCGGCCGATATCGAACGCCTCATCCGCGAGGCGCTTCCGGATGCCGAGGTGAAGATCGATGATCTGCGCGGCGACGGCGACCATTACGCGGCCACGGTCGTGTCGGAAGCGTTTCGCGGCAAGACCCGCGTCCAGCAGCACCAGATGGTCTATGCCGCGCTGAAAGGCCGGATGGGCGGCGAGTTGCACGCCATGGCGCTGCAGACCCGCGCCCCCTGAGCCGACGACGATCCGCACCTGGCCCCTGTCCCGAACCCCACCGATTCTCCAAGCCTGAAGGACCGCCCCATGACCGACACCTCCGTTGCCGACCGCATCAAGGACGACATCTCCACCAACGACGTCGTCCTCTTCATGAAGGGAACCCCCGTCTTCCCGATGTGCGGCTTCTCGGCCGCGGTCGTCCAGGTGCTGAGCCACATGGGCGTCAAGTTCAAGGGCGTGAACGTTCTCGACGACCCCTCGATCCGCCAGGGCATCAAAGAATTTTCCGATTGGCCGACGATCCCCCAGCTCTACGTGAAGGGCGAGTTCATCGGCGGCTGCGACATCGTTCGCGAGATGTACCAGTCCGGCGAGTTGCAGGACCTTTTCCAGAACCACGGCGTTGCGTTCAAGGCCGAGTGATCCTAAGCCGCATCGCGTAACCCGCTCCAAAGACAAACGGCCCCGCGCCATCGCGCGGGGCCGTTTTCGTTTGCTGGTCCGTCGGGTTCGGACCGGGCGACCCGCGCCCGGTCCAACATCCGTTCAATGCGTGACGAGGCCGCCCTCGCCCTCGGGCTTCTTCGCCACCGCCTCGACCTCTGCAGGCTCGATCCACTCAATGGCGATCGGGGCGCGGACGAGCGCCTGTGCGATCACCTCGTCGACCGTCGAGACCGGGAGGATACGCAGGCCCTTCTTGACGTTGTCCGGGATATCCGCGAGGTCCTTCTCGTTGTCCTTCGGGATCAGCACGTTCTTGATGCCCGAATGGAGCGCGGCGAGCAGTTTCTCCTTGAGGCCGCCGATCGGCAGCACGCGGCCGCGCAGCGTGATCTCACCCGTCATCGCCACGTCGCGGCGCACCGGGATCCCCGACAGCGCCGAGACGATCGAGGTGATCATCGCCACGCCAGCCGAAGGACCGTCCTTGGGCGTCGCGCCCTCCGGCACGTGGACATGGATGTCCTTCTTGTCGAACACCGGGGGCCGGATGCCGAAGGCGGTCGCGCGGCTGCGCACGTAGGAATGCGCCGCCTGAACCGATTCCTGCATCACGTCGCCAAGCTTGCCCGTGATGGTCATCTTGCCCTTGCCGGGGACCACCGTCGCTTCGATCGAAAGCAGCTCGCCGCCGACCTCGGTCCATGCGAGACCGTTCGTGACGCCGACCAGGTCCTCGGTCTCGGTCTCGCCCCAGCGATACTTCCGGACGCCGGCGTATTTCTCGAGGTTGGCCCGCGTGACCTTCACCTTCTTCGCCTTGTCGGTGACGATCTCCTTCGTCGCCTTGCGGGTCAGGTTCGCGATCTCGCGCTCGAGATTGCGGACCCCCGCCTCGCGCGAATAATGGCGGATGAGATCCCGCAGCGCCTCGTCGGTGATCTCCCATTCGCCTGTCTTCAGCGCATGCGCCTCGACCTGCTTGGGGATGAGGTGGCGACGGGCGATCTCGACCTTCTCGTCCTCGGTGTAGCCGGGGATCCGGATGATCTCCATGCGATCGAGCAGCGGCTGCGGCATGCGCAGACTGTTCGCCGTCGTGATGAACATCACATCGGAGAGATCGTAGTCGATCTCCAGGTAATGGTCGTTGAACGTACCGTTCTGCTCGGGATCCAGGACTTCCAGCAGCGCGGACGTCGGATCGCCACGCCAGTCGGCGCCCAGCTTGTCGATCTCGTCGAGCAGGAAGAGCGGGTTCGACGACTTCGCCTTCTTCATGCCCTGGATCACCTTGCCCGGCATGGAGCCGATATAGGTGCGCCGGTGCCCGCGGATCTCGGCCTCGTCACGCACGCCGCCCAGCGACATGCGCACGAAGTTGCGGCCAGTCGACCGCGCGATCTACTTTCCAAGGGACGTCTTGCCGACACCCGGCGGGCCGACGAGGCACAGGATCGGGCCCCGAAGCTTCTGCGACCGCTGCTGGACCGCGAGGTATTCGAGGATACGCTCCTTGACCTTCTCGAGCCCGTAATGATCGGCGTTGAGCACGCTCTCCGCATGCTTCACGTCGCGCTTGATCTTGGTGCGCTTCTTCCAGGGAATGTTCAGCAGCCAGTCGAGATAGTTGCGCACCACCGTCGCCTCGGCGGACATCGGGCTCATGGTCTTGAGCTTCTTCAGCTCGGCCATGGCCTTGTCGTGCGCCTCCTTCGACAGCTTGGTCTTCTTGATGCGCTCCTCGAGTTCGGACTGCTCGTCCTTGCCCTCGTCGATCTCGCCGAGTTCCTTCTGGATCGCCTTGAGTTGCTCGTTGAGATAGTACTCGCGCTGCGTCTTCTCCATCTGCCGCTTGACGCGGTTGCGGATGCGCTTTTCCACCTGGAGGACGCCGATCTCGTTCTCCATGAAGCCGAAGATCTTCTCGAGGCGCTGCGCCACCGAGTCGATCTCCAGAAGTTCCTGCTTCTCGGGGATCTTGAGCGCGAGATGCGAGGCGACGGTATCCGCGAGCTTGCCGGGATCGTCGATCTGGTTGATCGAGACGAGGACCTCCGGCGGGATCTTGCGGTTCAGCTTGATGTACTGCTCGAACTGCGAGACCACGGTGCGCGTGAGCGCCTCGAGCTCCGACGGCTCGACCGCGCGCTCGCCCAGCAATTCGGCATGCGCCTGGAAGAACTCGCTGTTCTCGACATAGCGCAGGATGCGCGCGCGGCTCCCGCCCTCGACCAGCACCTTCACGGTGCCGTCGGGCAGTTTCAGAAGCTGCAGGACGGTGCCGATCGTTCCGACCGAGAAGATGTCGGCAGGCGCCGGATCGTCCTTCGCGGCGTCCTTCTGGGCGACGAGCAGGATCTGCTTGTCGTCCTTCATCACATCCTCGAGGGCCCGCACCGATTTCTCGCGCCCGACGAAGAGCGGGACGATCATGTGCGGGAAGACGACGATGTCCCGCAGCGGGAGCACCGGATAGACGGTCGCACGCGGAGTCTCTGCCATGTTCAAACTCGCTCGTTCAGGTCTTCGGTGGGCCGGCGAAGCCGGTGCCGGTCGATGCACGCGGCGACGAAAACGGTAGGCGGTTGGGCCAACCTACCCGTCGCGCTGTTAACAAATGGCATCGCCGGGCCGGCAATCAAGACCGCAACGTCCCCAGCGCGCCGCGCGCCATGCCGGAGCCTGGCGCGTCACGCAGAGGAGACGCCCGCCGTCTCGACACGGCGGTCGGCATAGATCTGGAGCGGTTTGGCGCGCCCGTCGATCACCTCGCGGTTGATCACGACCTCTTCGACGCCGGTCATCTGCGGCAGTTCGAACATCGTATCGAGGAGGATCCCCTCCATGATCGAACGCAGGCCGCGTGCGCCCGTCCTGCGCTGGATCGCCCGCCGCGCCACCGCGCGCAGGGCATCCTCGGCGAAGGTGAGCTTGACGCCCTCCATTTCGAACAGGCGCTGGTACTGCTTCAGAAGCGCGTTCTTCGGCTTCTGAAGGATCTCGACCAACGCGTCCTCCGAGAGGTCGTTCAAGGTCGCGATCACAGGCAGACGGCCGATGAATTCGGGAATGAGGCCGAACTTCAGAAGATCTTCGGGTTCGACCTCGCGCAGGATCTCGCCGGTCTGCCGATCATCGACCGAGCGGACATCGGCGCCGAAGCCGATCGCCGTGCCGCGGGTGCGCTGCGCGATGATCTTCTCCAGGCCGGCGAAGGCGCCGCCGCAGATGAAGAGGATGTTCGTCGTGTCCACCTGCAGGAATTCCTGCTGCGGGTGCTTGCGCCCGCCCTGGGGCGGCACCGACGCGATCGTTCCCTCCATGATCTTCAGGAGCGCCTGCTGCACGCCCTCGCCCGAGACGTCGCGGGTGATCGACGGGTTCTCCGACTTGCGGCTGATCTTGTCGACCTCGTCGATGTAGACGATGCCGCGCTGGGCGCGCTCGACATTGTAGTCGGCGGCCTGAAGCAGACGCAGGATGATGTTCTCCACGTCCTCGCCGACATAGCCGGCCTCGGTCAGGGTCGTCGCGTCGGCCATCGTGAAGGGCACGTCGATGATCCGGGCCAGCGTCTGCGCGAGCAGCGTCTTGCCTGACCCCGTTGGCCCAACCAGCATGATGTTCGACTTGGCGATCTCGACCTCGTTGTTCTTACCGCCATGGGCGAGGCGCTTGTAATGATTGTGGACGGCCACGGACAGCACGCGCTTGGCCTGGTCCTGGCCGATCACATAGTCATCGAGCACGTTGCAGATATCGCGCGGGGTCGGCACGCCCTCGCGGGACTTCACCAGCGTGGTCTTGTGCTCCTCGCGGATAATGTCCATGCAGAGTTCGACGCACTCGTCGCAGATGAAGACCGTCGGGCCGGCGATCAGCTTGCGGACTTCGTGCTGGCTCTTGCCGCAGAACGAGCAATACAGCGTGTTCTTCGAGTCGCCGCTGCCGGACTTGTTCATCTGTGCTCCGCCTGTGCTCTGGAACGGCCCGCGCCGATGCGCGCGGCCCCGATGGTTAGAGGGGTCACTCTAGTCTTCGACGCGGTCCGGCGACAACGAATAACCACCGGCATGAACGTCGCGTGAACGGCGCGGCGCGCCGTCCTCAGCCCGACGTTCAGCGTCGCGCAGGCCTGGCGGTCAGGCCGCCTTGGGATCGTCGGCGCGCGGCGGACGATTGGCCACGACTTCGTCGATCAGGCCGAATGCCTTCGCCTCGTCCGGGCTGAGGAACTTGTCGCGCTCGAGGGCCTGCTCGATCGCCTCGATCGGCTGGCCGGTGTGGCGGACATAGATCTCGTTCAGGCGTCTGCGCAGATTGAGGATCTCGCGGGCCTGGATCTCGATGTCGGTCGCCTGCCCCTGCGCGCCGCCCGAGGGCTGATGTACCATGATGCGGGCGTTGGGCAGGGAAAAGCGCTTGCCCTTGCAGCCGGCCGCCAGCAGCAGCGAGCCCATCGAGGCCGCCTGGCCGATGCAGACCGTCGCCACGTCGGGACGGATGTATTGCATCGTGTCGTAGATCGCGAGGCCGGACGTCACCACGCCGCCGGGGGAGTTGATGTAGAACGAGATGTCCTTCTTCGGGTTTTCCGACTCGAGGAACAGCAGCTGGGCGCAGATCAGGCTCGAGACCGTGTCGTTGACAGGCCCGGTCATGAAGATGATCCGCTCCTTGAGCAGCCGCGAGTAGATGTCGAAGGCCCGTTCGCCGCGGGCGGTCTGCTCGATCACCATAGGAACGAGCATGTTCATCTGTTCGGCCACGCGCTCGGACATCTCGTTTCTCCGCCTACCTGGTTGGATTACCGGCCCGCTCGGGCCCGGGACTCGACGGTCAGGCGCCGGACTTGTCGTCCTCGGCCTGCGCCTTCTGCAACTCCTCTACCGTCATGGACGTCTCCGTGGTGTTAGCCATCTCCATGATGAAATCGATCACCTTGTCCTCGAACAGCGGACCGCGAATCTGCGCCAGCATCTCAGGGTTCGAGCGGAACTGCTCGATGACCTTGCGCTCCTGGCCGGGGAAGCGACGCGCCTGCTCGACGAGGGCGCGGTTGGTCTCGTCCTGGCTGACCTCGATGTTGTTGCCGCGGCCGATCTCCGAGAGCAGCAGGCCGAGACGCACGCGACGCTCGGCGATCGGGCGGAACTCCGCGCCCAGCTCCTCGGGGCTCTTGCCGCGGGTGCTTTCGTCCTCCATGCCCATGGAGCGCTCGCGCTCCAGATTGGCCATGATCGCCTGCAATTCGATCTCGACCATGCTCTGCGGCACGTCGAAGCTATGCGCCGCAGCGAGCTTGTCGAGCAGTTGGCGCTTCGTGCGCAGCCGCGCCATCTCGGCGAATTCACGGGCGATCTGGTCACGGATGGCGCCACGCAGGGTCTCGAGATCCTCGAAACCCATCTCCTTCGCCATCTCCTCGTCGACGGGGATAGTCGCCGGCGCGAGGACCTGCTTCACCGTGACGTCGAATTCGGCCGCCTTGCCCTTGAGATCGCCATTCGGATAGGCCTCGGGAAAGGTCACCTTGACCACCGCGGACGCCCCGGCCGACAGACCGATCAGCTGATCCTCGAAGCCGGGAATGAACTGCCCGGAACCGAGTTCGAGCCGCTGGTCGTTGGCGGCACCGCCCGCGAACGCCGTGCCGTCGACCTTGCCGACGAAATCGATCACGACGATGTCGCCGCTCTGCGACGCGCGATCCGCCGCCTCGGCCTTCGCCTTGCCGCGCTGCTCGGCCATGCGCCCCAGCGCCTTGTCCACTTCGGCATCGCCGACCTGCACCTTCACCTTTTGAAGTTCCAGGGCCTTGAGATCCATCGGCACGACCTCCGGCAGGATCTCGAAGGCGAGCTTGTAGACGAGGTCGGCGCCTTCGCCGAACGACGTCACCTGGACCTGCGGCTGCATCGCGGGCCGAAGGCCGCGATCCTGCAGCGCCTGGGCGGACATGTTCGAGACGGTCTGCTCGAGCACCTCGCCCATGACGGCCTGTCCGAAGCGCTTGCGCAGCACCGGCATCGGCACCTTGCCAGGACGGAAGCCCGGCATGGTCGCGTCCTTCGCGATCTCCGCGAGCCGGGCGGAGACGCCGTCGGCGATTGTCGCCGCAGGCACCACGACCTCGAATTCGCGCTTCAGGCCGGCACTGGAGATCTCGGTGACTTGCATGTCGATCAGGTCCTCAACGTTGCCCGTGGGAGACCGGCGCCGCCCGTCGGCATGCCGCGTCCCCCGCCAAGCGGGAAGTTTGGTGCGGGCGGCGGGACTCGAACCCACACGACTTTCGTCACTGGAACCTAAATCCAGCGCGTCTACCAGTTCCGCCACGCCCGCCCGCGCGGGGGCGACTAGCTACAGGCCTCCCCCGTTCCAGTCAACCGCGCCAGCGACGATTCGTCACCGCAGCAGCGCGCGTGCCGCGGCCGCGACCACGGCATCGGCATCCAGGCCGTAGGTCCTGTAGAGATCCGGAAGATCCGCGGATTGGCCGAAGGTCTCGACGCCTAGCGCCTCGACCGTCTGTCCGCGCACGGCGCCGAGCCAGGACAGCGTCGCCGGATGCCCGTCGACAAGCGACACGAGCCGCGCCGACGGTGCGAGCGCCCCCAGCAACCCGGCCGCGTGAGACGCAGCGCCGGCGCGCCGCCAGCCCGCATGCAGCCGGTCCGGAGAGGTGACGGCGAGCAACCCGACACCCGGCAGATCCTCGCGTAGCTGCGCGAGAGCCTCCTGCGCCTCCGGCATCAGCGCGCCCATCGCCACCAGGGCCAGGTCGCAGCCAGGATCCGGAGGCGCGAGCCAATAGCCGCCCGCGACGATGGCCGCCCGCGTGGCCTGGTCGAGATCGCGGGCGGGCTGCGCCAGGGGCCGCGTCGAGAGCCGCAGATAGACAGACCCGCCCGCCTCCTGATCCTGCATATGCGCGAAGCTCCAGCGCATGATCTCGGCGAGTTCGTCGACATGCGCGGGCTCGAAACTGGTCAGGCCGGGCTGCCCCAGGCCGATCAGCGGCTGGATGATCGATTGATGCGCGCCCCCCTCGGGCGCCAGCGTCAGGCCCGAAGGCGTCGCGACGATCATGAACCGCGCATCCTGGTAACAGGCATAGTTCAGCGCATCGAGACCGCGCGCGATGAAGGGATCGTAGACCGTGCCGATCGGCAGCAGCCGGGCACCGAACAGGTCGGCCGACAGACCGAGCGCACCAAGCATCAGGAAGAGATTGTGCTCGGCGATGCCGAGTTCGACATGCTGGCCCTGGTGGCCCATCTGCCAGAGTTGCGCCGAGACGATCTTTTCTTCCTTGAAGATGTCCTTCATGTCGCGCCGGTCGAAGATCCCACGCCGATTGACCCAGCCGCCGAGATTCGTCGAGACCGAGACGTCGGGCGACGTGGTGACGATGCGTCGCGAGAGTTGGCTGTCGCCCCCAGCCAGTTCGTAAAGGATCCGACCGAACCCCTCCTGGGTCGACATCGTGGCGGCCTGCGGGACCGGAAACGGATCGGGCAGCGGCACGGATTGCGCCTGATGGCGCCGCGGAAAACGCTGGGCGAAGGGCACGCTGGCGAGAAACGCCTCGATCTCGGCCTCCGGCAGGTCGAGCCCGGCGAGCCGCTCCCACTCGGCGCCCCGCGGCACCGCGTGCTGCGCGCGCAGCGCGTCGACCTGCTCGGGGCTCATCAGGCCGGCATGGTTGTCCTTGTGGCCGGCGAAGGGCAGCCCGAAGCCCTTGATCGTGTAGGCGATGAAACAGGTGGGCAGATCGCTGTCCTCGGCCTGCCCGAACGCCTCCAACACGGCCTCCATGTCGTGGCCGGCGAGGTTGGTCATGAGCGCATGCAGCGCCGCGTCGTCATGGCTGTCGAGCAGCGCCCGGATCCCCGGAAGCATGCCGAGATCGGCCTCGAGCCGGGGCCGCCATGCCGCCTTGTAGGTCAGGGCGGAATAGAGCGAATTCGGGCAGTCGTCGATCCACGCCCGCAGCCTGTCGCCGTCCGGCCCGGCAAAGGCGGCCTCGAGGAGCTTGCCGTATTTGAGCGTGATGACGCGCCAGCCGAGGGAGTCGAACACGCCGATGATGCGCTGGAACAGGCGATCCGAGACGACGCTGTCCAGGCTCTGCCGGTTGTAGTCGATGATCCACCAGAGATTCCGGACATCGTGTTTCCAGCCCTCGAGCATCGCCTCGAAGATGTTGCCCTCGTCGAACTCCGCGTCGCCGACCAGCGCCACCATGCGCCCCGGCGCATCGCCGCCGCCGACCATACCCTTGAGGTGGACGTAATCCTGCACCATCGAGGCGAACAGGGTCTGCGCCACGCCGAGACCCACCGATCCCGTCGAGAAGTCGACGTCGTCCGCATCCTTGGTCCGGGACGGGTAGGATTGAGCGCCACCGAGGCCCCGGAAGCGCTCGAGTTTCTCGCGGGATTGGTGATGCAGCAGATACTGGAGCGCGTGGAAGACCGGCGAGGCGTGCGGCTTCACCGCGACGCGGTCCTGTGGCCTCAGCGTATGCAGGAACAGAGCCGTCATCAGCGTCACCAGCGACGCCGAGGATGCCTGATGGCCGCCGACCTTGAGACCATCGCGCCGGGCGCGCAGATGGTTGGCATTGTGGATCGTCCAGGACGAGAGCCAGAGCACCTTGCGGGCCAGGGCGCGCAGGATCTCGACGCGCCGGGGATCGACCGGCGCCCTGTGGTCGACCACGCGCGGTGCGGTGATCGAAGTCGCGGACATGTCGGTTGCTCCCGCCAGAAATCCCGAGGCGCAAAGCTTAGCGTCCGAGCACGGGAAGAACCTTGCGAAAACTACCTTAAAATGCGCCTTGTTAGGTGACTTATTTCTTCCGGAAGCCAGTTGATGAAAGATTCTTCTTCAACCCTCGACGAGATCGACCGCCGCATCCTCACCGCCCTGCAACGCGATGGCCGGCTCAGCAACCAGGATCTCGCCGCGCGGATCGGGATCTCGCCATCGCCCTGCTGGCGGCGCGTGCGCGCGCTCGAGACCGACGGAGTCATCAAGGGCTACGCGGCGCTGGTCGATCCCGCGGCGCTCGGACTGACAGTCAGCGTGTTCACCCAGGTCAGCCTGGAACGGCAGGAGGAAAAGGCGCTGCGGATCTTCGAGGCCGCCGTGGCGGAGTGGCCCGAGATCATGGAGTGCTACCTGATGACCGGGGACGCGGATTACCTGCTGCGCGTCGTGGTCCCGGATCTCGCCGCCTATGAGCGCTTCCTCATGCAGAAGGTGACCCGCATCCGCGGCATTGCCTCGATCAAGTCGAGCTTCGCGCTGCGGACAGTCAAGTACCGGACAGACCTGCCGATCGGCTGATGCCCTGATAGAAAGCGGGGCTGGCGTGCGGCGCGCGCGCCGCCCGGACCTCGGCCACGAGGTCTTCCATGAGCGCCGCATCGCCCGCGCAACGGGCGGCATCGGTCATGATCTGCCAGAGGACATCGCGCTGCGCGTGGCTGCCGCCCAGGCGAACGAGGTCATGCCGAACCGGGAACAGCGCGGCGACGGCGGCGGCATGCGCGCCGCGCCGGTGGGCGCGCACGCCCTCCGCCGCCGCAAGCGCGATCCGCGCGACGTGCGACGCGTCGCTGTCTTCCGCGGCGCTCGTGGAGGCGTCTCGCAACGCAGCGAGCACCGCATCGCAGGCCGCCCATCGTCCGGTCGCCGCCAGCGCCATCATCCAGTGCGGCACGGTGAACGGGATCAGGTGATCGCCGATCCGCGCCTCGGCCTTGTCCGCGAGTTCGTTCCACCTGCTGCCGACATCGACCCCGAGCAATTCGAGACGCATCAGCAGGGAGGCGGCGTTCTGAACGTCGATGTAAAGGTCGGGCTGCCCCTGAACCAGCGGCGACGCATGGTCGCGCACGCTGTCGTCGTAGCAGGCGAGCAACTCCGTCCGCGCGCCACCTTCGAGCAGGAACAGGGCGCGATGCCAGGCGAGGTGGAAACGGAAATTCGTCGCGGCGCCGAGATGCGCCGCGCCCGCCTCGACCCAGGCCGCGCCCTCGGCATGACGGGACTGCATCTCCATCACATGCGCGACCGCATGGATCGCCCAGAGATCGGAGGCGTCGATCTCCACCGCCCGCCGCCCCTGGCGCTCGGCCAGGGCGTAATCACCGCTCTCCTCGCAGGCGAACCCATGCATGCCGAGGACCCAGCCTCGTCCGCGCACGCCGTCGGGCCAGTGCGGCAGAACGCGCTCGACCGACGCGCGCATGCGCGCTGCGTCCCCGGCGCTCCAGAAATAGGCGAAGTGAGCCAGACGCAGCGCGGTGAGGTCGCGCGGATGCGACGCCAGGATCTCTTCCCATGCGGCGATCGCGCGGGCGTTGCGACCATGGCGCCAGGCCTCGAGAGCCGCGAGATGCAGATGCTCGCGCGGCGTCGCCTCGGACACGGTTCTGCGCGCAGTCGCGATGCGCTGATCGACTGCGCCGAGCACGGCCGTGTTCGACAGCAGCATCGCCATGTAGCCCTTCATGACCTGAGCGAGAACACAGGCCGGATCGGCTTCGATCGCCATGTTCACATGGCGCGCCGCATCCATGCGGAAACCCAGATGGGATTCGCGCGCGGCGGCGAGCGCCGCGACGCACGCCTCAGAGGTGGTGCCGATCTCGAGATCCAGATCGTCGCGCATGGTCAGGTCCTTCGAACGTCGGGGGTCAGCGGACAGGCCCGTCGAAGGCCATCCCCGCGAGGCGTTCCAGATCGGGCAGGACGTCCAGCCCGCTCGCCGCGATGGCGCCCGGCCCGATCCAGCGCAGATCGAGCACCTCGTCCGACGCGGTCCCGTCGCCGCGGCGCCAGTCGCAGAGCACGGGCACCAGCGTCCAGTGGGACCGGATCCTGCCCTGCCCGTCCGGCCGGATGATGTCGAAGACCGGCAGCGATCCGACGGGCACCGCATCGACGGCGGTCTCCTCGGCCAGTTCGCGACGTGCCGCCTCGAACACCGTCTCGCCGAGTTCCTGGACGCCACCCGGAAAGCCCCAGCGCCCCGCGCTGGGCGGCCGGGCGCGCTGCACGATCAGGAGACTGCCGGCGCGCCGCACCATGGCCAGGACGCCGACGATCGGATGGTCGGGATATTCGCGTTTCATGGCGTCAGTCTGGCTCGGCGCACAACCCGGCTCAACGGCCCTCGCGCAGCCTGGCGAGCACCGCCGGATAACGCCCCGCGAGATCACCCGCCACGAGCCCCGCGCCTGCCGCACGGCCCGCCTCGCCATGCAGCCACGCGCCCGCGGCCGCAGCCTCGAAGGCGGGCATGCCCTGGGCAAGCAGCCCGGCGATCGTCCCCGCCAGAACATCGCCGGAGCCGGCCGTCGCGAGATCGGGCGGCGCATTGGCGTTGATCGCGGCGCGGCCATCCGGCGCGGCGATCACGGTGTCCGCCCCCTTCAGCAGGACCACCGCGCCGCTGCGCGCGGCCGCGCGACGCGCGCTGTCCAGCTTGTCGCTTCCGGGAGCGAACAGCCGAGCGAACTCCCCGGCATGCGGCGTCATGACAACCGGCCCACGGATGGCGCCGAACAGCGTCTCCGCCGCGCCGGCATGGGCCGTGAGCGCGTCGGCGTCGAGCACACATGGCCGGCCGTCGCGCAGCGCCGAGGCGACGCGGCGGCGCGTCGCGGCATCGGCGCCGTTGCCCGGCCCCAGCAGGACCACGTTGCGGCGCGGATCGGCCAGCGCGAGGTCGATGTCGCCATCGCCCGCGAGCGCCTCCACCATGACCGCCGGGTCGGAGCTGGCGCGGTAGACCGGCGCCGCCTCGGCCGTGCAGGCGATCGTCACGAGTCCCGCCCCCGCCCGCAGCGCCGCCTGCGCCGCCAGCCGCGCGGCACCCGTCAACTGGGCACCGCCGACGATCAGCGCATGGCCACGGCCGAATTTATGGCCATCGTCGCGTGGCGCGACGAGGCTGTCGCGCCAGAGTGCGGGATCGTTGCGCCAGCACCGCGGCATGATCGTCGCCAGCACGGCCTCCGGGATCCCGATCGGCGCGCAGAGCGTCTCTCCGCACAGCCGACGTCCCGGCAGGAGCAGATGCCCGGGCTTCAGCCGAAAGAACGTGACGGTCAGGGCGGCCGGCGCGACGCAACCGCGCGCCCCGCCGCTATCGCCATCGAGGCCCGAGGGCACGTCAATGGCGACCACGGGCATGCCGCGCACAGCCAGGGCCTCGACCGTGGCGCGCGCCATCCCGTCGAGATCGCGACGCAGCCCGGCGCCGAACAGCGCGTCGACGACCACGTCGGCACCGTCCAGGCAGGCGGGCGCCAGCGTCGCCACCGCACCGCCCCATGCCGATGCTGCACGGGCGGCGGCACTGCCTGGATCCGCCACCGGTCCGAGGGCGGCGACGCGGACATCGCGACCGCGCGCCGCCAGGAGACGCGCGGCGACATACCCGTCTCCGCCGTTGTTGCCGGGGCCGCACAGGACGAGGATGCGGCCGCGCGGAAAACGCGCCGCGAGCGCGCTCGCCACCGCGGCGCCCGCGGCATGCATCAAGACGTCGATGGTCACGCCGCCGGCGACCGCCAGCCGGTCGGCCTGCGTCATCTCCGCCGATGTCAGCACGGCAAGCCCGTCTGCGCGCCGCATCACTGTCTCCTCCTCTAGGCTTCGCCTCCGTCGCGCGAATTTTGCCACATTCGCCGGCCACGCTGCACCCGATGACGTTCGCCGCGCGCCGCCTCGCGCTTGCCCTGACGCTGCTCCTGGCTTTCGTCGCCACGGCGTCCGGCGAAGCGCGTCGCGTCGACGTCAACCTTGTGCTGGCGATCGACTCGTCCTCGTCGGTCACGATGGACGACTACTATCTCCAGCTCGAAGGCTACGCTGCGGCCTTCGCCGACCCAGAACTCTGGGAGGCGATCGCCGCGGGTCCGCATGGCGCCATCGCTGTCGCCCTGTTCGAATGGTCCGGAAGCGGGCAGCAGGTGATCAATTTCGACTGGCGTGTCCTCGACAGCCCGACCGAGTTGCGGCGCTTCTCGGAGGAACTCGCGCTGGCGCCGCGTCTCGTGCTTGGCGGCGAGACGGCGATCGGCGACGCGCTGCTTTTCGCCGCGGCGCTGCTCGACGACGCGCCGACCGAAGCGACCCGTCTGGTCGTCGATGTATCGGGCGATGGCGTGGCAAATCGCGGCACCCCGCCCGCCTGGGCCCGCGCGGAGGTGCTGGTTCGCGGCGCGACCGTCAATGGCCTCGCCGTGACCAGCCAGGACGACGACCTCGAGGCCTATTACGCGCGCGAGGTCATCGGCGGCAGCGGCAGCTTCGTACTTTCGGCCGCCGACTACGCCGATTTTCGCGGCGTCATCCGGCGCAAGCTGCTGCGCGAGATCGGACCGGTCGCGGCGCTGGCGCGCTGACCGCCCCGCTCACTCCGCCAGCATCGCGTCGCGCAGGCGCACCACGTTATGCCGCATCAAGGCGAGATAGGTCGGCGCTGGACCGTCGGGACCGGACAGCGCGTCGGTGAACAGCCGTCCCCCCATCTGGGCGCCGCTCTCGCGTGCAATCTGTTCGATCAGACGCGGCGACGACACGTTCTCGAGGAACACGATGCGGACCTTCTCGCGGCGGATCTCGCGGATGAGTCGCGCGACGTCGCCCGCCGACGGCTCGCCGTCCAGGTTGACCCCGCGCGGCGCCTTGAAATCGACGCCGTAGCGGGCCTCGAAATAGGCAAAGGCGTCATGGGAGGTCACGATCTTCCGCCGCGCCGCCGGGATCGGGGCCAGCTCGGACATGATCCAGGAATCGAGTTCGGCGAGTTGGCGACCAAAGGCTCCGGCGCGCGCACGATAGGCGTCCGCGCGGGACGGATCGAGAGCGGCGAGTTCATCGGCTAGGCTCGCGACGATCTGCCGGACACGCAGCGGATCCTGCCAGACATGCGGATCGACCGCCGCGCGCCCATGGCCGTGCGAATGACCATGCGAATGCCCATGGGCCTGGGCGCGGATCGTCGCGAGGCCCTGGCTGGCGACAACGAGGCGCCCCTTGAAACCAGAGGCGCGGACGAGCTTTTCTGCCCAGCCATCGAAGCCCAACCCGTTGACGACCACGAGATCGGCGGCGGCCACGCTGCGCGCATCGCCGGGCGTCGGCGCGTACCCATGGGCGTCGGCATCGGGACCGACCAGGGCCTGGATCCTGACCGTGTCACCGGCGATCTCGCGCACGAGATCCGCAAGTATCGAAAAACTGGTGACGACGTTCAGTGGCTTCTGAGCCAGGGCTGGAAGCCCCGGAGCGACCGTGGCGGCGGCGAGGATCCCGACGAACCAGCGTCTGCCCGAGGTCAGCGACATGATGTCTTCTCCTGTTTCATCCGCGAAGATGCCGTCGTGGCAAGGCGCGGGCGACCAACCCGCCCACCGGCCCGAACAGGACCGACGCCGCATAGAAAAAGCCCGCTGCGAGAACGATCGACGGACCGGACGGCGCGTCGAGCGCGAAGGACAGCGTCAGGCCGGCATAGGCCGAGAGCGCGGCGATCCCGGTCGCGACACCGATCATGCCGGCGACGCCGTGCGCCCAGGAGCGCGCGGCTGCGGCCGGCAGCATCATCAGGCCGATCGCCATCAGCGTGCCGAGGGCCAGGAACGATACGACCAGGTTGGCGACCAGAAGCACCAGGAAGATCGCGTGGAGCGCGCGATCCGGGCCGCCGCCGACGCGCAGGAATTCGCGGTCGAAGCTCTCGATCACGAACCCGCGATAGAGCGCCGCGACGGCAAGCATGGAGACCGATGCCACCGATGCGGCCAGTATCAGGGCCGTGTCGTCGACCGCCAGGACCGATCCGAACAGCACATGCAGGAGATCGACCCCGGAACCGCCGACCGAGACCATCATCACGCCGGCCGCGAGCGCGATCAGATAGAAGGCCGCGAAGGTCGCGTCCTCCCGCAGGGGCGTGAGGCGAGACAGCGCGCCAGCGCCGAGCGCGGTCAGGACGCCGGCGACGAAGCCGCCGATCGCCATCGCCCCGAGCGACAAGCCGGCGAACAGGAAAGCGATCGCCGCGCCCGGGAGGATGGCGTGGCTCAAGGCGTCGCCGACCAGGCTCATGCGGCGCAGGATCAGGAACACGCCGACCGGCGCACAGCCAAGGGACAGGGCCATGCTCGCGACCAGCGCGCGACGCATGAAGGCGAATTCGACGAACGGCGCGACCAGCAGGCCATACGGATCGATCATGGCGCGTCAGGCCGCACCACGCTGGCAGGGCTCGGCATCGGGCGCCCAGGTCTCGGCCATCGCCCGCGCGCGCAGTTGGTTCGCCGCCGTGAGGACGCTCGGCGTGGGGCCCCATCCGACCGACTCCCGTGCCAGATACAGCACCTGGGGAAAGGTAGACCTGACCTGCTCGAAATCATGCAGGACGGCGATGACGGTGCGGTGTTCCGCATGCCATCGCTGCACGAGCGCGAGGAGATCCGCCGTCGTGCGCTGATCGACGGCGGTGAACGGCTCGTCGAGCAGGATGAGCCGCGCATCCTGCATCAGCATCCGCGCGAAAAGGACGCGCTGGAACTGGCCCGCGGAGAGCGTACCGACGGTCCGGGTCTCGAAACCGCCGAGCCCGACCGCGGCCAGTGCCTCGCTGGCCCGACGCCAGGAGGCCCGTGACATCGCGCCGAACAACCCGCTTGCGGACCAGTCGCCCATCGCCACGGTATCGATGGCGGTGATCGGAAAGCCACGATCGATGCTGGCCTGCTGCGGCAGATACGCGATGTCCCGGGGCGACAGCCCCCCGCGGTCGAGCCGCCCCTCGCTCGGTCGCAGCGCGCCAGCCAGGGCCTTGAGCAGCGTCGACTTGCCGGCGCCGTTCGGCCCGATGATCGCGGTCAGCGATCCCGCCTCGAAACGGCCCGACAGGTGATGGACGGCCGGACGCCGGTCATAGGTCAGCGTCAGATCCCTGAGTTCGATCACGGCGCGATCGCCCAGAACACGGCCAGCCAAAGCGCAAGCGCGCACACCGCCGCCACACCGATCCGGCGCGGCGCCGACATCGCCAGCGCCGAGCCCGGAAACGTCTGGCCGACCGGCCGCGCATCGCCATGTCCATGTCGATGGTCATGTGCGTGGCGGAGATCACGATCATGCCCATGCTCATGCCCATCATCTTGGACATGGACATGCGCATGCTGCGGGGCGTTGCGCGGAAGAACCATGTGCTGATGATATATTATATCGGCCACGGCAAGGCAAACGCGCGCTGCTCCATGGCGACCTGACCGGGCGCCATGCCGTCCCGGCGCGGCTTTACATCCTCAAGCCGGGCGGTCACCCTGCGCGAAACACGGGAATCGCCATGTCCGACACGCAAGCCCCCTTCGTCACCCCGGCCACCGCAGCCATTCTCGCCCGCGCGCGGGCCGCACCGCCGGTGGATTATGCGAGCATGTCGATGGCCGACGCGCGTGCCTTGTTCGACCGCAACAACGCCTACTGGAACAGTGTTCCTGTCGCCCTGCCAGAGGTTTCCGAACTCGCCCTCCCGGGCCCCGCCGGCGCGATCAGAGCGCGGCTCTACCGGCCGCGCCCGGGCGGCAGCCCCCTGCCCGTGCTGCTCTATGTCCATGGCGGCGGCTGGACCTTCGGCAATGTCGGCTCCCATGACCGCTGCATGCGCCTCCTGGCGCGCGAGAGCGGTGCCGCCGTCCTTGGCTTCGACTACCGCCTCGCGCCGGAGCATCCCTTCCCGGCCGCGCTCGAGGACAGCGTCGCCGCCCTGGATTGGATCAGGCGCGAAGGGCACATGCACGGGCTGGATCCCGCGCGCATCGCCATCGGCGGCGATTCCGCCGGCGCGAACATCGCGCTCGCGACGCTGGTGGCGCAGCGCGACGCCGGCGTGCCCGCGCTCGCCGGAGCGGTGCTCTTCTACGGCTGCTATGCCCCGCTGCACGACACCGAAAGCCATCGCCGTTTCGGCGGCGGCGCGTACGTGCTGAGCACCGCGCGCATGCGCTGGTACTGGCGCAACTATCTCGGGGACCTGCCCGAAGGCACGGAAAGCCTGGCGGTGCCGCTGCGCGCCGATCTGCGCGGGTTGCCGCGTCTGTTCCTCAACGCGGCCGGCCTCGACCCGCTGCTCGACGACACGATCCTGCTCGCCGGGCGGCTCGCGCATGCGGGCACGCCCTACGAGTTCGACCTGATCCCCGGCGCGATCCATGGCTGCATGCAGCAGACTTCGGAAGAGGCCGGCGCGGCCGCAAGCCTGTCGCGCGCCGCGTCCTACCTCGCCGGGATCTTCGCACGGCCCGGCACCCCCGCTCCCTGACAGACGGACCACCCCGCCATGGCGCCCAACAAGATCGGCATCATCTCGATGTTCTACGCCCGCCCGTTCGGGACGATGAACCTCGCCATGCTTCCGCGGATGAAGGCAGCGGGCATGGATTTCGTCGAACTGCTCGTGCCCGAGCCTGGCGAACTCGACGTCGCGGCGGCGCGCGCCGCGCTCGACGCGGCTGGCCTGGACGTGGTGCTGGCCGCGCGCGTCAACCTGCAGCGCGACCTCGCGTCGTCCGACGACGCCGCGCACCGCGCCGGCATCGCCTATCTGCGCGCCTGCGTCGATGCGGCCGTCGCACTTGGCGCGCGCATCGTCGGCGGGCCGCTCTACGGAGCGCCCCTGGTCTTCGCTGGGCGGGCACCCGCGCCGGTCGACGACGACGCCCGCGCGCGCCGGATCGACCGCGTCGTCGCCGGATTGCGCGACGCCGCCGCCTATGCCGCCAGCCATGGAGTCGTCCTCGGCCTCGAGCCGCTGAACCGCTTCGAGACCGACATCGCCAACACGACCCGTCATGGCCTCGATCTGGTCGACGCCGTCGGCTCGCCCGCGCTCGGCGTGATGCTCGACACGTTCCATATGAACATGGAGGACCCCGACCTTGCCGCGGCGATCCGCCACGCCGGCGACAGGCTGGTGCACTTCCAGGCCAACGAGAACCATCGCGGCTTCGTAGGGTCCGGCCATATCGACTGGCCGGCCATCGCGCGGGCGCTCGCGGCGATCGGCTATCGCGGACCGGTCACGCTCGAACCCTTTCGCCGCGACGACGAGCGGCCGGGCGTGCCGCTCGCACAGTGGCGCGCCCCCGGGCGCGACTACGACGACGAGTTGCGCGCCAGCGCCGCATTCCTGCGCGCTGCGCTAGCCGCCGCCTGGAGGGACCGGTGAGGATCGGCTGGATCGGCTGCGGCCGCCATGCGGGAGAGATGCTGCTGCCGCAGTTGACCCGCTACGACATCCGCCTCGCTGCGCTGTGCGACATCGACGCCGCGAACCGGGCCCGCATCGGCGCGCGCTACGGCGTACCAGAAGCGGCGCGCTTCGCCGACGCGCAGGCGATGCTCGACGCCGGTGGCCTCGACGCCGTCGGTATGGCGGTGGGGCCGACGCAGCATCGCGACTTCGCCGTCGCGGCGCTGCGGCGCGGCCTGCACGTCTTCATGGAAAAGCCTGCCGGGGCGTCGGCGGAAGATGCGCGCGCCATCGCCGCAGCCGCACGCGATGCCGAACGCCATGTCGTGGTCGGCTTCATGAAGCGCTTCTCGACCGCCAACCGCATCGCGATCAACCATGCGCGCGGCTTCGCGCACCGCGCCAGTTTCCTCGGCGAGTACATGACCGCGCCGACCTATTTCACGGGCGACCCGGACTACACCGGGTTCTATCTCCACCACTGCGTCCATTATCTCGATCTCGTGCCGCACCTGATGGGACGACCGCTGGAGATCCGCGCGCGGCGCCACGAACTCTCGCCGGGACGCCTTCTGCTCCATGTCGATTTCCGCTTCGACGGCGGGGGGCTCGGAACGCTGGTCATGGGCACGCATCAGAGCCGCGCGACGCCGATGGAATGGTGGCAGGTCATGGGCGACCATGAACGCGTCGAGGTCCGCAACGTCCACGAGGTCAGGCTTCACCGCGCGCCCAAATTCAAGGTCGGCGCCCCGGACGCCGCGCTGACCGACGGCGAGGACACACTCGTCTGGGAACCCAACCTGACCGTCGCGGCGAACGAGGACCACAAGGGCTATCACGCGATACTCGGCGCCTGGCTGGACCTGATCGCCGGCCGTTCCCGCCCCGACGCGCCGACCATTGCGGACGGCGTTGCCGCGATGGCGGCGCTCGACGCGATGCAGCGCTCGGTCGAGAGCGGCGAACCGGTCGCCCCCTGAAGCGCCTGCCGCGTCGTCAATCCGCGGAGGCGCGCAAGGCCTGGTCGAGATCGGCGTAGAGATCGTCGGTGGCCTCGACCCCCACCGAGAGCCGCAGCAGGTCGCTCGGACACGGCGTGCCGGCGCCCTCGATGCTGGCGCGATGCTCGATCAGGCTCTCGACGCCGCCCAGCGAGGTCGCGCGCTTCCACAACTCGACCCTGGCCGCGGTGGCGACCGCCGCGGCCTCGCCGCCGCGCACCCGGATCGACAGCATCCCCCCGAAACCGCCGCGCATCTGACGCGCCGCGACGGAATGGCCGGGGAAATCGGCGAGGCCCGGGTAGAGGACCTCCGCGACGCGCGGATGGCCACGCAGGGTCTCGGCGAGGCGCTGCGCAGAGCGCGCCGACCATTCGACGCGCGGAAACAGGGTGCGCATGCCGCGCAGCAGCAGCCAGGCCTCGAAGCCACCGGAGACGGCGCCGAGCTGGGCGCGGATCATGCGGATACGCTCCCAGTAATCGTCCTTGGCGGCCGTGACCAGGGCCCCGGCGATAAGATCGGAATGCCCGTTGAGGTACTTCGTCGCGGCATGCATCACGACATCGGCGCCGAGTTCCAGCGGCCGGGTGAAGACACCGGCCGCCACGGTCGAATCGACGGCGAGCCGCGCGCCGGCGGCGTGCGCGATGGCCGCGGCACCAGCGATGTCGGTGACGCCCCAGAGCGGATTGGCCGGGGTCTCGACCCACAGCAGCTTCGTGCGCCCCGGCCGCACCGCCGCGGCGATGGCATCGAGGTCGGTCGCGTCGACGAAATCGACCTGCAGCCCCCAGCGCGTGGCGAAGCCGGCCAGCCAGTTGCGCAACGACCAGTACATGACTTTCGGGGCGATCACATGATCGCCGGGATCCAGCGCCAGAAAGCAGGCGGTCGCCGCCGCCATGCCGGAGGCGAAGACATAGGCTCCGGCGCCGCGCTCCAGCGCGGTCAGCAGCGCCTCGACCTGATCGTAGGACGGATTGTCGGCACGCGCATAGACACGGCCGGAACGGAACTGGTTGTCCTCGTCGCGCAGGAACGTCGACGCGACATGGATGGGCGGCACGACGGCGCGGGTCGTCGGCTCGATCCAGCCCAGCGCCTGGGCGGCGAGCGACGCGGGCGCGAGAGACGGCTTGGAGTTCGGCGTATCGGCCATGGCGCGGCTCCTGCGGCGGCGCGGCGACCCGCAAGGACGCAGCGAGCGGAAATCGAGGCGGGAGGGAGGATGGGGCGACCGACGGGGCTTGAACCCGCGACAACCGGTACCACAAACCGGTGCTCTACCAACTGAGCTACGGCCGCCACACCACGCGCGATTTACGCTCTCGGCCCGAAAGGGTCAAGCAGCGCCGCGATGTACCCTTGGATGGGCGCGTTGCGCGAGTATAGTCGCGGCCGCGTTTCCCCCTTGCCGAGCCGCCGCAGGAGTACCGCCGATGTCCCTCACCCTTGCCGCCCGCATGAATTCTCTCGGAACCGAGACCGCCTTCGAGGTCCTCGCCCGCGCCAAGGCGCTCGAGGCGACGGGCAAGTCGATCATCAATCTCGGCATCGGCCAGCCCGATTTCCGCACGCCCGACCATATCGTCGAGGCCGGCATCAAGGCGCTGCGCGACGGCCATCACGGCTACACGGCCGCCAATGGCATCCTGCCGCTGCGCGAGGCCGTGGCCCGCGACATCCATCGCCGCCTCGCGGTCGAGGTCTCGCCCGAGAATGTCCTGGTCGTGCCCGGCGGCAAGGTCACGATGTTCTTCGCCATCATCATGTTCGGCGAGCCCGGAGCGGAGATCATCTATCCGAACCCCGGCTTCCCGATCTATGAAAGCGTGATCAAGTTCTCCGGCGCGACGCCCGTGCCGATGCCGCTCAAGGAGGGCAAGGGCTTCGCCTTCGACGCCGACGAGGTACTGGCGCTGATCACGCCGCGGACGCGGCTGCTGATCGTCAACTCCCCCGCCAATCCGACCGGCGGAACCGTGCCGCGCGAGCAGTTCGACAAGCTGGTCAAGGGGCTGGAGCGGCATCCCCAGGTCGCGGTGATGTCCGACGAGATCTATGGCCAGATGCTCTACGACGGCCGCGAGCATGTGTCGCTGCTCTCCTACCCCAGCCTGCGCGACCGGCTGATCCTGCTCGACGGCTGGTCGAAGACCTATGCCATGACCGGTTGGCGTCTCGGCTATTCCGTGTGGCCCGCCGCGCTCCTGCCCCAGGCCGAGCGCCTCGCCATCAACTGCCATTCCTGCGTCAACGCATCGGCGCAATTCGCGGGGCTTGCGGCGCTCGACGGACCTCAGGACGCCGTGCACAGCATGGTCGCGGCCTTCGCCGAGCGGCGCAAGGTGATCGTCCGCGCGCTCAACCAGTTGCCTGGCGTCTCCTGCGTCGAGCCGGGGGGTGCCTTCTATGCCTTCCCGAACGTCACAGGGACCGGCCTGGGCAGCCGAGCCTTCCAGGATCTGATGCTGAACGAGGCCGGGGTCGCGGCGCTGTCCGGAACGGCGTTCGGCGCGTTCGGCGAGGGCTATCTGCGCTTTTCCTATGCGAACTCGATCGCGAACATCGAGGAAGCGATGCGCCGGATCGGAAAGCTGCTGACCGAACGCCCAAGTCCTGCGCAGAAAAATGCCTGAATTTTAATCACGCCGGTCAGTTTGGCGGCAGGCTCGGGCGGGCCCCGGCCGCTGCCAGGGTCCGGCGCCTGGATTCATGGCGATTCCCCGAAACGGGTGCACTTGGCACGCACCCTGCTAGGTGAGAGCCCAGAACGGGCCGACGCGTCCGCCGCATGATGCGGCGGCATGCGGCGGCGCGCGGAACCGGACGGTCCAGGCGATGAAGAAGATCGAGGCGATCATCAAGCCCTTCAAGCTCGACGAGGTGAAGGACGCCCTTCACGAGATCGGGTTGAAGGGCATCACGGTGGTCGAGGCCAAGGGGTTCGGTCGCCAGAAGGGTCACACGGAGCTCTATCGTGGCGCCGAATATGTCGTCGACTTCCTGCCCAAGGTGAAGATCGAGGTCGTTATCGAAGACGCGCTCGTCGAGCGGGCCATCGAAGCGATCCAGAAGGCGGCCCATACCGGCCGCATCGGCGACGGCAAGATCTTCGTCACGAATGTCGAAGAGGCCATCCGTATCCGGACCGGCGAACGCGGCTCCGACGCCGTATGAGCCCCGCCCCGCCCAGCGCCGCGATCGCCGCGGCGCCATGTTTCGGTTCGACCGCCGCAGGGTGACGGCGTTTGAACCTTCGCAGCTTTCACCTCAGTTGAACGGCTTACCAGAGAGGACAAGAAAATGGCCAACGCAGACGTCAAGAAAGTGCTGCAGATGATCCAGGAGAAGGACATCAAGTATGTCGATCTCCGCTTCACGGATCCGCGCGGCAAGTGGCAGCACCTGGCCCATGCGGTCGAGACCATCAACGAGGACGTGTTCGAGGAAGGCCTGATGTTCGACGGTTCGTCGATCGCCGGCTGGAAGGCGATCAACGAGTCCGACATGGTGCTGATCCCCGACGCCAAGTCGGCCGTGATCGATCCGTTCGCGGCGCAGTCGTCGCTGATCCTGTTCTGCGACGTCTACGAGCCGGGCACCGGCCAGCCTTACAATCGCGACCCGCGCTCGATCGCCAAGAAGGCCGAGGCCTATCTCGCCTCGTCCGGCATCGGCGACACGGCCTATTTCGGCCCAGAGATCGAGTTCTTCGTGTTCGACGACGTGCGCTTCAAGGTGTCGATGAACACCGTGATGCACACGATCGACAGCGAGGAAGGCCCCTACGTCACCGACAAGTCCTATCCCGACGGCAACATGGGCCATCGCCCGCCGATCAAGGGTGGCTACTTCCCGGTTCCGCCGGTCGACAGCGCCTCGGACCTGCGCGCCGAGATGCTGACGGTCATGAAGGACATGGGCCTCAAGATCGAGAAGCATCACCACGAGGTCGCGCCGTCGCAGCATGAGCTCGGCAACGTCTACTCGACCATGGTGAACGCGGCCGACGGCGTGCAGATCTACAAGTACGTCGTCCACAACGTCGCCCACCAGTACGGCAAGACCGCGACCTTCATGCCGAAGCCGATCAAGGGCGACAACGGCTCGGGCATGCATGTCCACCAGTCGATCTGGAAGGCGGGCAAGCCGCTCTTCGCGGGCAACGGCTACGCCGACCTGTCCGAGACGGCGCTGTACTACATCGGCGGCATCATCAAGCACGCGAAGGCCATCAACGCCTTCACGAACCCGCTGACCAACTCGTACAAGCGTCTCATCCCGGGCTTCGAGGCGCCGGTTCTGCTCGCCTATTCGGCGCGCAACCGGTCCGCGTCCTGCCGTATCCCCTTCGTCGCCTCGCCGAAGGGCAAGCGCGTCGAAGTGCGCTTCCCGGATCCGGGCGCGAACCCCTATCTCGGCTTCGCGGCGATGATGATGGCCGGCCTGGACGGCATCAAGAACAAGATCCATCCGGGCGACCCGATGGACAAGAACCTCTACGATCTGCCGCCGGCCGAATTGAAGCAGGTCCCGCAGGTCTGCGGCTCGCTGCGCGAAGCGCTCGAGAACCTCGAGAAGGACCACAAGTTCCTGCTCGCGGGCGACGTGTTCACGGCGGACATGATCAGCGCCTACATCGAGCTGAAGTGGGAAGAGGTCTACAACTTCGAGCACACGCCGCACCCGATCGAGTACGCGATGTACTACTCGGTCTGACGCGCGTCCTCGGACGAGACGACATCAGGAAGGGCCGCGCCGCGAGGCGCGGCCCTTTTCCTTTTCAGCCCTCGGCGGCGGCCGACTGCCGGCGCTGGCTCTGGCGCTCGCGATGGAAGGTATAGAGACCGCTCGCCACCACCAGCCCGGCCCCGACGGCGGTCCAGCCATCCGGCACGTCGCCGAAGACCAGCCAGCCGAGTATCGCGGCGTAGACAAGCAACAGGTAGTTGAAGGGCTGAAGCGTCGAGGCCGGCGCGAGGCTGAAGGCGTGCGAATAGACGATATGGCCGAGACCTCCGGTCAGGGCCGCGGCCATCAGCAGCCACCAGCCGGTCGCATCCGGCGTCGTCCACACGAAGGCGCAGGCGATCGACGAGGAGAGGGAACCGATCACGGCCGTCCACAATCCGGTCGTGGCGGCGGAGTCCACCCGTCCGACAACCTTCAGGATGATCTGATAGAAGGCCCAGCAGGTTGTCCCCGCGACGACGTAGAGCATCGGCAGGCGAAACTCGGCGAAGCCGGGACGCACGATGAGCACGACGCCCGCGAAGCCCACCATCACCGCGCTCCAGCGCCGCCACCCAACCCGCTCCCCGAGCAAGGGCACGGACAGCGCGGTGACGAGCAGCGGCGCCGACGCGCCGATCGCCTGGACATCGGCAAGCGGCAGCGCCGCGAAGGCCGAGATGTAGAACCACATCTGGACCGGAAGGAGCAGGCTTCGGAAAACCTGCAGCCCGGGCATTCCGCTCCGCCAGACAAGCCCTTCGCCCCGCCGCATCGCGAGCGCGACGGCGACCGGGACGAAGAGCACGAAGCGCACGCAGACCACCTGGATCGGCGACATCCGCTGGCCGAGAAGCTTGCTGCAGACGTCGACCGCGGCGAAGAGGGTGATCGCCACCAGGGCGACCGCAATCCCGCGGCCGACCCCTGCCCCCATGCCGCCGCTGTTTCCGTCCGCGCCGGTCACGACCGGGCCACCGTGCGCAGGCGCTCGCGGTGGATGGTGTAGAGGCCACTCGCGACGACAAGCGCGGCTCCGGCGAGGGTCCAGCGATCGGGAATGTCGCCGAACAGCAACCAGCCAAACAGGGCGGCATAGACCAGCAACAGATAGGTGAAGGGTTGAAGCACGGAGGCCGGCGCCAGGGTGAAGGCCTTCGAATAGACGATATGCCCGGCACCGCCGAGAAACGCCGCGACCACCAGCAGCATCCAGCCCTGGGCGTCCGGCGCGGTCCAGAAGAACGGCCCGATGGCAGACGCGCCGACGGCGCCGATCGCGGCCGTCCACACCCCCGTCGTCGCGGCGCTGTCGCGACGACCGACGATCTTGAGCAGGATCTGATAAACCGCCCAGAGCAGCGCGCCGACGACCGCGTAGAGGATAGGCAGGGTCAACTCGGCGAAGCCAGGACGCAGGATCAGCATGATCCCGCCGAAGCCGACGCCGATCGCGGCCCAGCGTCGCCAACCCACGCGCTCGCCAAGGAACGGAACCGACAGCGCGGTGACGAGAAGCGGCGCGAAGGCTCCGATCGCATGTGCGTCGGCGAGTGGGATGGCCGCGAAGGCAGACAGGAAGAACCACATCTCGACCAGCAGCACGACCGCACGGATCGCCTGCAGCGCGGGCGTCGCGCTGCGCCAGGCAATACCCTGCCCCGGTCGCCAGGCAAGCGCCAGCGCGAAGGGCACGAAAAGCAGGAACCGGACCCAGATGATCTGCACGACCGACAAGCTCTGGCCCAGGATCTTGCTGAGCACGTCGAGCACGGCGAACATCGTGATCCCGACCACCACGAGCAGTATGCCCGCGCGTGTCGAGGCGGCAGGCCCCGCCGGCACCGTCGTCATCGCCGGGGCTCAGGCCGGATCGATCGGACGAGGCCGGCGATCGACCCCGATCGCGACGTAGGTGAAGGTCCCCGCGGTGACCTTGACGACCTCGCCCCCGTCGCGACGACGCACCCAGGTCTCGACCCGCACGGTCATCGAGGTGCGGCCGACCCGTTCCAGCGCGCAATAGCAACTCACCTCGTCGCCCACGAAGACCGGCAGGTGGAAGGTCATCGCGGTGACCGCGACGGTCGCGACCCTCCCGCGCGACCTTTGGCCGGCGAAGTTCCCGCCGGCGAGGTCCATCTGGGACAGGAGCCATCCGCCGAAGATGTCGCCATTCGGGTTGGTATCGGCCGGCATGGCGATCGCCCGGAGGCTGGCCTCGCCCGCAGGCGGGCCGAGCGCCGCGGCGGATGGTGTCGTCTGAGGCATCGCGCAACCGCCGGGTCAGGAGGGCGGCCGCAAGCGGCCGGGTCGTGTCGATCCTAGCCCGTGCAGCGGCCGGGAGCGACAGCCATACGCGGCATCGCGACGTGGCACTTGATCCGGAGGAGTCGGCTGCCGCAGGGTCCCCTCTTCCCGGACGATTCGATTGGCGGACCATGGCAGATCTCTTCGGCGGCGGCTCCAAGGCGAAGGACCGCGACAAGACACGGACGAAGGACAAGGACGGCGATACCGGAAAGGGCATCGCCAGCGGCAGCTACACGGCCAAGGACATCGAGGTCCTGGAGGGGTTGGAGCCTGTGCGCCGTCGGCCGGGCATGTATGTCGGCGGCACCGACGAGCGCGCGCTGCACCATCTCGTCGCCGAGGTACTGGACAACGCGATGGACGAGGCCGTCGCCGGGCACGCCGACCGTATCGAGGTCGAACTGGAATCGTCCGGGCGCTGCACGATCCGCGACAATGGCCGCGGCATTCCCATCGATCCGCATCCGAAATTCCGCGACAAGTCCGCGCTCGAGGTCATCCTCACCACGCTGCATTCCGGGGGGAAATTTTCCGACAAGGTCTATTCCACCGCGGGCGGCCTCCACGGCGTCGGCATATCGGTGGTGAACGCGCTCTCGGACGATCTCGTGGTCGAGGTCGCGCGCGAAAAGACCGTCTG
>CAIOSQ010000009.1 GCA_903860935.1 uncultured Rhodospirillales bacterium | reverse complement strand
CTGCGCCTCGTCGACGATCACGAGCATGCCGCGCTTGCGGGCGCGCTCCGCCGCCGCCCTGAGATAGCCCTCGGGCGGCACGATCACCCCTCCGGACGACAGGATCGATTCAAGGATCAGCGCGGCGGGGTTGCCGGTCGACTGGCGGTCATAGAGCTCGAAGCCGTAATCGAGTTCGGCCTCCCAGTCATACGCCTCGCCCTTCAGGAAACGCGGCCGATAGGGTGTCGGCGCGGGCAGGACGAAAGATCCGGGCGTCGCGGGCCCATGGCCATGACGGCTGCTGTTGTAGGTGGCCGAGGCCGCACCCTGCGTCACGCCGTGCCACGAACGGGACAAGGCCAGCACCTCGTAGCCGCCGGTCGCGGTCTTCGCCATGCGCAGAGCCGCCTCGTTGGACTCGCCACCCGTCGAGAGCAGCAGGACGCGCTCGAGCGCCCCGGGCGCGATGCTGGCGAGTTTCTCGGCGAGGTCGATCACCGGCCGCGACAGCAACTGGCTGTAGAGATGGACGAGTTCTCCGGCCTGTTCGCGAATGACCGCCGTGATCTCGGGATGGCTGTGGCCGAGGATCGTGCTCATCTGGCCAGACGCGAAATCGAGCAGCCTGCGCCCATCCGTGGTGGTCATGAAGGCGCCCTGGGCGCGCTCGATGATCACGGGCTGGAAGTAATGGCCGTAACGGACGAGATGTCGGTTCGCCCTGTCCCACAGCGCGGTTTCGGTGGTCGATGTCATGAACGGGTCCTGCGGGTCAGAGGATCTGGCTCAAGAAGGCGCGGGTTCGCGGATCCCGGGCCTCGGTGAAGAAGGTCGCCGGCGGACCATGCTCGACGATGACGCCACGATCGGTGAAGTAGATTTCGTCGCCGATCTCGCGCGCGAACCCCATCTCATGGGTGACGATCATGCAGGTCATTCCGTCCTCCGCCAACTCGCGGATGGTGACCAGGACTTCCTTGACCGTCTCGGGATCGAGCGCGGCGGTCACCTCGTCGAACAGCATGACGTCGGGCTGCATGGCGAGCGAGCGGGCGATGGCGACGCGTTGCTGCTGACCGCCGGACAATTCGCCTGGATAGGCGTCCTCCTTGCCGTCCAGTCGCACCTTGCGCATCAATTGCCGCGCCTGCGCCTCGACCTCGGCCTTGGGGCGCTTCAGCACCATGACCGGCGCCATCATGATGTTCTCGAGCGCCGTCTTGTGCGGGAACAGATTGTATTGCTGGAAGACCATGCCGACCTTCTTGCGCAACTCCAGCTTGTCCACCGCGGGGTCGTGGACCTCCTGCCCCTCGACGCGGATGGACCCGCGATCGATCGGCACGAGGGCGTTGACGCAGCGCAGCAAGGTCGACTTCCCGGAGCCCGAAGGGCCGATGATGCAGACCACCTCGCCCTTGCGGACATCCATGCTCACGCCCTTGAGCACGTCGACCTTGCCGAAGGATTTGTGGACGTCGGCGATCGCGACGATCGGTTGCTCGGGGGTCCAGGTCGACATGTCGGCGGCGCTCCCGGGGATCAGATTTTGACCGCGTATCGGCGCTCGAGCCGGATGGTCCAGCGCGCGATCGGGTAGCAATAGACGAAGAAGAACAGCAGAAGCATCGCATACATCGGCATCAGCAACTCCGAGCGCTGCTCGGCCGCGAGCGCGTCCTGGGCCAGCGTCATGGCGTCGTTGACGCCGACGATCGAGATCAGCGGCGTCGACATCGTGAGGATCGCATACCAGTTCATCCAGGGTGGAATCATCCGCTTCACGCATTGAGGCAGGATGATGCGCCACAGCGTCTGCAGTCGACCGAAGGCCAGGCTCTCCGCCGATTCCCATTGCCCGGAGGGTATCGAGTTGACGGCACCGCGAACGATCTCGGAGACGTTCGCCATCACCGGAAGCGACAATCCGAAGGTCGCCTTCAGCCAGGCTGGAAGAGGGATCGCGGTCCCACCGATGCGGATCTGGAACGGGATGAGCAGCATCACGAAGAACAGCAGGACCAGCCAGGGCGAGTTGCGGAAGAACTGCGTGACAAGCCAGCAGACGCGACGCACCGGCGCATGGATCGAGATTTGGCCGAGGCCAAGGACCACGCCGAAGGCCGTGCCGATCGCCATGGCCAGGAAACTCACGGCTATGTTGAGCGCGAAACCACCGAACTCACGCGGTGGCCCGATCAGCAGCAACGGCGTCCACTTCCACAGCGTCTCGAGCAGACCTGGCTTCGGCCCGGCGGCGCGAAGCTGCGCCCAGGCCTCGCCAGCGACGACCAGGCTCGCGAACGCGATGCAGGCGAAGACAAGCGCGGTGGGCGTGAAAAGCGCGGCGCGGAATCCGCCCTCCGCGGAGACGGGAGCCGCCACGGGCCGAAGCATGGCGAAAACGCGACCGCTCATTTGCCGAATCCCGGGACGCGCAGGGCCCGCTCGAGCCGCCCCATCAACCAGACGAAGGCTCCGACCAGCAGCAGATAGAAGGTGAGCAGGGTCACCATCATCTCGAAGACGTTGATGCGATCCGACCAGATCTGGCTCGCGACGAACAACGTCTCGGGCACCGCGATCGCATAGGCCTGGGTCGTCGTCTTGGCGAGATTGACGAGGTTGTTGTTGAGCGCCGGGAGGCAGACGCGCACCGCGAGCGGCAGGACGACCTCGCGATAGATCTGCCAGCGGCTGAACCCCAGGGATTCAGCGGCCTCGACCGTCGCCTTCTGGACCGCCTCGACGCCGGAGCGGAAGATCTCGACGTTGAAGGCGCCGGCGAAGAAGGACAGGGACAGCATCGCCCACTCGAAGCTGCCCAGGATCGGCTGCGGGATCCCGTATTCGTTCTCGACGCGCGGCATCATCGGGCCCAGCGCGAAGTAGAAGAAATACATCTGCACCAGCGGCGGTGTGTTGCGGAAGAACTGGATATAGCCCTGCACGACGGCGCGCAGCAGGCGCGACCGGCTACCCTGGACCCACGCACCGACGATACCGATCACGACGGACAGAAGGATGCACAGCGTCGCGAGTTGCAGCGTCGTCCACATGCCGCGCAGCATGCGCCCGCGCTCGAACCCGTCGTAGAAATGGACGAGGTTCACGCCGTAGGCGTCGTGGACGTGGCGGAGGAAATCCCAGACGGCTTCCATGATGGTCGACCGAGAGCAGGCGAAGGGCACCGCCGGCTGGCGGTGCCCCGTGACGCCGCAGGCGCGTTACTTCTTCGCCTTCGCGGTGGCCTCGCTCAGCCACGCGGTATTGCCACCGACCCATTTCTTCTCGAGGTCGAGCAGCGCGCCGGACTTCAGCCAGTCACCGACCGTGTCCGACATGAACTTGCCCCAGGGGCCGTTCAGATCTTCGATCCTGACGGCGAGACCCCAGGGGACAGGCTGCCATTCGTTCAACTGCACGATCTCGAAATCGCCCCACTTCGCCTCCTGCGCCTTCTTCCAGACGAGGACCACGTCGTCATAGACGAAGCCGACGCAACGGCCGTCGAGCAGCGCCTGCTCGGCCTCGGGAACGCCCTTGAAGGCGACGAGGTCGCGGCCGGTGTACTTGGACTGCAGATCGTTGTTGTAGAACGCACCCTGCAGCGCGCAGACCGGCTTGCCCTTGAGGTCGCCCGCGTTCTTGATGGCGGCCCGCTTGTTGGCGAGGATCGCGACACCCGATGCGTAATAGACGGGATCGATGATGCCGACGACCTTGCGACGCTCCGGCGTGTCGCTCATCGTCGCGATCATCAGGTCGATCTTGCCCTGCTGCAGGAACTGCATGCGGTTCGACGACACGACCGAGACCAGCTCCAGCTTCACGCCCAGGCGCTTGGCGACGTCGGCCGCCATGTCCGCTTCCATGCCGACGATGTTGCCGCTCGCGTCGCGGGTTCCCCAGGGCGGATAGTCGGTCTTCACGCCGACCACCAGTACGCCCTTCTTCTTGATCTCCGCCATCGGATCGGCGAGCGCCGGCCCGGTCGCGAAGGCGGCGCCGATCGCCGCCGCGAGGATCGTCTTGAGGAAACCACGCATGTTCACCCCTCCTGTTTCGGTCACGGTTGCCGGCCCGCTCGGCCGGGAAGCGCCGACTTTGACACATCGACGGCAAGATCCGTAAGAGTGGATGGCGCGGCTGAGACCGCAGCGGGGAGATGCTGATGCACGACGACAACCTGACCGCAGACCGTCCGGTCTTCGTCACACATCTCGAATGCGCGGCGACCGGTGAACACCACGCGGCCGGCCATGTCCACGGCCTCTCCCGGGCCGGGAAGCCGTTGCTGGTCCGCTACGATCTCGACACGATGCGCCGGCGGCTCGATCGTGACGCGATCGCCGCACGCCCTGCCGATCTCTGGCGCTGGCGCGAATTCCTGCCGGTCCCTTCCGCCGCCAGCATCGTCTCGCTGGGCGAGACCGAGACGCCGCTGATCGCGGCGCCGGAGAGCGCCCGCCGCGCTGGCGGCCGCACGCTTCTGGTCAAGGACGAGGGACGCCTGCCAACGGGATCGTTCAAGGCACGCGGCCTCGCGGTCGCCGTCTCGATGGCGAAATCGCTGGGCATCTCGCGTGTCGCCATGCCGACCGCGGGAAATGCCGGGGCCGCGCTCGCCGCCTATTGCAGCCGCGCGGGCATCGCCGCCTTCGTCTTCGTCCCCGACGACGCGCCGGAGACGACGATCTCGGAGATCGCACTCCAGGGCGCGCGCGTCTTGCGCGTCGACGGAAACATCACCGAGATCGGACCGCTGGTCGAGGCGGGAAAGGCCGCCGGCGGCTGGTTCAGCATGGCGACGCTCAAGGAGCCCTATCGCGTCGAAGGCAAGAAGACGATGGGGCTCGAACTTGTCGCGCAACTCGGCTGGGAAGTGCCGGATGTCATCTTCTATCCGACCGGCGGCGGCACCGGGCTGATCGGCATGTGGAAGGCCTTCGCGGAGCTCGAGGCGCTTGGCTGGATCGGCCCGAAACGCCCGCGCATGGTCGCGGTGCAATCATCGACCTGCGGACCGATCGCGCGCGCCTTCGATGCCGGTGCCGCGGTCGCGGAGCCCTGGGCCGGCGGCAACACCGCGGTGCCCGGCCTGCGCGTTCCCTGGACGATCGGGGATTTCATGCTGCTGCGGATCCTGCGCGAGAGCCACGGCTTCGCCGTGACCGTGGACGATGCCGAAATCGAACCGGCGCGCGCGGGGATGGCGCGTGTAGACGGGATCCATCTTTGCCCCGAGGGCGCGGCGACGCTGGTCGCTTATGGCAAGGCTCTCGCGCGGGGGCTGATCGCGCCGCAGGATCGGGCGGTCCTGTTCAACTGCGCCTCGGGCCTGAAATACGCGATGCCGCCTGTGACCGAGCGTATCGAGCGAAGCCAGCCCCTCGACTATGCGCGACTGGTGACGCAAGGCCCCTGACCGGGGCGTCTACATCATCTTCCGAGGAAGCCACAGCGCCAGATCGGGCAAGAGGAAGAGCAGCGCCACCATCGCGGCCATGAGGACGAAGAAAGGGAACGCGACCCAGCCGATATACGTGATCTGGTGCCCGGTCATCCCCTGCAGCACGAAGAGATTGAAGCCGACGGGCGGGGTGATCTGCGCCATCTCGACGACGATGACGATGAAGATGCCGAACCAGACGAGGTCGAAGCCCGCGCGCTCGATCGTCGGCATCACCACCGCCATGGTGAGGACGACCATCGAGATCCCGTCGAGGAAGCAGCCCAGCACAGCGTAGAAGATCGTGAGGATCAGGATGAGCATCCCTGGTCCGAGATCGAGCCCGTCGATCCATTCGGCGAGCGCCCGCGGAAGTCCGGTGAACCCCATCGCCAGCGTCAGGAAGGACGCCCCCGCGAGGATGAAGGCAATCATGCAGGACAGACGCGTCGCCCCCATCAGGCTCTCGACGAACACCGTGCGGTTCATGTCGCCTTGCAGCACCGCCACGAGCAACGCGCCGGCGACGCCGACCGCCGCCGCCTCGGTGGCGGTCGCGAAACCGGCATAGATCGAGCCGAGCACGAGCACGATCAGGGCAACCGAGGGAAGCAGATAACGCGCCGCACGGATCTTCTCGACGAAACTCATGGTCATGTCGGCGGCGGGTATGCGATCGGCATGGACCAACGACCAGCCGATCACCCAGGCCATGAACAGACCCGCCAGGGCAAGCCCCGGAATGACACCTGCGATGAACAACTGGGCGATCGACGTGTTCGTCTGCACGCCATAGACGATCATGATCAGCGAGGGCGGGATGAGCAGGCCCAGCGTCCCCGATCCCGCGAGCGAGCCGACGATCATGCCTTCCGGATAGCCGCGACGCCGCAACTCCGGGATCGACATCTTGCCGATCGTGGCGCAGGTCGCCGCCGAGGAACCGGAAATCGCGGCGAAGATCGTGCAGCCGATCACGTTCGTATGCAGCAATCGACCGGGCAGACGCTGCATCCACGGCGCGAGACCGCGAAAGAGATCCTGCGACAGCCGGGTCCGGAACAGGATCTCGCCCATCCAGATGAACATGGGAAGCGCGGTCAGCGTCCACGACGACGACGATCCCCAGATCGTCGTGACCATCGCCGGCCCCACCGGGCGGCTCGTGAACAATTCCATCGCGAGCCAGCCGGTCGCCAGCAGCGCAAGCCCGATCCAGACGCCTGACCCCAGGATGACGAACATCACCAGGATCAGAAGGCCGGCGATCTCGAGATTGGCCATCGCGCGCCGTCCTATTCCATGTGCTGCAGGTCGGCCGACAGATCGTTGCGGGCCGGATCACGGCCGGCGACCACCTGAATGAATTCGTCGACGAAGGCGACCGTCAGGATGCTGACACCGAGCGCCATGGCGCTCTGCGGCACCCAGAGCGGCGAGGCATCCATGGCGTCGGATCGGGAGTCGAACTCCCACGACCAGTAGACCATGTCCCAGGCGTACCAGGCGAAGAACCCCGAGAGCAGGACGGCGACGCCAAGGCACCAATATTCCAGCCAGCGCCGCGTCGGTCCCTGGAACCGGTCGAGGATCAAGGTCACGCGGATATGCTCTCCCCGCTTCAGCGTGCTCGCCAGCGCGAAGAACGACGAGGCCGCCATCGCGTATCCCGCATAGGCGTCGGTGCCGCGCACGTGGATATCCGTGAACCCGCCGAGCACCTGGAGGAGCGTGACGACGAGAATCGCCGCCATGCAGATGCCGGCAGCCCAGGCGCTGCCGGCATAGAGACCGTCGAGGATCCTGCGTATCACCGTCATCGACCTCCGGCGCCGACCGCCCCCCGATGGGTGCGGCCGGCCACCCGCGGCGTCACCCGCCGGCCTTGAACGCGCTGACCAGCGCCTGGCCATCGGCACCGGCGCGCGCGAGCCAATCCTTGGCCAGTTCCTCGCCCCAGCGCTGGAAGCCGGCCTTGAGCGCGGGCGACGGGGTTTCGACCGTCATGCCGTTCTTGCGGAACTCGTCCAAGTAGAAATTGGCGAGCCGCTCCGATTCCGCCCAGCCACGGGCCTCCGCGACCTCGGCGGCCTTCGTGACCGCGGCGCGTGTCGCATCGTCGAGCGACGCCCAGGCCCGCTGATTGACCATGATCATGTTCTTCGGCAGCCAGGCCTGCACGTCATAGAAGAACTTCACATGTTCCCAGATCTTCGAATCGTAGCCGGTCGAGCCGGACGAGATCATCGAATTGACGCGGCCCGACGCCAGGGCCTGGACGAGTTCCGCGGCCTGGATCGTGGTGACGCGCATGCCCGCGAGTTCGGCGAAGCGCCCGGCCGATGCGCCGTAGGACCGGAAGGACAGGCCGCGCAGATCCTCCGGGACGTTCAACGCCTTGGGGCTGTAGAAGCCCTGCGCCGGCCAGGCGACCGAGAAGAGCGGCCTGACGCCGCGGGCCTGCAGCCGCTTTTCGACATAGGGCTTCTGCAACGCCGCGAAGCGCCGCGCGTCGCGGAACGAGGTCGCGAGGAAGGGGACGTTGTCCGCGCCGAACATCGCGTCCTCGTTCTCGAGGACGACCATGAGCAACTCGCCCATCTGCGCCTGGTTGGTCTGCACCGCGCGCATGATCTCCGGCACCTTGAAGAGCGAGGCACCGGGATGCACGGTGATCTCGAGCTTGCCGGCGGTCGCATCCTTCACGTCCTTGGCGAACTGGATGAGGTTGACCGAGTGGAAGTTCCCGGCCGGGTAGCCGGCGGGCAGATCCCACTTCCATTTCGCCTGGGCGGCGGCGGGGCGCGCGATGGCGGCGGCGGCGAAGCCGGCGGCGAGGCCACCGGCAAGGCGGCGACGGGAGAGGGTCTGCATGATCTGGGTTTCCCTGTCTGGCGAGTGCGAGGACGGTATGCCCGGATGTGCACCGGGTCTTGACGGAAGGCTAGGCCCCGCCTCCACCCGTGGTCAAGCGACCGCCGACGGCCGCGCCCATCCCGCGTGGCCGGGCGCTTGCAACCATGCGACGAGACCGGCCATAAAAGCGTTCGCGCGCGGCACCGACGCCACCGCGGCGCGCCGCCCGCGCATCGCCGCAAGACCAGGGGACCTCCCGTGACAGATTCCAAGATCGTTCGCATCGACCGCCATCCCGGCCGCTCGGCCCAGACACACGGTCTTGCGATCGTGCTTGGCACCGACCCCGACCTGATCCACGAGCCGTCGGTCGGCGTGGTCGGCACCAAGGGCGATAGCCAGTGCTATCTCGGCGTCATGTCCAAGGTCGACGCGATACATGCCGCGTTGAAGGCGCGGATCGGCAAGGAACCCGGCCAGTTGCCCCTGCGCCTCGTGCAACCCGAATACACGATCGCCGTTTCCGACGGCATCCGCAACGGCACGCGCGAGATGCGCTATTCGCTGATCGGCCGCGAAGTGACCAACGACGCGCTGTGCGAGCATCTCGAAGGCACCGGTCTCGCGGGCACGATCGCGGTCGTCGCCTGCGACAAGCCGCCGGTCGGCACGCTCGCGGCCTTGCTCGAGCACAACGAGCCCTCGATCATCATGTCCGACGGGACGATCCGCCCTGGCAAGGATCCGGTGACCGGCGAGGCGCTCGACATCGTCAGCGCCTATCAGGCCGCGGGCCATCCCGACCTCGCCCATCGCCATCGCATAGCCTGCAACGCCTGCCCCGGGATCGGTTCGTGCGGCGGCATGTTCACCTACAACACGATGCAGACCTTCATCGGCGTCGTCGGAATGCAGCCCCTGCACATGGTGGCCGCGCCGTCCGACGACCCGCGTCGCCTGAAGGACTTCCCCGAGGAACTGGTCGGCCACCTCGCGCGACTGATCGAGCGTGGCCTGCGGCCCCGCGACATCGTCGTGCGGGATTCGCTGCGCAACGCGGTGATCGTCGCGATGGCGATCGGCGGCTCGACGAATGTCGTGCTCCACGTTCCGGAAATCGCGCGCGCCGCGGGCTATGCCGATTTCTGGAAGGACGTGATGACGCCGGAGGAGTTCAACCATCTGTCGCAGCATGTCGTTCCGGTGCTCACGAACGCCCGGCCGTACGGCAAGTACTCGATGGTGGACATCGATCGCGTCGGCGGCGTGCAGGTCATCGTGCGTGAACTCCTCGATGCCGGTCTGCTGAACGGCGACGTCATGACCTGCACCGGCGAGACCCTGGCCGCCCAGGTGGCGCGCCTCGCGCCACCGCGGGCCGATGGCGATGTCGTCCATCCCGTCGAGAAGCCCTACAAGCCCACCGGCGGACTGCGCATGCTCGGCGGCAACCTCTCGCCGGATTTCTCCGCGATCCTCAAGCTCGCCGGCGTCGAAGGCGGACTCGAGAACAACGTGTTCCGCGGCCGCGCGCGCGTCTTCGAGGGCGAGCGCGGTCTGCTGGAGGCGCTCGACAAGTCTCCGGAGCGCTTCCAGAACCACGACATGATCATCGTCCGGTACGAAGGCCCGAGCGGCGCGCCCGGCATGCCCGAGATGCTGGACCCGACCTCGCGGATCACGACCCTGTGCCGCGAGCGCGGCATCGTCGTCGCGCTGATGACCGACGCACGGTTTTCCGGCGGATCGGTCGGTCTGGTGATCGGCCATGTCGGCCCCGAGGCCGCGCTCGGCGGTCCGATCGCCTTCATCGATGATGGGGACGAGATCGTCGCCGACCTCAACACGAACGAACTCGACTGCACGGCGCTCGAGGATCCGGCAACCCTGGCGAAGCGCAAGGCGGCCTGGGACGCGACGGTCGCGGGCAATGGCGGCATCCACCCGAATTGCGGGATCGCGGATACGCGCCTCCTGCACCGCGCCCGCCATACCTCGGTGCCGGCGACGCGCGGCGGCGGTCTGCATCCGAACCGCGAGGTCTGGGTGCGCGATCCGCGGCCGGCGGAGCGCTCTGGCTTCGTGCCCAGGAACCGCCACCGCCCAGGGACCGCGAAGGCCTTCTGACGACACGCGGCGACCGGACGGGACGCGCGCCATGGCCGACATCATGACCGGGGCGCGTTTTCTCGCGGAGGCGCTGAAGGGACAGGGCACGACGCATGTCTTCTTCGTCGACGCCATCCTGCGCCGCGCGCTGATCGAGTTCGAGGCGCTTGGCATCGTCCGCGTCCTCGCGCATTCCGAGAAGGCGGCGGCCTACATGGCCGATGGCCATGCGCGGATCGGCGGGCGCCCCGGCATCTGCATGGCGCAGTCCGTCGGCGCCGCCAATCTCGCCGCCGGACTGCAAGATCCGTTCCTCGCGCGCAGCCCGGTCATCGCGCTGACCGGGCGAAAGCCGCCCGTCTTCCAGCATCGCAATGCCTACCAGGAGATCGACCACGCGCCGCTCTTCGCGGCGACGACGAAATTCGCCGCGCGGGTCGACGACCCGGCGCAGCTGCCCGTGCTGCTCGCCCAGGCCTTCCGCGAGGCCACGACGGGTTCGCCGCGCCCGGTCCATCTCGATCTCGCCGGTCTGCAGGGCGAAATCGTCGAGACCGCGGATTTCGCGCGCGGGCCGGAGGCCGAACCGCGCTTTGCCGTCGCACCGGCCTTCCGGCCAGCGCCGGATGCCGCCGCGATCGAAGCCGCAGCGCGTGCGATCGATCGCGCCGAACGACCGCTGATCGTCTGCGGATGGGGCGCGGTGCAGACCGGCGCGCATGCCGCCGTGCGGGCCCTCGCCGAGGCTCTCGACGCGCCAGTGGCGACCTCCCTTGGCGGTCGTTCGATCCTGCCGGCCACGCATCGTCTCGCCCTCGGCGTGATCGGGACGTATTCCGCGCCTTATGCCAATCGTGTCGCGCACCAGTCCGATCTCGTCATCCATGTCGGCAGCAGCGTGGGCGATCAGGTGACGCTCGACTGGACGATTCCACCGGCTGGAACGCCGGCGATCCAGATCGACATCGACCCCGCCGAACTGGGCCGCAACCTGCCATGCGCGATCGCGGTGCTGGCCGATCCCGGCCTCGGCGCGTCGGCGCTCGCCGGCGCCGTGCGGCAACGGCGCGGCACCGCCTGGGCGTCGCATGCAGCCGCGGCGCGCGACGCGTGGCGTCAGTCGATCCAGCCGCTGCTGTCGTCTGCGGACGCGCCGATCCGTCCCGAGCGACTCTGCGCGGAACTGGCGCTTGCCCTGCCCGACAACGCGATCCTCGTCAGCGATACCGGCTATTCCGCAGTCTGGTCCGGAACCCTGATCGACCTGCCGTCCACGGGGCAGACCTATCTGCGCGCCGCGGGATCGCTTGGCTGGTCGTTTCCGGCGGCGCTCGGCGCGAAATGCGCAGCACCCGATCGTCCCGTGGTCGCATTCTGCGGCGATGGCGGGTTCCACTACCATCTCGCGGAACTCGAAACGGCGGTGCGCAAGGGCATCGCGGTCACCGTGGTGATCAACGACAACGCGGCCTTCGCGCAGGGCCGCGCCGCGATACGCCGCCTCTACGGCAATCGACCCGGGGATCCCGACGACATCAACGCCTTTTCGCGGGTCGATTTCGCCGCTGTCGCGCGCGCCTATGGTGCCGACGGCATCCGCGTCGAGCGCGCCGAGGATATCGCCCCCGCGCTCCGGGCCGCGATACCGGCGCGGCGTGTCACCGTGATCGACGTGGCGACCGACCCCGTGCCGCGCGCGCCCGAGGCCTGGCGCCCTTCGTAGGCCTCGGTGCCTGAGCCTCCGCCTCGATACGCGCCAGTCCAAGAGGCAGCGCGGTGGTTTCCTTGATCCGCTCCATCGAGAAACTCGTGCTGACGTCGTAGAGCGGCACCACGGCGATCAGACGCTTGTAGAAGGCGTCGAAGCCGGCGATGTCCGGCACCACCACCTTGAGCAGATAGTCGACAGTACCGCTCAATCGGTGAATCTCCAGGATCTCCGGCATCGCAGCGGCGGCACGGGCGAAGGCCGCAAGCCAGGCCGGTTCGTGCTGGCTCGTGCGGATCGCGACGAACGCGACTGTCGACAGGCCGAGCGCGGCGCCATCGACCAGAGCAACCCGGCCACGGATCAACCCCGACGCCTCGAGCGCGCGAAACCTGCGATGGCAGGACGAGGCCGGGATATCGAGACGACGCGCGACCTCGTTCACCGACAGGTCAGCCTGCTCCTGCAGCAGGGCAAGGATGCGCAGCGCGGTGCGGTCGATCTTCATCTTGGCATGATCATACCGATTAATAAGCTTCTTTGAAATCTATATGCCGATCCAGAGGACAAATCCGGATTTTTGACATGAATATCCCGCCATACCGGCAGTAGCGTCGTCGCAACCGGCGAGATGGAGGACACATGAAACGCCTGTTCACCGAACATCCGGCATCTGTCGGAGAGACCTACGGCCAGCACATGGCGTCCGCCTTCGGCTTCGCGGGCGCGATGTTCGCGGCCTCGCTCGCCTGCTTCCTTCACGGAATCTTCCCGTGGCTCTTCCGCACGACCGGCAGCCGTACGATCGTCACGCTTCATGACCGCATGATCGCGCACCGCGTCCGAGGATCCGCGCACGGCGCGCCGTCCAACGGAACCGCCGCCGGCGACTGAGGACGGCGACGACCAGGGCCGGAAAGGTCGCGAATGCGCCGCGCGCTATGCGTCGCGGTGCGCCGCCGGGGCGAGCGCCGCGGCGGCTTCGTACTGCGACAGGAAGATCCGGCCGCGGAAATGCGCCAAGAAGTCCGAACGCCGTAACGCATCCATGACCGGCCCCTTCACCTCGGAGAGATGAAAGCCGATCCCCGCCGACGCCAGTCGCTCCGCGATCGCCTCGAGGCTCTCGAGCCCGCTGGCGTCGATCAGGTTCACGGCGGAGCACATCAGGACGACGTTGCGCAATTCGGGACGCACCGCGACCTCGGCAAGAACGCGCTCCTCGAGGACTCTCGAATTCGCGAAGTAGAGGCTCTCGTCAATGCGGATCGACAGCAGGTCCGGGGACGTCAGCACCGCGTGACGCTCGACATTGCGGAAATGCTCCGTGCCCGGAACCTGCCCGACGATCGCAACATGCGGCGTACCGGTGCGCCACAGGAACAGGATCAAGGACAATGCGACACCCCCGACGATACCCGCCTCGATCCCGACCATGAGAACCAGGACGATCGTCGCCGCCATGGCGGCGAAGTCGCTCTTCGAATAGGCGTAGACGCGCCGCACCGCGGCGAAATCGACCAGCGCGAGGACAGCGACGACGATCGTCGCGGCGAGAACGGCCTGAGGCAACAGACGGAAGAGCGGCGTCAGGAACATCGTCGCGACGAGAATCAGGATCGCGGTAAGCGCGCCCGCGAGCGGCGTCGCCGCACCCGCCTCGAAATTGACGATCGAGCGCGCGAAGCCCCCGGTCACGGGAAATCCACCGGACAGCGCCGCCGCGACGTTGGACGCGCCGAGCCCGACGAGCTCCTGGTTGGGAACGATCCTTAGCCGCCGCCGCGCCGCGAGGGTCTGGCCGACCGACACCGACTCGACGAACCCCACGAGCGCGATCAGCGTCGCCGCAGGCAAAAGGTCGAGCCACAAGCCGGGATCGAAAACAGGGATGGCGAAGGGCGGAGATCCCGCGGGGATCGGACCAACGAGCCTGACACCGCGCGCGCCCAGATCCAGCACAAGGACGGCCAGGATCGATGCGCCGATCGCCACGAGCGGTCCGGCCTTCGCCGCGAGATCCGCCACGCGCGGCGCACAACCGGATCGCCGCAGCAGCGGCTTCAGCGACCGTCGCGCCCAGAACAGGAAGGCGAGCGTGGAAAGCCCCACGGCAAGGGTGGCCGCGTTGGTGTCGCCGAGCCCCGTCCAGAGTTCCTGCAGGATCTGCGGCAGCGTCTCGCCACCGGCACGGATGCCGAGCAGGTGCTTCGCCTGACCTGCCGCGATCAGAAGCCCGGACGCGCTGATGAAACCGGAAATCACAGGATGGCTCAGCATGTTGGCAAGAAAGCCGAGCCTGAGCGCCGCCATCGCGAGGAGGACCGCTCCGGACAAGAGCGCCAGTGCGATGGCCGCGGCGGCATAGGCGGGGGATCCCTGAGGCGCGACGGCTGCGAGGGCCGCAGCGGTCATCAGCGACACGACGGCAACCGGTCCCACCGCGAGGGTCCGGCTGGAGCCGAAAAGGGCATAGGCGACGAGCGGCAGGATCGAAGCATAGAGACCCGCCTGCGGCGGCAATCCGGCGAGCATCGCATAGGCGAGGCTCTGCGGAACGAGCATGATCGTCACGATCGCGGCGGCGACGCTGTCGTCGACCGCATCGGTGCGCGTGTAGCGCGGCGCCCAGTCGAAGATCGGCAGGAGAGAGGCAACCCGCCTCATGGCATCATGCGCCACGCGGCGTAACCCCGTCCCCGGCGGCGACCTGACAGAGCGACCAGAGGGTCGTCGAGCGTGCGCCGCTGCGACAATAGGCGAGGACGGGCTTAGGCAGATCGGCGAGGAACGAGGCGAACATGACGCCGTCCGCCGCGGTCACGGCCCCGGATGCGACGGGCTGATGCACCGCGCGCAATCCCGCCGCCGCGGCGGCTGCCGCGATCTCCGCGAAACGCGGCTGCCCGGGATCCTCGCCATCGAGTCGGTTGCAGACGATGGATCGGAAGCCGGCACCGGCGATCGCGGCGACATCCTCGACTGCGATCTGTGGCGAGACCGACAGAATGTCGGCAAGGCGTCTGGGATGCATGGCGGTCTCCGGCTCGGTCGGTCGAGAACCAGCGTTCACAGGGCGTTGACGGGAAGCTTCAAGAACACCCGCCCACCCGCATCGGCCGGCGGCAACGCGCCCGCGCGCATGTTCACCTGCAACGCGGGCAGGATGAGCCGCGGCATCGCGAGCGTGCGGTCGCGGGCCTCTCGCATCGCGACGAATTCGTCCTCGCTCACGCCGTCGCGCACATGGATATTGTGCGCGCGCTCATCGGCGACGCTGCTTTCCCAGCGGATCGGTCGCCCATTCGGCGCGTAGTCGTGGCACATGAACAGACGCGTGGACGGCGGGAGTTCGAGGATCCGGCGCATCGAGCGGAACAGAATCCGCGCGTCGCCGCCGGGAAAATCGGCGCGCGCCGAACCGCCATCGGGCATGAACAGGGTGTCGCCGACGAACGCAGCATCGCCGACGACATGCGTCATGCACGCCGGCGTATGGCCGGGGGTGTGGAGTGCGACGGCCGTCAGACCGCCGATCGCATAGGTGTCTCCATCGACGAGCAGCCGATCGAACTGGCTGCCGTCGCGCGGGAACTCCGGCCCTTCGTTGAACACCTTGCCGAAGACATCCTGCACGACGGTGATGCGGTCACCGATGCCGATCTTGCCGCCGAGACGTGCCTGGATGTACGGCGCCGCGGACAGGTGATCGGCATGGACATGGGTCTCGATCAGCCAGTCGAGCGTCAGGCCGCGCGCACGGATATGCGCGATGATCGCATCCGCGCCGGCGAAGGAAATCCGGCCGGCCGCATAATCGATGTCCATGACGGAGTCGATCACCGCGCAGGACCTGGACCCGGGATCCTTGACGACGTAGCTGATCGTGTTCGTTGCCGCGTCGAAGAACCCGGTGACGTCGGGCTTCGCGGGCACGGCGGGCATGGGTTGGATATCGATCATGGAGATCCTCCTGGGCAGACGCCGAGAAAACGGCCTCTCCGGATCACCGGTGTTCGAGCGGACAGGTGCGGATGCCGAACAGCCTGTAGGCAGGGCAGAAGCGGAACACCGCCGTCGCGAGCATGACGACCCCGGCGGCGATGACGGCGTAGCGCCACGAACCAAGCGACGCGAAGAACCCGGCTGCGAAGACCGGACCGCCGGTCAAGGCGAGGCCGACGACGACTCGCAAAATCCGATCCAGGGAACCGATATTGGTCATAGCCATCTCCTCGCTCCGACAGTCAGATTCATACCTTCGCATGTTCTAATATTTCAATCAAAAAGCAAGGCGGCTGCCCCTGGGCGACGGGGTCTGGAGCGCGGCATTCCGCCGCTCCCCGCCCCATTCGCCCGGGCCAGCCGCCCGCGCCGGCCGCCCGCGCCGGCCGAAATTCAGGTCAAGTCGCGCTCAGATCGTCCCGCCAGACATTTCGTTCGCGGTAATAACGCGCCGCGCCACCATTCACGGGAAAGCCCTTGAGCAGGTAGCGCGTCGCCAGCTCGACCCGGATCATGTCGAGATCCTGAGAGATGCGCCGGATATCGGCCTCGTTCTCGTAGATCGCCTTGACGATCTTGTAGCCCGCGTCGTTCGACACGGCTTCCGGGCGCGCGCCAAGAATGCCCGAGCAGGACGGGGTCGGTGTCGGCCCGTCGATGATCTTCCAGCGATCCGGGGTCAGGCTGAAGGCGAAGGCGCCAGGATTGCCCTTCGCGGCTTCGTTGATCAGCGCCTCGTCGACCCGCAGCGGCTTGAGCTTCACCGTCGTCTCGAGCTCGTTGACGATCGCCGACGGCCTGCCGTCGACAAGCAGAGACGCGATGCAGTCGATCGCACCAGCCTTAAACCCGTCATAGGTCTCGCGCCAGGAGCCGTAGGTCCAGCGAACCTTGTCGTGCAGCCCGGCCTTCTGGAACAACTGCCGCCACATCACCGTGGTGATTCCGCCTGCGGGTCCAGGCGACACTCGCTTGCCGACCAGATCCTCGAGCCGGTTGAGCCCCGAATCCGCGCGGACCAGCGGATGCATGTTCCAGACGGCATAGGACAGCAATTGCACCGGCGCGATCTTCTGGCGGAACGGCGCTTCGCCATCGCGGGCCGGCCCCCAGTCGAGCGAGGTCGTCTGCGCGAGGTCCAGTTCGCCGCGCCCGAACAGCGCCATGTTCTCCACCGCGCCCTGCGTCGCGACCGACGCGCCCTTGATGTCGGTGACCCGGTTCACGGTCGAGGCCAGCGCCTCGATGATGACATAGCCGGTCGATCCGAGGCTGGCTGATCCCCAGCGCAACGGCTTCTCCTGCGCGAAGGCGGGCCGCCAGCCGAGCCCGAGGCTATTGCCCAGCACGAGGCCAGCGCCAAGCGCACGCAAGGCGCCGCGGCGCCCGCTCTTGTGATGCTCCGAACTTGTGTCCATGTCGTCCTCCCAACGTTTCGCAATCGATCATCAGGAGCGGATGCGGGGCGGTCAAGCGGATGTCGGCCGCGAGATCAAGCACGCGGAGGACTGGACAAGCGCGGTTCCGCCCAGGACACTCGCCGGTGTGACGAAGGGGTGGGCACAGGAGATATTGGGACGTCGCGACGCGCCAGCGCCGCGGGTGTCCGTGTTCGTCGGGCTCGCCGCGCTCGCGATGACGTGTCTTCACGTGTTTCAGACACAGAGCTTCTGGTTCCCAACCGGCCAGTTCAAGAACATCCACGTCAACCTCGCCGCGATCCTCGTCTTCCTGGCCGCCGCCGAAGCGACCCCGGACGCACGCCACTGGGCGCGCCGCGCATTCATCGCCATGGCCTTCGTGGCGGCGATCCCGCTTGTCTACATCCATGTCGAGTATCAGGCGCTGGTCGAGGAGCGCAGCCTGTTCCCCGATCCCTCGGATCGCGTCGTCGCCATTGTGATGCTCGCCGTGCTGCTCGCCGCCGCATGGCGCGAATGGGGATGGATCATTCCCGGCATGGCGATCGCCGGTCTGCTCTACGGGTATTTCGGCGCTGTCTTCCCCGGACGCCTGTTCTTCCATGCGGGTATCGGACTCGAGCGGTTGGTCGGTTACACCTCGATTCCGGCCTTCAGCGGCCTGCTCGGTTTTCTCACCGAGGAATCCGCGCGCAGCATCTTCATGTTCATGCTCTTCGCCGGGGTCCTGCAGGCGACCGGCGGGACCGACATGATCATGCGCGTCGCCTTCGCCCTGGTCGGCGGATGGCGCGCGGGCCCGGCCCAGGTGGCGGTCGTCTCGAGCGCCCTGTTCGGCATGATCTCCGGAAGCACGGTGGCCAATGTCGCCGCCCAGGGGCCGCTGACCATCCCGATGATGCGCCGCGTCGGATTCACCCGCGAACATGCCGGCGCGATCGAGGCCGTGTCTTCGACTGGCGGCCAGATCACGCCGCCGGTGCTCGGTCTGACAGCGTTTCTCATCGTCGGCATAACCGGCATCCCCTACGCGGACGTGATGCTCGCGACGATCGTCCCGGCGGTGCTGTTCTATCTCTACCTGATGCTGTCGATCCATCTGCGGGCCATCCGCATGGGCATCGCGGGCGGCGGAACGCCGGACACGGCCGGCCCGAGCATAGGCCGCGACTGCCTCGCCCATGCGCATGTGATCGCGGGGATCGTGCTCCTCTTTGTCTGCCTGTCGAGCGATTCGATCCCGGCGGGAAGCGCTGCGCTCTATCCGTCCTTGCTGATGCTCGCGGGCGAAGCGGCGAAGCGGATCCATGTGCTCCGCCGTACACCGATCGCTGCGCTGCGCTCGGTGCTTGCGGCGTGCGGTCAATCCGCCCGGCTCGGCGCGATCAGCGGCGCCCAGATCGCGATCGTCGTCGCCGTCATCAACGTTCTTGTCGAGATGTTCGTCTCCTCGGGCCTCGGCCAGCGCATGTCGCACATGATGCTCGAGATCGCCGGCGGCGCTTTGTGGCCGCTGCTGCTGATGGCTGCCCTGACCTGCATCGTGCTGGGTTGCGGCGTCCCCACCTCCGCCGCGTACATCCTTGTCGCGCTTCTCGGCGCGCCAGCTCTCGTCAAGCTGGGCGTGCCGCTGCTCGCGGCGCATCTCTTCGTCTTCTTCTACGCCAACGTCGCCTCCATCACACCGCCGGTCGCGCTGGCGGCGCTCGTCGCCGCGAACATCTCGGGCGGCAGCTACATGCGGACGTCCATGATCTGCGTAGCGCTCGGGCTGCCATGCTTCATCCTGCCCTTCATGTTCGTCATCAGGCCGGAGTTGATCGGCATCGGCGGTGGCCTCGCCGAGCAGGCGATGATGGCCGTGCTGGCGTTCCTGTCCCTCGCCGCCGCGGTGTTCGTTCTCGAAGGACACATGCTCGGTCCGCTCCGCGCAATCGAGCGCATGCTGATCGTTCCGGCGGCGTTTGCCCTTCTCTTTCCCGCGTGGTCCTACGTCATCCTGGCCTACGCGCCGCTGGCCGTGATCTGCGTGCGCCAGATCGCCGAACGCCGCTGGACCGAGCCACCGCACCCGCCGTCGCTGGGTGGCGGCGGCGCATCGGGCCCGGGCGCGCTCGGAAACTGGATTGCCCGCAAGGCGACGGACCGCGTCACTGCAGATTGAAACGCATCAGATCCGGGAGAGCCCCATGCCCCAAGATGTCGCCCTGACCGGGACCCGCGCCCACCGGCCGACGATCGCCGGATCCAGCCATGTGGCCTCGGCCGGCCACTACCTCGCCGCGCACGCGGCCTTCGCCATCCTCGAGGCGGGCGGCAATGCCATCGACGCCGGGGTGGCGGGCGGGATCGCACTCGGCGTGCTGCAGAGCGACATCGTCAATGTCGCGGGGGTGGCCCCGATCCTGGTGCGCCCCGCGGGCGAGGATCGCGTCTGGTCCGTGGCCGGGCTCGGCGGATGGCCCCGGGCTCTCGATCCGGCGTTCTTCCAGCGTCATCATGGCGGACAAATCCCACATGGCATCCTGCGGACGGTCGTACCGGCGGCGCCGGCGGCTTGGATCGCGACCCTCGCCCGATGGGGCACGATGCGGTTCGGCGACGTCGCGGCCGCGGCGATCCGCTTCGCCGGCGAGGGTTTCGCGATGTACCCGCTGATGGCGGAGATGATCGCCAATAATCAGGCAGGCTATGCGCGCTGGCCCTCGAGCGCCGCCATCTACCTTCCTGGCGGCGCGCCGCCCCGCGTAGGCGACCGTTTCATCCAGGCGGACCTGGCGCGGACGCTGCGCTACATGGCCGACGAGGAGCGCGCGGCCGGCGGAAGTCGCGCGGACGGCTTGCGCGCGGCGCGCGACGCCTTCTACACGGGCGACATCGCCGCGCAGATTCTCGCCTATCACCGCGCGCATGGCGGACTGCTCGCGGCCGAGGACCTCGCCACGTTCGAGCCCGAGATCGAACCCGCGGTGAAGACCCACTTCCGCGGCATCGACGTTCATGCCTGCCCCGGCTGGTGCCAGGGGCCGGTGGTGCCGATGATGCTCAACCTCGTCGATGGGCTCGATCTGTCAGGCATGGGGCATAACAGCCCAGCCTATGTCCACGCTGTCACCGAGGCGATGAAACTCGCCTTCGCGGATCGCGAGGCCTGGTTCGGAGATCCTCGCTTCGTCGATGTTCCGATGGAACGCCTGCTGTCCCCGGCTTATGCGCAGGAGCGGCGAGCGCTGATCCATTCCGACAAGGCCTGGCCAGGCATGCCGCCATCCGGACGCGTCGGCGCGACCATGCCCGGTGCAGATGCCGGACCGCCCGCGCCACCGCTCGACACGAGCTATATCTGCGTGATCGACCGCCACGGAAACGTCTTCTCCGCGACGCCGAGCGACGTCTCGAGCGACACGCCGGTCATCCCGGGCACCGGGCTCTGCCCATCGTCGCGCGGCTCGCAAGGCTGGGCCGATCCCGCGCACCCCTCGGGGGTAGCACCAGGCAAGCGCCCGCGCCTGACGCCCAACCCCGCGCTGGCGATCGGCCGCGAGGGGCCGCATGCCGGGATGGTGATGCCCTTCGGCACGCCGGGCGGCGATGTCCAGGCCCAGGCGATGCTTCAGACATTCCTCAACATCGTCGTCTTCGGCATGGACCCGCAGGAGGCCGTCGAGGCGCCGCGCTTCGCGACCAACAGTTTCCCGGATTCCTTCGAGCCCCATCGCTACCAGCCAGGCTGGCTCAATCTGGAGGGGCGGTTTCCGCGCGCCACCGGCGATGCGCTCGCGGCGCTTGGCCACGATGTCCATTGGTGGGACGATTTCGTCTGGCGCGCCGGCGCGATGTGCGTCGTCAAGCGCGATCCGGCGACCGGCTTCCTGCTCGGTGCGGCCGATCCACGCCGGCCGTGCTACGCGCTGGGCTGGTAAGACGCAGGCCGCCTCAGCCCGAGAAACCGAGCGCGTCGCGCAGCCTGTACCATGCGACGGCGGCGCGCAGAGCCGGAGCACGCAGGGCGTGGAACGGCACGGTGGAGAGGGTGGTCTCCGGAAAATCGAGGCTCGGATCCCGCCCGCCGCTCAGGCGATTGGCGATCACCGCGCCCAATGTCGTCGCCAGGGCGATGCCCCGCCCGTTGAACCCGACAAGGCTGGTGACACCGGGCGCTGGCACGCAGAGATGGGGAAGTTCGTCGAGGGTCATGTCGATCCGACCGGCCCAGGCATGCTCCCATTCGACATCAGCCAACATGGGGAAACGCTCGCACGCCGCACGCTGCAAGGCGACCAGGGTGGCGGGTTCCGGGGCATCGCCCAGCGGTCCACGCCCACCGATGATGAAGCGCCCGGCAAGGTCGACGCGGTAATAGTTCGCGAGCTTGCGCGTGTCGGACAGCACCGCACGTGATGGCATCACCGCGGCGCGGAGATTCTCGCTCAACGGCCGACTCGCGATCTGCGCGCTCTGCACGCCGATGAAGCTCCGCGCGAGGCCCGGCCACAGGCCGTCGCTGTAAGCCCCCGTCGCGAGCACCACCTGATCGGCCTGGACCGCCCCTTGATCGCTCTCGACCCGCCACCCCGTGGCGGTCCGCGAGAGACGCCGTGCGGGGGAGTTTGCGTGCACATGCGCCCCGAACCGCTGCGCCGCCGCGGCGAGGCCGCGAACATAGGCGAGCGGATTTATGCCCGCGGCCCTCTTGTCGTGCATGCCGCCGACATAGACCGGCGTCCCGGACCGCGCGGCGATCTCGTCCCGCGAGAGCAACTCCACATCCTGTCCGCGGCCGCGCAATTCTTCTGCGAGGGCTTCGACATCGCGCATGGCTGGTGCTGCGTGCGCAGCGCGGATCCACCCCCGCCGATCGAGATCGCAGGCGATGTCATGGGTCTCGATCAGACGGCAGACACGTGCGGCCGTCCCGTCTCCGAGCGCGGCCAACCGATCGGCCCATTCGCCACCGAATTTCGTTGCGAGCACCGCCCGCGTCTTCTTGATCCCCGGTATGACCTGCCCGCCATTGCGACCGGATCCACCCGCGCCGATATCGCCCGCATCCAGGAGGACGACCGTCGCGCCGCTCTGCGCGAGGTGCAGGGCGGCAGAGACGCCGAGGAACCCACCGCCGACGATCGCGACATCGGCGCGCGCATCGCCCGCAAGCGGTGGGCAAGAGGGACTGGGAGGCGCCGTGCGCGACCAGAGCGACCCCGGATGACTTGCGGCGACCATCACGCGTCTCCGACGCGCGGAGCGGTGCTCCGCATTTCTGGACTGCATTTCCGCTGCACCGAATGCCCCCTTCCGGCCGATGGGCCGAGCATGGAAGCTCCGCGCGGCGTTTTCAACCCGGCCGCACGAGATGGCATATGACGGCGACGGCGCATGGCGGGGTTGCGCGGTTTTCGCGTCGACGACGGCAGGCGGCGCCCCCTAAGCTCTCACGCATGTCCTCGGATAGATCCCCCGCGCTTGCCGCCGGTGCCGGCGCGACGCCGCATTCCGCAACCTTCGCGGTCGTGTTCTCGCTGTCCTTCTG
>CAIOSQ010000008.1 GCA_903860935.1 uncultured Rhodospirillales bacterium | reverse complement strand
GCCGCCACGCATCCAGGTGCATGCGCGAATCGGCCCGCGCGGACCACGGGCCGGTGTAGCGGCGCCGCGCCTGATCGGGCAGCGGCGCCATCTTCCTGCCGGTCTGCCAGGCGATCATCTGGATGCGGGCGTTACGCTCGGCGATGAAGCACTCGTCGAAGGCCTCGTGCACGGTCGCGCCGACGGTCGTGACGCCGTGATGGGCCATGACCATGATCGTCCTGTCGCCCAGCAGATCGGCGATGCGATCGCCCTCCTCGTTGTCCGCGACCGGCTGATAGCCGGAGCGGTCGTAGACGATCCGGTCGTTGAGCAGCAGGTTGTTGTGGTGCACGAGTTCGAGTTCGCTGTCCGCGAGCAGCGACAGCGCCGTCAGATAGGGCGGATGGACATGCACGACGCAGGCCGCGCCGGGCTTGCGCAGATGGATGCGCGCATGGATGTGGAACGCGACCTTGCGCAATTCCCCCGTGCCGCGCACGACATTGCCGTCGAGATCGCAGACGATCAGCGAACTGGCGGTGATCTCCTGGAACAGCATGCCGCGCGGATTGATCAAGAACAGCGGGCGCTCGCGATCACCCGGCAGCATCACGGAATTGTGGTTGCCGATCTGCTCGTTCCAGTCGAGCCGCGCGCCGACGCGGAATACCGCCGCCATGTCGCGGCGCAGCTCCCACTCCGCGAGTTCGTCGTCCGTGCTGCTGCGCGCGCTCAGGATGGCGGTCATGCCGGTCTACTCCCCTCGAAGCCGACGGCGATGCGCCCCGGCTGCGGTCCGCACTGTCGGACCACGACGCGCGCATTGTCAATTCGTCCGCCGCATGCGGAAATCCCGGCGCCACGCCCGGGGAGGGAACGACGATGCAGCACGCCACCGACGCGCTCGACAACATCTCGGTCTCGCTCGACGTCATGGTGCCGATGCGCGACGGCGTGCGCCTCGCGACCGATATCTACCGTCCGGCCTTCCCGGACGGCAGCCCGCGCCCGGGCCGCTTCCCGGTCCTGCTGACGCGGACCTCCTACGACAAGTCGAACCCGGTCATGCAGGTCGAACCGGTCGGCAAGTATTTCGCGCGCCGCGGCTACGTCGTCGCCATCCAGGACCTGCGCGGCCGCGGCAATTCGCAGGGCGTCGGCGACTATCATCATCGCGCCAATCCGCGCGAAGGCGAGGATGGCCACGACACGATCGAATGGCTCGCGGCGCAGTCCTGGTCGACTGGCCGCATCGGCATGGTCGGCAGTTCGCATAGCGGCTGCGTCCAGAACGTCGCCGCGCTCCACCGTCCGCCGCACCTGTCGGCTCTGTGGGTCGACGTGGCGCCGATCACCGCGCATGGATGGGAATCGCGCAGCGGCGGGGCGCAGCGCCTGCACATGGTCCCCGCGCTATTCCTGCACGCCTACGACGCCGCCGAGATCCGGTCGGATCCCGTGGCGCGCAAGCGCATCGAGGAGGGCGCGATGGCGATGCGTGGATTCCTCCAGCACATGCCCTTCAAGCGCGCACACACGCCGCTGGCCGCGGTGCCGAACCTCGAGGCCGTGCTGATGCGCTATCAGGATTTCGACGGGCTCGATCCCTGGTGGACGCAGGAGGTGCTCGACCAGAAATCGCGGCTCGACCGCTATGCCGACGTGCCGACGGTGTTCTCGACGGGCTGGTACGATTGCTTCGTCGCCGAGGTGACGTGGCAATTCGCGCAGATGGCCCGTCGCAGCACCGCGCCGCAGCGCCTCATCGTCGGCCCCTGGAACCATGGCGGCATGCGGGCCGGCGCGTCGCGGATCGGCGAGGTCGAGTTCGGGCCCGACGCCGCCTGGGGCAACGCGGTCTACAATCCCGAGCGCCTGCGCTGGTTCGACCGTTGGCTCAAGGACGCGCCGACCGGGGTCGAGGCCGATCCGACGGTCCGCCTCTTCGTGATGGGCGGCGGCACCGGCGGGCGCACGCCGGATGGCGCCCTCGCCCATGGCGGACGCTGGATCGAGGCCGTGTCCTGGCCGCCCCCCGATGCCCACGAGACCGACTTCCTCCTGGCGCCCGATGGCCGCCTCGCCGCGACCGGCACCGCGATCCCCGAGACGACGATCGCCTGGACCCACGACCCCGCACGCCCCGTTCCCACGATCGGCGCGGCGGTGGCGGCCTTCTTCGAGTGGATGCCGGTCCCCGATGGCGCGGACCCCGCCTATCTCCACGGCCGCGCGCGCATGCGCCCCATCCTGCCGGATGGCCCGATGCATCAGCGCGAGCGCCCCGATCTGCTTGGCTGTGCAGCGCCCTACCCGCTGCTGTCCCAGCGCGCCGACGTCCAGGTCTTCCAGACCGAACCGCTCGCCGAAGCGGTCGAGATCGCGGGTCCGGTGACGCTGCGGCTCTTCGTGTCGTCGAGCGCGCAGGATACCGACTTCACCGCCAAGCTGATCGACGTCCATCCTTCGGGCGCCGCAGATCCGGAGGGGTTCCACTTGAATCTCACCGACGCGATCCTGCGCATGCGCTTTCGCGATGGCGCGCAAACCCCCGATCTCATCGAGCCGGGACGCGTCTACGAGATCGCGATCGAATTGCCGCCGACGGCGAACCGGTTCGAGCGCGGTCACAGGATCCGCATCGACGTCGCGTCGAGCAACTTCCCTCAATTCGACGTCAATCCGGGAACCGGGGAACCGCTCGGCCGGCACACGCAGCGCCTGCCCGCGCGCAACGCGATCCATGTGGGCCCCGCACATCCCTCGCGCCTCACCCTCGCCGTGCGTCGGCCGGGATAGGCGTCGCGACGGCTCAGCGCCAGGGCCGAAAGCAGGGCTCGCGCGCCATCTCGCGGCGCGCCGCGCGCAGGATCGTCGCCGTGACGGCCTCCGGCACCGTGCCGGCGTGGATACACGTGAAGCGCGTCGGCGCCAGGGCGGCACCGGTGTCCACCACCGCGAGCGCGTCGCCGTGGCGCTGCCGGACCAGATCCGGCGAGAGAAGGCTGACGCCGAGCCCGGCCACGGTCATCTCGATCATCGTCGCGAGGCTGTTGCATCCATGGATGCGGATATCGCGGATACCCGCGGCCGCGAACCATTTCATGACCACGCGGTGGAGATGCGAGCCGCGCGAATGGGTCAGCACCGGATGCGCCGCCAACTCGCGCGGCGTCACCCGCCGCCCGCCAAGCCCGAGACCGGGAGCCGCCATCCAGGCATTGCGGATCTGGCCGAACGGGATCTCCGCGAATTCCGGACCGGGAGCCGTCCCGACCAGGAAGCCGATGTCGAGATCACCCTCCGCGAGTTTCGCGCGCAGATGGGTGGACAGATCGACGGACAATTCGACCGCAAGACGCGGGTAGCGTGCCGAGAGCCGCGCGACGAGCCGCGGCAGCCAGGTCAGCGCCACCGTATCCGCGGCGCCGATGCGCATCACCCCGGCGACCGCCCCCTTCGGCGCCGCGCGCGCGACGAAGGCGTGGCCGAGCGTCACCATCTGCTCGGCGAGCCCTTGCAGGTCGCGTCCGGCCGGCGTCAGGCGCATCACGCGTCCGTGGCGCTCGAAGAGTCGCGTGCCGATCAGACGCTCGAGTTCGCGGATCCGATTGGAAATCGCCGGCTGAGTCGCGTTCAGGATCCGCGCCGCCTCGGAAAAGCTGCCGCTGCGCACGATCCAGTGGAACGCCTCGACCTGCCGCAACGTGATCCCCGCGTGCATCGCCCCGGCCCTTCCAGCGCCGTTTTTTTACATTCACTTAGATTATGAACAAGGATACCGACTCGCAATTCGACATGATGGCGTCCTGAACCTAGCCTTCGCCATGCCGCAAGGATCATGCGCGATGACAAGGAAGACCGGCTGACATGGACGCTCCCGCGAAGCTCAAGATCGCCGCCGATATCGGTGGCACGTTCACGGACATCGCGCTGTTCCTGCCGGACGGGCGGCTCGCGACGCGCAAGCTGCCCTCGACGCCGGACGACTACGCCCGCGGCGTCGTCACCGGCATTCTCGAACTCGCGACGACGCTCGGCCTCGATCCGGAGGCCTTCGGGGAGGTGCTGCATGGCTGCACCGTCGCCACGAATGCGATCCTGGAGCACAAGGGCGCGCGCACCGCGCTGCTCACCACGCGCGGGTTCCGCGACGTGCTCGAGCTGCGCCGGATCCGGATCCCACGCCTCTACGACGCGCATTACGTCAAGCCGCCGCCGCTCGCGCCGCGCGACCTGCGGCTCGAGATCACCGAGCGCGTCACCGCCGACGGTTCCGTGCTGACGCCGCTCGACGAGACCGACATCGATACGGCGATCGACGCGCTGCGCGCGGCGCGCGTCGAGGCGGTCGCGGTCTGTTTCCTGCATTCCTATGCGAACCCCGACCATGAACGGCGTGTCGGGGCGCGGCTGCGCGCGGCCCTGCCCGGGGTCTTCGTGACGCTTTCCGTGGATGTCCTGCCGGAGATCCGCGAATACGAACGCAGCAGCACCACCGTCATCAACGCCTATGTAGGGCCGCCGGTGGCGACATATGTACGCCAGCTTCGCGACGGGCTGCGCGAGGCCGGTCTGACCGGTCAGTTGCTCGTCATGCAGTCGAGCGGCGGCATCCTCGACGCGGCACAGGTGATGGAGATGCCGGCCCGCATCGTGGAATGCGGTCCCGCGGCCGGCGTCATCGGCGCGGCCCATGTCGCGCTGCGCTGCGGCTATCCGAACGTGATCAGCTTCGACATGGGCGGCACGACGGCCAAGGCTTCCTTGATCGAGGACGGTCAGATCACCCGCACCGACGAGTACGAGGTCGGCAGCGGCATCTCGTTGTCGAGCCGCCTGATGAAGGGCGGCGGCTACGCGCTGAAACTGCCGGTGATCGACATCTCGGAGGTCGGCGCGGGCGGCGGCAGCATCGTTCGCCTCGATCGCGCCGGGATGATCAAGGTCGGGCCCGACAGCGCCGGCGCGGTGCCGGGTCCGGCCTGCTACGGCATGGGCGGGACGGCACCGACGGTGACCGATGCCAATGTCGTGCTTGGGTTCCTCAACCCCGTCGCGCTCGCCGACGGCGCGGTGCGGATCGACGCGGCGCTCGGCCGGCGGGCGCTGACCGAGCGTGTCGCGGCGCCGCTCGGGATCGATCTCGCCGAGGCCGCGTGGTCGGTCCATGTCGTCGCCACGGCCAACATGGTCCGCGCGGTCAAGGCGGTGTCGACCTATCGCGGGCGCAACCCGGCCGATTTCGTCCTGCTTGCGTTCGGCGGCAATGGCGGCGTCTTCGCGGCGGAACTCATGCGCCACCTGCAGATCCGGCGCGCCCTCGTGCCGGCGGCGGCGGGCGTGTTCAGCGCCGTCGGCCTATGCGTGGGCGACGTCCAGTTCAGTCAGTCTCGCGCCTTCCTCCATCGCCTCGATGCGCTGTCTCCCGCCGCGCTGGAGGCCGCCTTCGACGGCCTCGCCGCCCAGGTGCTCGCGCGGATCGAGGCGCACCGCGACGGCGTCGCGATCCGCCGGACCGCGGCGATGCGCTATGTCGGTCAGGCCTTCGAGTTGCCTATCGTCGTCGCGGGCGGAACGCTCGATGGGGCCGCGCTCGAAGACCTTGCCCGGCGTTTCCAGGACGAGCATGCGCGGACCTATGGGCTGCGCCTCGATTTCGCGGTCGAACTCGTCGCGCTCGACGTCTCGGCGACGCTGACCGGATCCACGGGGCCGACATCCGCGTCCGCGATCACCATCGCGGGACCGGACACGGAGCGCGGCCGCCGCAGCGCCTATTTCGGCCCCACGCACGGCCATGCCGACACGCCGGTCATCCGCCGTGGCGCGCTCGACGCGACGCCCCGCCAAGGCCCTCTGATCGTCGAGGACTACGAAGGAACCACGGTCGTTCCCCCCGACGCATCGGCCTGGCTCGACGCGCACGGCAACATCGTCATCGAACTCGCACAGGCCGCACCATGAACCCGCGCATCTCGCCCTTCGAACTCGAGGTCGTGAAGAGCGCCTTCGAGACCATCGCCGACGAATTGGCGATCATCATCATGCGCACCTCGTGCTCCAGCATCGTGCGCGACGCCATCGACTATTCGACCGCGCTGTGCGACGCCGGCGGCCGGACCCTCGCCCAGGGCGCGACGACGCCGCTGCATCTCGGCAGCTTCCACGACGCGATGCGCAACCTCGTCGCGACCTTGGCCGATACCGTGGCGCCGGGGGACATCTTCATCTTCAACGACCCGTATCTCGCCGCGGGCCAGCACCTTCCCGACATCTACATCGTGCGCCCGATCTTCATCGGCGGCCGGATCGAGGGTTGGGCGACGACCGTCGCGCATCAGAACGACATCGGCGGCATCGTGCCCGGCAGCAACTCGATCGGATCGACCGAGATCTTCCAGGAGGGGTTGCGCCTGCCCCTGCTCAAGCTGGTCGATGCGGGCCGCGAGAACACGGCGATCTGGGACATCCTGGCCGCCAATGTGCGCGTCCCGGACAAGGTCATCGGCGACGTCAAGGCGCAGGTCGCTGCCTGCCTCGTCGGCGAGCGCGAATTCGCGAAGCTCTTCGCGCGCTGGGAACCGGCGCGGTTCCGCGCCGCCTGCGCCGAGATCCACGACTACGCGGAGCGACTCACCCGCGCCGAGATCGCCGACATCCCGGACGGGGTCTACCGCTTCGAGAATCATATCGACGGGCTGGGCGACGATCCGCGCCCGATCCCCTTCCGCGTCGCCCTGACCGTGCGCGCAGACGAGATCACCGTCGACTGGACCGGCACGTCGCCCGAGGTGCGGGCGGGCATCAACGCCCCCATGCCCTTCACCCACGCCGCGTCCTACGCCGCGATCCGCTCGGTCCTGTCGCCGGACATCCCCAACGCGCAGGGCTTCACGCGGCCGATCCAGGTCATCGCGCCGGCTGGCAGCATCGTCAATCCACGCCCACCCGCCGCCTGCGGCGCGCGCGGCATCACCGGCTTCCGGATGATGGATTGCGTGATGGGCGCGCTGGCCCAGGCCCTGCCCGGGCGCGTGCCGGCCGATGGCAGCGGCGGCTCGACGCTGCCGACCATCGGCGGACGCCAGGACGGGAAGCCCTTCATCTTCGTCGAGACGATCATGGGCGCCTGGGGCGGCAGCCCGGCGCAGGACGGCCAGGACGCCGTGGCGCATCTCGGCGCCAACCAGTCGAACGTGCCGGTCGAGACGATCGAGGCCGATTATCCGCTGCGCGTCGAAAGCTATGGCTTCGTTACCGACAGCGGCGGCCCCGGGCGCCATCGCGGCGGCATGGCGATCGAGCGGGTCTTCCGCCTGCTCGCCGACGAGGCGACGTTGACCGTCCGCTCGGACAAGCGACGCTTTCCGCCCTTCGGCCTCGCCGGTGGCAGGCCAGGCAGCGGCTCGCTCAACGTCGTCAACCCGGGCACCGCGTCGGAGCGCGTGCTGCCGGTGCTGATCACCGAACCGGTTCCGCTTCGCCGCGGCGACGTCTTCCGCCACGTGCTCGCCAGCGGCGGAGGCTGGGGCGATCCGCGCAGCCGCGATCCGGACCTTGTCCTCGAGGATGTCCGTCTCGGGCGCGTGACGCCGGAAGGGGCGCGCCGCGACTACGCGGTCGCGATCGCGAGCGGCGCCGAGGGCCTGTCCATCGACGCCGCGGCCACCGCCGCGCTGCGCGCGAGTGCCGGAGCCGCGTCGTGAGCTCGCGCATGCTGATCCGCGGTGGCGAGGTGCATGACGGCTCCGGCCGCGCGCCGGTCATTGCCGATGTCCTGATCGAAGGCGACCGCATCGCCGCGATCGGTGCGCCGGAGATTCCCGCGGATACGCCGTGTATCGATGCCGCCGGTCTCGTCGTCGCGCCCGGCTTCATCGACGTCCACAGCCATTCAGACTACACGCTGCTGGTCGATCCGCGCGCGGCAAGCTCGATCCACCAGGGCGTCACGCTCGAGATCGTCGGCAATTGCGGCCATGGCTGCGCGCCCATCACGAACGCGGCGCTCGCTCCGCTCGCGATCTACGGACCGGCGACGGAGCACGGCCTGCCGCCGGGAAGCATGGCCGGCTATTTCGAGCGGCTCGCGACGGTACGACCGGCGATCAATGTCCTGACGCTCGCCGCCAACGGACAGCTTCGCCTGGGTGCGGTCGGCCTCGCCAGCCGGCCCGCCGCGCGCGGCGAGCGCGACGCGATGGGCCGCGCGCTGCACGAGGCGCTCGAGCAGGGCGCCGCGGGATTGTCGACCGGGCTCGAATACGCGCAGGAGATCGGCGCCTCCGAGGACGAGGTCGTGGAACTCGCCGCGATCGCGGCGCGTGCCGGGGGCATCTACGCGACCCATGCCCGCAACCGCGACGAGGCGGCGCTGCCGGCGATCGAGGAGGCGATCCGGACCGCCGAGCGCGCCGGCGCGCGGCTGCAGATCTCGCATCTCACGCCGCGGAGCGGGATGGACACGATCGAGCGCTGCATCGAGGCCGCGCTCGCGGCGCGACGGCGCGGCAATCCCGTCCATTTCGACATGCATACCCGCGTCTTCGGCTTCACCCATCTCAAGAACATCGCGCCGGCCGCGATGCTCGAGGGCGACGCGGCGGAGATCCGCGCCCGGCTCTGCGATCCGGCGACGCGACGGCAGCTGCGCGCCCATCTCAACATCATCACGCGCGTCGGCTTCGACCGCGTGGTTCTGGTGCGATCGGCCGCGCGGCCGGAATTCGCCGGCCTGTCCTTCGTCGAGATCGCGGAGAGGCTCGGCACCGATCCCCACGAGGCGGCGATCGACATCCTGGCCGCCGACGCCGCCGACCTCCTCCACCCCATGGTGATCCTCAAGACCTACACCGAGGAGCAGCTGCGCCGGACCTATCTGGCCGAGACCTGCCTGATCGGGTCGGACGCCACGGCCCTCGCGCCGGATGGACCGCTCGCGGGCGAGGTCTTCTATGGCGCCTATACCTGGGCGGCCTGGTTCTGGCGACGCATGGTGCGCGAAACCGGGAGCTTCACGCGCGCGGCGGCGATCCACCGGCTCGCCGGAATGCCCGCCGATGTCTTCGCCCTGCCGGAGCGCGGCCGGATCGCCACGGGCCTCAAGGCGGATGTGGTGGTCTTCGATCCCGACCGGTTCGGCGAACTCGGCACGGTCGAGCAGCCAAACCGGCTCGCGACCGGGATGCGCCACGTCTTCGTCAACGGCGTCCATACGCTCGCGGAGGGCGCGCAGACCGGGGCACGCGGCGGCGAAGTTCTGCGCGGTCGGCGGCGATGAGCCGCGGCGCGCCATTCCGCCAGCCGAACCGGCCGATTTTCACGGCGGCCCGGACGATCTAGGCTCCGCCGAACCGCGATAGACGAGGGGGTTGCGACAATGGGGACGATCACCGCTTCAGACCTGGGCGACGAGACCGAGGCCGAACTCCGCCGCGACCTCGCGGCGGCCTTCCGGATCAGCGCACGGCTCGGCCTCAACAGCGGCATCGGCAATCATTTCAGCCTGATGCTGCCCGGGGACGAGCTCTACCTGCTCAATCCGCGCGGCATGCTGTTCCAGGAACTCACCGCATCGAACCTCATCGTCGTCGACTACGACGGCAAGGTCGTACGTGGCGAAGGCGTCGTGCGCCCGGTCGCCTTCCACATCCACGCCCCCATCCACAAGGCGCGGGCGGACGCGCGCTGCGTGCTGCATCTGCATCCGCCGCATACCACCGCCCTGTCGCTGATCGACAATGGCCGGCTGGCGCTGGCGCATCACAACAACCTGATCGTCAACGACAGGGTCGCCTACGACGACGCGATGACCGGGCCCGCGGGCGGGCTCGAGGAAGGGTATCGTCTCGCCGAGGCGCTGGGCGACAAGACGGTGATGGTGATGGCCAATCACGGCATCCTGTCGGTCGGCCCGACCGTCCACGACGCGCTCCATGAACTGCTCGTCGTCGAGCAGACCTGCCAGTACCAGCTGATGGCGATGTGGACCGGCCACCAGCTGCGCAAGCAGCCGGACAATCTGCGCTGGAACTATCGTGGCGTGTGGAGCGACAAGCTCGAAGGTCGCTTCCTGCTGGACGCCTGGCGTCGGGTCCTCGACCGCGAGGAGCCCGACTACCGGACCTGACGCGCGCTCCCGTTCAGAGCCCCAGCTCCGCCGGGTCGAGCTCGTTCATCACGAAGCCGAGCACGTCGAAGCGCTCGACCCGCGCGCCGGTATGCATCGCCCACAGGCAGCCGGACTGCTTGAAGAAGACGCGCGTCGGCGGCCGCGACGGATCGTGGAAATCGTAGATCCGTCCGGCCTCCTCGCCCTCGCGTACCCAGTCGCCGCCCGACTTGAAGGCATGGAACAACCCGCCATGCGGCGCGTGCAGCAACGCGCCCTGGGCGTCGCCGATCCCCATGAGCTTCGTCGGCACCGGCGGCTTCTCGATCGGCCCCTCGATCGCGCCATGCAGCTTGAGCATGTTGCGCAGGCCACGCTCGACGATCTCCAGCGTGTCGGCGCCGATGCGTCCCGAACCGCCGAGCTCGGTGCTGAGCGCGGGCACGCCGAGATGGTCGGCGATCGTCATGAAGCTGTTGGTGTGGTCCGATTCGCGCAGCACCGCGTGATAGGGCGCACCCCAGGCGAGGCCGGTCTCGATGTTGGCGCGCATCTGCGCGGGATCGTCGACGAAATGCGAGCAGGTGTTCGGCGCCGTCGTATAGAAATTGCCGCCGGTGTGGATGTCCATGTTGTAGTCGGTCATCGGCAGAAGCACGCGGGTGACGTAGTCGGCAAGCATCTCGGTGAAACTGCCGTTGCGGTCGCCGGGGAACACCCTGTTGAGGTCGCGCCCGTCATAGGGGCACAGACGCTGCGCCACCTCGACCGCAGGCAGATCGAGCGAGGGGATGATGATCACACGCCCCTGGACCTGCGCCGGATCGAGTTCGCGCGCGAGATTGAGCAGGCCGACTTGGCCCTCGTACTCGTCGCCATGCGTGCCGGCGGTCAGCAGGAAGGTCTTGCCGATCCCGTTCTTGATCACCACGATCGGAATGCCGCAGACGCTGGTGCCGAAATTCCCATGCGGGCGCGGCACGCGGATATGGCCATATTGCTTGCCGTTCTTCTCGAAATCGACGTCGGCGCGCACGCGCGGGCGCTCGGTCCTGGGATCGGGGAGACTGCGCATGCGGCGTTCCTTTCCTGATGGCGTCGGGATCCGCGCGGAACTGTCGGCCGGCGCGGCGGCGCGGTCAAGGACGCGGGCGTGACCGCAATCGTCTCCCGCGACGTGCCTGGCTCGTCTAGGCTTGCGCCCGGTTCGGGGCGGTGGAGAGGAACGATGTCTGGACATGCGGGCGACGTGGAGATCGAGGTCCAAGAGAATGTCTGGATCCCGCTCGCGGACGGACGGCGATTGGCGGCGCGGCTATGGATGCCGCGTGGCGCGGCGACGGGCAGCCTTCCGGCGGTGGTCGAATACATGCCCTATCGCAAGCGCGACGCGACGCGGCCGCGCGACGAGCCGATCCATGCGTGGTTCGCCGCGCGCGGCTATGCGGCGCTGCGCGTCGACATGCATGGCTCGGGCGACAGCGACGGGATACTCGCGCAGGAATTCCAGAAACAGGAGCAGGACGACGCCTGCGAGATCGTCGCCTGGATCGCGGCGCAGCCCTGGTGCAGCGGTGCCGTCGCGCTGTTCGGAAAATCCTGGGGCGCGTTCTCGGCACTACAGGCGGCGCTGCGACGGCCGCCGGCGCTGAAGGCGATCGTCGCGGTCTGCGGCGGCCAGGACCGCTACGACGAATCCCTGCATTTCACCGGCGGCGCGATGCTGGTCGAGCAGTTGTGGTGGAGCGACACCATGGCGCTGTTCAACATGCGCCCGCCCGATCCGCAGATCGCAGGCCCTGGCTGGCGTGACCTCTGGCGCCGACGGCTGGAGGCGAACGAGCCCTGGCTGCGCGAATGGCTCCACCACCAGACCCGCGATGCGTTCTGGCGCCATGGCTCGGCCGCCGACGATCCCGGCGCCATCGCCTGCCCGGTCTTCCTGGTCGGCGGCTGGGCCGACTACATCTCGCGCGCCGTGCCGCGGTTGCTCGCGGCGCTGCGCGGCCCGCGCTGGGGACTGGTCGGTCCCTGGGGCCATCACTACCCGCAGGACGGCATCCCCGGCCCGGCGATCGGGTTCCTCCAGGAATGCGATCGTTTCCTTCGCTACGCGCTCAAGGGCGAAG
>CAIOSQ010000007.1 GCA_903860935.1 uncultured Rhodospirillales bacterium | reverse complement strand
GCTTCACCGCGATCGGCACGGACATGCCGAATCCCGCGAGGAACTCCTTCGCCCAGGGGCCGAGCGCGACGACGACATGCGGGGCGACGACCGGTCCGTCCGGTGTCTCGAGGGTCCAGCCACCGGCCTTGCGCGTGAGACTGGATGCGTCGGCGCGCATGATGGCGCCGCCACTGCGCGTGACGAGTGTCGCGTAGGCCTTCGTCAGACCGCCGGGATCGATCGTTTGATGGCTGCGCGGAAGGAAGGTGGCATTGGCCAGGACGGGAAGCAGGCAGGGCTCGAGTTCGGCGATCCCCGCCGTGTCGAGCTCCTGGACCTCGATACCGTAGCGGCGCAGAAGATCCCGGTCGGAAGCGCCGCCGGCGAAACCGGAGCGGCTGCGATATCCTCGCAGCAGCCCGTTCGCCGTGATCAGGTGCGGTACACCAGCCTCGGCGGCGAGCTTCTTGTGCTCCTCCACCGCATGGGCGGAAAGCGGGGCAAGACGCGCGGCAGCCGCCAGGATGCGCTCTGGCGAGGATTCCTTCCAATACTGGCGGAACCACCCGAGCAGGAAGGGCAGCATCGTGAATTGAACATGCACATGCGGCGTATCTCCGCGCAGGCGGCGGAGCAGCGTTCCAAGATCGCGCGGCATCGTGGCGGGGATGAAGGCCGCGGTGTCGATGTAGCCGGCGTTGCCGAAAGACGTCTCGTCGCCCGGCGCCTTCCGATCGATCAGCGCGACGCGCAAGCCTCGCAGCGCAAGCTGCGCCGCGCTCGCCGATCCCGGCATGCCCGCGCCAAGAACGATCGCATCGAATTGACCGCCGATCATGTGCATCTCCCCTTGCTCCGCGGGGCAATCATCAACACCATCGCGGTCGAGGTCGACAGGAAAGGTGGCGCCGATGAACGATCGTTTCGCGATGGACGGGCGGGTAGCCTTGATCACGGGCGGGAGCCTGTCGATCGGCCGTGCGCTGGCCCTGGCCTTCGCCGAGCACGGCGCGGATGTGGCGATTCACCACGCCGCCGCGGCTGATTCCGCCTATGGCCATCCGGACGCCGCGCGTGAGACGGCCCAGGAATGCTCCGGCCGGGGCGCGCGCGTGGCGATCGTCGAGCGCGATCTCGTCGAACCGGGGGCCGGACGCGACGTCGTCGCATCGGCGATCGCGCAACTCGGGCGGGTGGATATCCTCGTCGTCGGCGCGTCCATCCAGTATCGCGGCCCGTTCACGTCGATCTCGGCCGAGCAGGTAAGCCGCCAGGTCGCGATCAATTTCCAGGCAACGGTCGACCTGCTGCAGGCCGCCCTGCCGCAGATGGCGGAGCGCGGATGGGGCCGCGTCGTCACGATCGGGTCGATCAACCAGGTGCGGCCGGAACCGGAACTCGCGGTCTACGCGGCGCTCAAGGACGCACAAAAAAATCTTTGTCTCAATCTCGCACGCAGCTATGCGGCACATGGCGTGACGCTCAACAACCTGGCCCCCGGCCTTATCGCGACGGAGCGCAACCGCTGGCGCCGTGGCGATGCCGATGTCTGGGCAGGCATCGAGGCGAACGCGTCACCCACCGGCCGCGCCGGTACGCCGCAGGATCTCGTGGGCGCGGCGCTGCTGCTCTGTTCCGATGCCGGCGCCTACATCGCCGGGGCGGATCTGATGGTCACGGGCGCCGGGCACCTGCCAGGCTGGTGACGTCGCGGATCACTGCTTCACGGAGCCTGCGGCCAGCCCCGATGTCATCCGGGCCTGGAGGGGCAGGAAGAGCAGAAGCGTCGGCAGGGTGGTCAGGGCCGATGCCGCCATGACGCTGCCCCACTCGGTGACGTTCTCCCCGAAATAGGCATAGAGCGCGAGCGGCATCGTCTTCATCTCGTCCTGGGTCAGCAGCGCCAGGGCAAAGAGATACTCCGACCAGCAGAGCAGGAAGGCGTAGGTCGCCGTGGCGACGATGCCGGGCAGCATGATCGGCAGCACGATCTTCCAGACAATCTGCAACTGCGTCGCGCCATCGATGATCGCCGCCTCGTCGAGACTGCGTGGAACAGCGCGCAGATAGCCGACCAGAAGGTAGATGGAGAAGGGCAGCGTCACTGCGACATAGACGAAGATCATGCTCAGCCAGTTGTTCAGGAGACCGAGCCGCGCGCAGAGAATGAAGAGCGGCGTCACCAGCACGATCCACGGAAAGGTCTGGCCGAACAGCACCGAGGCGAAGAGCGACCGCTTTGCCGGGAAACGCAGGCGCGAAAAGGCATACGCCGCGTTCACCGCGATCACCGTCGAGATCGCGACGCTGACGAGGCAGAGGCCGAGGCTGTTGACGATATTGCGCCAGAAGCCGCTGTTGAGGAGCGCGACGTAGTTGTCGAGCGTGAACTCCCAGCGCCCCGCAACGAACATCGTCTCCGGCGTGCGGAACGACGCGACGATCACCCAGGCGGTCGGATAGACGAGGAGAAAGAGGACCAGCAGGGTGCCCGCGACAATGGTCAACTCGCCAAGCAAGCCGAGATCGAAGCGCGCGCCGAAGCGGAAGGCGGATGTCCTCATGTCTGCTCCTCCGACAATTCGCGTTCGGCGACGACCCGAAGATAGATGAGACCGAAGATCGTCATGATCGTCGCCATGATGATCCCGGTTGCGGCGGAGAAGCCGAACCGGCCATTGATGAAGGCCTGGATGTACACCTCGGTTGCCATGACGTTGGTGTAGAGCCCTGGTCCGGCGCCGGTGACGAGCCACACATAGACGAAATTGTTGAAGGTCCAGAAGGTCGACATCAGGACCATCACGATGATGGCCGGCTTGAGATGGGGCAGGTAGACGTAGCGGATCTGTTGCCAGCGTGACGCGCCATCGATACGCGCGGCCTCGAGCAATTCCTCGGGCAGGGATTGCAGGCTGGCCATGAAGGTCAGCGTGACAAGCGGCAGCGTGTTCCACGTGATGATGGTGATGAGGGCGGGCCAAACCCAGAGACGCTCGGCCAGGAAAGCGACCGGTTGATCGACAATGCCCAACGACATGAGCGTGGCGTTGATGGCGCCGACGCGTGGATCGAGCAGCCACCGCCAGACCACGATCGCGACGACCGGCGGAGTGGCCCAGGGCACGATAAGCAGGATGCGCGCCAGCGTCTGGAGCCGCCAGCGCTTCAGCACAGGGCTGTTCAGCAGGAAGGCGAGTGCGAGGCCGAGTGCGATCCTGACGCTGACCCCGACGACCGTGAGCCAGATCACGGTGTTCCAGACGACACGTCTGAAATCGCCACTGGCGAGGATCTCGACATAGTTGTCGATGCCGACCCACTCGCCGCCCTTGCGCAGGCCGAAGAGGGACAGGTCGGTGAAGCTGGTCTCGAGATTGAAGACCGTCGGATAGATGTAGAAGCAGGCCAGGAAGAAGAAGGTCGGGACCAGCGCCACGAGAAGGAAGCGGCGCTGGTCCGTCCAGATGCTCCGGCCGGATGCTACGGTGGTCATGCGATGCTCCGGCTGGGGCGTTTGAGGTTCACTTCTGGTTCTTCGCGAGTTCCTTGCTGATCGCGTCGTGCAACTCCGACGCGGCCTGGGCCGAGGTCTTCTCGCCGATGAAGACGGACCCCGCTGCGCGGCCGACCGCGTTCCACATGAACGGGATCGCGACAGGGCCGACGCCGTAGGCGCCCCAACTCCGGGCGGTCTTGAGCTGCTCCGGATAGCCCGAGAGCTCCGGCGTCCAGGCCCGCGCATCGAGTGCGGCGCGCTGCGCCGGGGTGTAGTTCGTGTAGAACTTCGTGAAGGTCGGCTCGGGCTGGGTGAGGAACTGGATCAGCTTCCAGGACGCCTCGACATGCTTGGAGTTCGCGCTGATGCCGAGCATGCGGCCGCCGAAGAAGGTCCGCGATCCGTTTGTACCGGCCGGGTGTGGCGACGTGGCGAACGGCGTCGGCTTGTCGGGATTGCGCTGCTTCCACTTGGTGTTGATCTCGATCGCGACCGTATCCGGGACGGTGGCCACGGCCATCGAGCCGGAGAGCATGCCCTCGACGATTTCGGGCGCCCCCCAGAGGCAGAAGGACATGCTCGACTTGGGATTATGGCCTTCCTGGATGTAGCGGTTGTAGTAGTCGAGACCCTCCTGGATCTGGGCCGGCGTCATCGCGACGCGGAACTTTCCATCCGGCCCCTGATCGATGAGACCCGGGCCCTTCGACCACCAATAGAAGTTGAGGGCGAACCAGATCGTCGGCGTACCGCAGCTACCGGCCGGGAAGCCCCAGCCCGTCTTGCCGGTCTTCTGGTGGATCGCCTGGCTGGCGGCGCGAAGGCTCTCATAGTCCTTGGGGAACTCCGTGATCCCGGCCTGCGCGAACAGATCCTTGTTCCAGATCATCGCGAAAGTGTCGGTGGTGAAGGGGATCCCATAGACCTTGCCGTCCGGGCCATGCGCGAGGTCGCGCGCAAAGAAATCATCCCATCCCTTGACGCCAAGGCCAGGGCGCTTGATCAGGTCGTCCAGCGGGCGGAGCGCTCCGGCGCCGCCGAAGGAGCGCGGCCAGACGAAGGCGAGTTGTGCCACGTCGGGCGCGGTGCCGACCGCGGCCTCGCGCAGGAATTGCTGCTGGGCGTCGCCCCAGCTGGCGCGCTGCATCGTGACCTTGATCCCGGGGTTCATCTTCTCGAATTCGTCGAGCGCCTGGCGCATTCCGGGCGCCTCGGGATCGTTGAAGCGGAACGTGATTGTCTGGGCCAGCGCGCTGGCCGCGAGCAGCGACAGCGCGAATCCCGTCGCGACGAGTTTCCCAAGTTTCATGGTTCTCCTCCCTTGTTTGTGGTGTCAGGTCCCGGGCACCGGGGCGTTCGGATCGATCAGGCCCTCAGCCCGCAGTTCCTGCCACAACGCGGCGGGAACGGTCAGGCGCATGGCCTCGACATTGTCGACGACTTCCTGAGCGCTGCGCATCCCCGCTACGACAGAACGCAGCGCGGGATGCGCGAGCGGAAACTGGAGCGCCGCCGCGCGCAGCGGCACACCGTACCGGGCGCAGCAAGCTTCCATGCGGCGGACCCGCTCCATGACGTCCGGTGGCGCGTCGGCGTACCAGTATTTCGCGCCAGGAACCGCACCGGTCGCGAGGATCCCGGACGCGAGCGGCGCAGCGAGCGTGATCCCGATCCCGCGCTTCTCGCACAGCGGGAGCAGGTCGGGCAGGGCGGTCGTGTCGAGGAGCGTGTAGCGTCCGGCCAGCATGAAGACGTCGAAATCGCCGTCGCGGGCGAAGCGCATCAGGACGTCGATGTCATTGACGCCGACGCCGATGGCCCCGACGACGCCGCTGGCGCGGAGCCGGTCGAGCGCGCGATACGCGCCGTCCATGGCCTGCCGGTAGCGGGGTTCGAGTTCCGCACCGGCCCATTTCGGCGTCACGTCGTGGATATAGGCGATATCGACATGGGAAAGACCGAGGCGCTGGAGGCTGTCCTCGATCGAGCGCATCGCGCCGTCATGGGAGTAGTCGTACGCGATATCGAACGGCAGCGTCGTCGAAAAGGGGCCCGGCGTGCGCGCCGCAGGATCGGGCCGCAGCAGCCGTCCGACCTTGGTCGAGAGAACGAAGGAATCGCGCGGAACACCGCGCAGACACTCGCCGATCCTGTGCTCGGACAATCCATGTCCATAGAACGGAGCGGTGTCGAAATGGCGGATGCCGGCGCCGCGGCAGGCGGCGACGGTCTCGCGCAACTGCGCATCGGGGACGTCACCGAGCAGGTTGCCGAAGGGGGCGCAGCCCAGGCCGAGAATCGAAACCTGAAGCCCTGCGCGCCCGACCGGCCGGCGGTCATGGGGATGGTTGCTCATCGCGACGCCCTCGCACGCAGACTGACGAGGTTATGGACATGGACATGGGAACCGGTTGCGATCGGAGCACTTGCGGCGCCGATGGCTTCGCCATATTTGCGCACAGTTTCTCCGGCCGAAATATCGCGCAGCGCGAATTTGTGACCGAGCTTGATTGGGTCCGTAGGGCACAAGGAGACGAACCCATCTCCGCGCCGGACACGGATGGCGGTTCCGGCCGGCAGGTCATGGAGCGCGACTGCGACATCGTCTTCCGGATGGAGGGCGAGCGCGTCCCAACCGGCACTCATGGCGTGTGTCCCGGCAGCCGGACCTGCACGCCGGCTGGGTCCTCACGCAGCTTGAGCAGAACCCCGACATCGTTGCGGCCATAGCCGGCGTCGAGCCCTTCCTGGCATGCCGCCAGTGTTGCCTCGCCGACGGGGGCCGTGAGACCCATGTCGTGGATCATGGTCAGGCCGAGGCGGCAATCCTTGTGCGCGAGCTTGAGCATGAAGCCGGCATCGAAATCGCCGCGCAGCGGCCGCGCCGGATAGGCGATGGCGAGTTGATTGTTCCAGGCCATGGTCTTTTGCATCACCGCGGTCATGACGTCGAGCGTCAGCCCCGCCTTTGCGCCGGCGACGAGGATCTCGGCATTCACGGCGACCAGCGTCGTCGCGAGCAGGTTGTTAAGACACTTCATCGCGTGACCGGCGCCGAGATCGCCGCAGTGGAAGAAATCGGTACCCATGCAGTCGAGGACCGGGCGGACGCGCGCGATCGTCGCCGTTTCGCCGCCGACCATGAGGGTCAGGGTTCCGCTGACCGCGTGTTCGGCGGTCTTTCCGACGGGGCTGTCGACCATGTCGCTGCCCTGGGCGCGGACACGCGCGCCGAGGCGACGCGAGGTCCCGGGATCGATCGTGCTCATCTCGATCCACACCGATCCCGGACGCAGTCCCGCGAGGATGCCATCGGGGCCTGCGGCGACCGCCTCGACCTCGGGAGCATCGGGAAGCATCGTGACGACCACGTCGCTGCTGGCGGCGACGTCGCGCGGCGTCACCGCAGCGATGGCGCCGCGGGCGACCAGCTTCGCGACCGCGGCCGGCGCGATGTCGAACACGCGCAGGTCGTTTCCCTTGGACGCGATGTTGCAGGCCATCGGCCCACCCATCGTTCCGAGGCCGATGAAGCCGACCTTGATCATGGCTGCTGCTCCATGTCGTGAGAGTGGGGGAACGTCGCGGACGACAGGATCACAGCGATCCACCGGTGCGGATGAAGGTCTCGTCGCCCTCGTCGAGTATCTCGCCCCAGGTCAACGCCCCTGATGCCGTCGCGCGGATCAATTCGAAGAGCCGTCGTCCCGCAGCGGGGATCTCCTCGCGGCCGGCTAGGATTGCGGAGCCATCGAAATCGATCTGATGCGGCAGATGGGCGACCGTGTCCGGTCGCTCGCTGATCTTCAGGGTCGGCGCGACGGCGTTGCAGAAGCTGTTGCCGGCGCCCGTTGTGAACAGCATCAGGGTC
>CAIOSQ010000006.1 GCA_903860935.1 uncultured Rhodospirillales bacterium | reverse complement strand
TCGGTCTTCGCTACCACATCCGCGGCCATCGCCGCAGGGATGACGACGATGCCGTCGGTATCGGCGAGCAGGACATCCCCGGTCGTGACCGTCACGTCGCCGATGGTGATCGGCTCGCCGAAGCGATCCGGCATCCAGCGCGCGACGATGTCCGTCGGCGTGTAGAAGCTGCAATAGACAGGGAACCCGATGGCGCGGGTCAGATCGACATCGCGCGTGCCGCCATCGACGACATAGCCGAGCACGCCCTTGAGCTTGAGCGCGTTCGCGGACAATTCGCCCATCAGGGCGATCCAGTCGTTCTGCGGCTGGCAGACGACGACATGGCCGGAGGGAGCCTTCGAGAGGACGCCCGTCCAGGCGAGGAGCGTTTCGTCCGCGCTCTTCGTGCGGTCGACATGACCGCTGACTGTCCAGACGCGGCCGCACAGCTTGCCGCCCGGCTCGATGGGCCGGATGCGCGGCGGCAGAACGCAGCGTTCATGTCCCAGGCCGCGCAGCACGTCATGCACCGCCGAGGTGTAGAGCCGGCCGAGCCGCGTCACGATATCGTCTTCGCTCATGATCCAATCCCCCTTGTCGAGCCCGTGCGCCGCTTCAGCGCGGCACGGCGAAGCCCGCGAATTCCGCCACCACACGCGCGTAGAGATCGCGCTTGAACGGCACGATCAGGCCCGGTGTCTCGGCCAGCGCGACCCATCTCCAGGCGGAGAATTCGGGGTGGCGCGAGGCGCGCAGATCGATGTCGCGGTCCTCGCCGGTGAAGGCGAGCGCGAACCATTTCTGCAATTGACCGCGGTAGCGACCTCGCCATGCCTTGCCGACGAGGTGACTCGGCAGGTCGTAGGTGATCCAGTCGCTGCTCTCGCCGAGCCACTCCGCGCGCGTGATTCCCGTCTCCTCGGCGAGTTCGCGGAACGCCGCCGCGCGCGGCGTCTCGCCATCGTCGATGCCGCCCTGCGGCATTTGCCAGGCATCGCTGGGCGTGTCGATCCGCGTCGCCACGAAAACCTGGCCGCGGCGGTCGAACAGTGCGATGCCCACCCCGCGTCGGTAGGGCAGGCTCGCCGGATCGATGCGCGACGCGGGCGCCATGGTCCGCGGTCAGTTCCCGTTGCGCTGGTTGTAGAGCGCGAGCCCGCGCAGCAGGTCGAAGGCGCGTTGCAACTGGTAATCCTCCGCGCCGTCTGCCTGCGCCTGGCCACCGCCCTCGGCGCCCGGCTGCTGCTGCTGGGGCTGTTGCTGGTCGTTGCGCAGCGCGCCGCGCAGATCGGCCTCGCGTCGTGCCCGCGGCTGGTCGAGTTTTTCCAGCCGCGCCGGTTCGACGACGATGTCCGGATCGATGCCCTGCGCCTGGATCGAGCGGCCCGAGGGCGTGTAGTAGCGCGCCGTGGTGAGGCGGATCGCACCCTGGTTACCCATCGGGATGATCGTCTGCACCGAGCCCTTCCCGAAGGAGCGCGTGCCGAGCAGGATCGCGCGGCGATGGTCCTGGAGCGCACCGGCGACGATTTCGGAGGCCGAGGCCGAACCGCCATTGATCAGCACCACGATCGGCAGGCCGCCGAGAAGGTCGCCAGGCTTGGCGTTGAAACGCTGGCCCTCTTCGTTCTTGCGGCCGCGCGTCGACACGATCTCGCCCTTGTCGAGGAAGGCGTCGGAGACAGAGATGGCCTGGTCGAGCAGACCGCCGGGGTTGTTGCGCATGTCGAGCACCAGCCCCTTCAGCTTGTTGCCCGTCTGCTGCTTGATCCGGTCGATGGCGTTCTTGACTCCGGTCTCCGTCTGTTCGGTGAAGGATGTGATGCGGACATAGCCGAGATCGCCCTCGACCCGGCTGCGCACCGACTGGACGCGGATGACGGCACGGGTAAGCGTGACCTCGAACGGATCGCCGCCACCGCGTCGGATCATCAGCTTGATGTTCGAGTTGACCGGGCCGCGCATCTTCTCGACGGCTTCCTGAAGGGTCAGCCCGAGCACGGCCTCGTTGTCGATATGGGTGACGAAATCCCCCGGCCTGAGTCCGGCGCGCGCGGCTGGCGTCTCGTCGATCGGCGACACGACCTTGACGAAGCCGTTCTCCATCGTGACCTCGATGCCGAGGCCGCCGAACTCGCCACGCGTCTGCACCTGCATGTCGCGGAAGCTCTTGGCGCCCATGAAGCTCGAATGCGGATCGAGCGCGGAGAGCATGCCGTTGATGGCATCCTCGATCAGCTTGCGCTCCTCGACGCTCTCCACGTAGTCGGTGCGGACGCGGTCGAGGACCTCGCCGAAAAGGTTGATCAGGCGATACGTCTCGGAGGTGTTGGTCTGCGCCACCGCCGGCAGCGGCAGCGCGAGGAAGGCCGACAGACCGATCGCCGCCGCCGTGATTCGAAACGTCATCCGCTCATCCTTCCGTTGACCGCCGCGATCCAGGGACCGGGATCGACCGGCTGGCCGTTGCGTCGCAATTCGACGTAGATCGTCGGCCCGGGGTTGCCAGCCGCGCCGGCGCGACCGAGCGGTTCGCCGGCCAGGACCTTCTGGCCCTGGGCGACGTCCAGGCGATCGAAACCCGCGATGAACCAATGATATCCGTCGCCGCTTTCGACGATCAAGATCGACCCGTAGCCGCGGAACGGGCCGGCATAGGCGACGAGGCCATGCCAGGGCGCCACCACGGTGGCGTGCGGCGCGGCGGCGAAGGTCAGACCGCGGCGGATCCGCCCGTTGCCTTCCGCGTCACCCCAGCTGGAGATCATCGGACCATCGACCGGCGGATGGGCACGGCCGCGCGCTTCGGCGAAGGGGCGGGCGATGGCGGCCTCGACCTCTTCCGCCGTTCGGCTCGCCATCCGCGCCTCGGCATCGGCACGCAGTCGCGCGGCCATCCGGTCCATGAGATCGCGCAGCGCATCGGCCTCGCGGCCCATCCATCCACTGCGCAGCGCCAGCGCGACGCGCTCGGTGTCCATGGCCGCGACCAGGCGGCTGCGCCGGCCGATCATCGTCTCGAGTCGCTCGCGCCCCGCGGCGAGTTCCGCCCGCGACGCCGCGAGCGCCGTGTCCTCCGCCTCCAGCGCGGCGTGCGCGTCGTCGAGGGCGGCGATCTCGGCGCGCAGCGCTCCCGCCTCGGCGTCGAGCGCGGGCAGGGCCTGTGCCAGGAGCCGGCTCGCGCGGGCGGCGTCGAGCGGGGAGCGCTCGCGCAGCAGCATGGCTTCGGGAGGTACCCGGCCCGCGCGTTCCAGCGCGAGCACGACCCGCGCCAGCCGCGTGCGCCGGGCCTCCAGCCCGGCGGCGGCGTCCGCCACCTGCGCCTCGAGGACGTCGCGCCGCGCGGCCTGCGTCGGCAGGCGGAACTCGATGTCGCGCAGCCGTGCAGCCGCGGCCACCAGTTCGTCCTGAAGCCCGGCGAGTTCGCGCAGCAGGGCAGCGCGGTCCTGGACCAGCAGCCGCTCGCGCGCCTGGAGATCCTCGATGCGGCGCTCGAGCAGGCGCAGTCGCCGCGCCGGCGGCGGATCCGCCGCTGTGCCCGGCTCCGGCCAGGGCTGTGCCGCGGCGCCCATCACCGGCGCGAGGATCAGGGCGGCAAGCAGGAGGTGCGCGCTAGCCGTCGCGTGCATGCGCCGCGTCCACGGGCAGCAGCAGCGAGCGCCCGGTCATCTCGACGGGCGGCGCGAGGCCAAGCAGTTCGAGCACGGTCGGCGCCACGTCGGCGAGCCGGCCCGGGCGCAATCCGCGATGCGCGTTGCGGCCGTGTCGAGGCGGCTCGACGAGCAGTACCGGCACGGGATTGAGCGTATGGGCGGTGTGCGGCTGCCCCGTCTCGGGATCGCGCATCGTCTCGGCATTGCCGTGGTCGGCGGTGATCAGCATCGCGCCGCCGCGCCGGCGCACGGCCGCGGCCACGCGCCCGAGGCAGGCATCGACGACCTCGACGGCGCGGCGCGCGGCGTGGAAATCGCCGGTATGCCCGACCATGTCGGTGTTGGCATAATTGACCAGGATAAAATCGTGGCGGCCCTCGTCGATCGCGGCCACTAGCCGATCGGTCACTTCCGGCGCCGACATCTCCGGCTGCAGATCGTAGGTCGCTACCTTCGGCGACGGCACCATGATCCGGTCCTCGCCCGGGAAACAGCGTTCCTCGCCGCCGTTGAAGAAAAACGTTACATGCGCGTATTTCTCGGTCTCGGCGATGCGCAGCTGCGTCAGGCCCGCGCGCGACAGCACCTCGCCGAGGACATTGGCGAGCCCGGCCGGCGGGTAGATCGCCTCCATCCAGGCATTCAGCGTGGACGCGTATTCGGTCATGCCGAGGGCCGCGGCGAAGCGCGGCACGCGCCGGCGCGAGAAGGCCGAGAAGCCGGGATCGAGCAGCGCGGCAAGGATCTCTCGCGCGCGGTCGGCGCGGAAATTGGCCATCAGGATCCCGTCGCCGTCGCGCATCCCGTCATGGCCGGGAAGGATGCTGGGGGCGACGAACTCGTCGCTCTCCCCCGCCGCCTCGGCCTGCGCGAGGGCGTCGCGCCAGTCCCGCGCGGCGCGGCCTTCGGCCAGCGTCAGCGCGGCATGCGCGCGCGCGACGCGGTCCCAGCGCTGGTCGCGGTCCATGGCGTGGAAGCGGCCAGTCACCGTGCCCAGCCGGGCCGCGTCGCCGATGCGTGCGCAGAAGGTCGCGAGATATCCGGCCGCGCTGCGCGGCGGGGTGTCGCGGCCGTCCAGGAACGCGTGGACGACGACCTCGGCGCCGCGCGCCGCCGCCGCGAGGGCGAGCGCGGCGATGTGATCCTGATGCGCGTGCACGCCGCCGGGCGAGAGCAGGCCCATGAGATGGACGCGGCCGCCGGCATCGCGCACGCGGTCGAGAAACGCGAGCAGCCGCGGCTCGCGAGCCAGCGAGCCGTCCGCCACGGCCTGGTCGATGCGGGGCAGTTCCTGCATCACGACCCGCCCGGCGCCGAGATTGGTGTGTCCGACCTCCGAGTTCCCCATCTGGCCGGGCGGCAGGCCGACATGGAGTTCCGAGGCATCGAGCAGCGCCGACGGCGCGTCGGCGGCGAGCGCGTCGAGCGTCGGCGTGCGGGCCGCCAGGATCGCGTTGTCCGGCGTCTTTTCGGCGCGGTAGCCCCAGCCGTCGAGCACGACCAGGACGACGGGGCGCGGACGGGGCAGGGCGGTCGGATCGAACTGGGCCATGATCGCTCGCGGAACGTCGCTGAGGCGCGGAGTATACGCGAGCGGACCGGCCGCGAGAAAGCGGCGGCGGCGCGGAATAGGGCCGCGGGGCGCCGCGTTGCTCTTGGGCGCGGCGCTTCCGCCGCGCCTTCGGAGGCTGCAATGCGCACATCGATTCTGCTCCTCTCCGCCGGCGCGCTGATGCTGGCGGGCTGCGCCGGCACGGGCGAGCCCGGCGAGTTCGGGTTCAACAAATCGACAATGGGAACCGTGCTCGGCGGCATCGGCGGGGCCGTCGCGGGCGGTGCGCTGTTCGGCGGCAGGAACGGCGTGATCGGTCAGGGTTCGAAGACCCAGATGCTGGGCGCGGTGGGCGGCGGCCTGCTCGGTGCCATGGCGGGCGGCGGCGTCGGCCGCTCTCTCGACCGTGCCGACCAGCTCCACGCGCAGCGCGCGACGCAGCGTGTCGCGGTGGCGCCGATGGGCGAGCAGATCAGCTGGGTGAACCCCGACACGGGCAATCGCGGCACCATGGTCGCGACGCGGGAGGGGCAGAGCGCCGCGGGCGAGTATTGCCGCGAGTTCCAGCAGACGATCACGGTCGGCGGCCAGACCCAGCAGGGCTACGGCACCGCCTGCCGCGCGCCCGACGGGCAGTGGCACGTCCAGCCGCGGTGAGCGCCGCGGTGACGCCCGGTCAGCGCGCCGCCGCCTCGGCGAAACGGTCGAGGCGGCGCAGCGCCGGGAACCGCCAGGCCCAGATCCCGACGACCGCAATCGTACCGACGCCGCCGATCACCACGGCCGGGACGACGCCGAACCAGGCGGCCGTGAGGCCCGATTCGAAATCTCCCAGCTCGTTCGACGCGCCGACGAAGAGCAGACCGACGCTCGAGACCCGGCCACGCATGTTGTCCGGCGTGGCGAGCTGGATCACGGTCTGGCGGACGAACATGCTGACCATGTCGGCGGCGCCCATGGTCGCGAGCGCCGCCAGCGACAGCAGGAAGGACGTCGACAGGCCGAGTACGATCGTAGCGATGCCGAAGATCGCGACCGCGATCAGCATCCACCGCCCGACGCGCCGCTCGATCGGCCGCCAGCCGAGGAACACGGCCATCGCGATGCCGCCCACGGCGATCGCGCTGCGCATCGCGCCGAGCCCTTCCGGGCCGACCATCAGGATGTCGCGCGCGTAGACCGGCAGCAGAGCCGCCGCGCCGCCCAGCATCACCGCGAAGAGATCCAGCGAGATCGCGCCCAGAATGATCTTGTGACGCCGGACATAGTCGATGCCGAGCAGCAGACGCCGCCAGCGCGAGCCTTCCTCGATCGCCTCGGGCGCGCTGCGGCCGGGCGTGCGGATCGCGACGACCGTCGCCAGCGCGATGGCGATGGCGAGTGCCGCGGTACCAAACGCTGCTTCCGGTCCCGCGACCAGCAGCGCCCCGCCGATCGCCGGGCCGCTGATCATCGCGATCTTGAAGGCCGACGTGACCCAGGCGACGGCGCGGGCGAGCGCCTCGCGCGGCACCAGCAGCGGCAGGTAGGATTGCTGCGCCGGGCCCGACAGCGAGCGGGCCGCACCGATCGTCGCGAGGGTCGCATAGACCGGCAGGGTCTCGGTGATCCCGGCGATCGCGAACGCCGCGAGCAGCGCCGCGCATCCCGCCTGGACGACATAGCTCAGGGCGATGATCCGTCGCCGGTCGAAGCGGTCCGCCGCATCGCCCGCGGGCAAGGTGCAGAGCACGACCGGCAGGAACAGCGCGAGGCCGACATAGCCGAGCGCCATCACGTCGCCGGTCATGTCGTAGACCTGCCAGCCGATGGCGACGGTCTGGACCTGGGCCGCGAAGGCCACGAGGCCGCGGGCGGCGAAGAACAGCGCGAAGTCGCGGCGACGCGCCGGCTCGAGCCAGGGCAGGGCGGAGGCAAAGAAGGGCATCGGCGCAGTCTACACGGCTTGCGCGGCCATGCGTGACCGCGCCATCGCGCTCAATCCCGGCCGATGGCCTTGCGGATGCGCTCGAGCAGCGCGACGTATTTCAGCCGCAGGTCCTCGGGTTCGATCGACAGGATCGATTCCTCCCAGGTGACGAGGTGGTAGAGCATCTCGGTCTGACCGGAGGCGCGGAAGCGGACCTCGACGCTGCCATCCGCGAGGACCGTCTTTACCTGGGTCGCGTGGAAATGCGTTTCCATGACGTCCCGCGCGCGATGCGCGGCGAAGCGCCACACGACGTCCACGGGATCGCCCTGCCAGACGCCGAAGCTCTGCCGGGCAAAGCCGTCGATGTCGAACCCCGGCCGGAATCGGAAGGCTGCCTTGTCCACCCGCAGGGCACGGATGCTCGACAGGGCGAAGAGCGCGGCGCCCCGCGTCTTGTCCCCTTCGTAGAAGGCGACCAGGTAGTTCCGGTGCCCGAACAGGATCCCATGCGGTTCGAGCCTGTGCGTGCGCACGCCGCCGCCGATGCGGGCCGCGTATTCCACCTCGATCACCTTCTGGGCGAGGATCGCCTGGCGGATCGACGCCACGACATCCGGATCGAGCAGCGGGCGAGGCCCGGCGCGCATCGCGATCCCCTCGCGCTCCGCGAGCGAGGCCGCGTCGACGTCGACGGCCCGGCGCTGCGCGGGCGGCAGCGAGGTCAGGACCGCCTGTGCCATCGCGCGCATGCGGTTCGCGTCGTGCGGTCGCCCGGTGGTGTCGAAATGCTTCGCCGCCTCGCGCAGCACGACGATCTCCTCGCGGCTGAAGAAGGCGAAGCGCCGCGAACTGCCCATCGGCAAGGAGAACAATGCCTGACCGTCCTCGGCCGTGTCCTTCGTGACGGCGCCGCCGAACAGCGAATCCAGATCCTTGATCAGCCGGTAGGCGGTCGGCCGAGAGATCCCGTATTTCGCCTGGATGGCCGCGTAGGTCATGGATTCGCTTTCCAGATCGCGGGCCATTTCCAGGAGTTGCGCGCCGATCGCCGCCCTGCCGCTTCCCTTGGCGCGTTTCGTAGTCGTCCCGGCCGCCGCGCGGCGTCTTCTGATCTCGGTCATGGGGCCTTCCGCACGAAGGTGCCGCGTTGCGCCATCGCTCAGAGGACGACGCCGGTGGCGGCGTCGAAGACGTGCAGCGCGTCGGGCCCGGCGGTCAGAAGCACCGGGTCGCCGGGGCGCAGGGCGCTGCGCGCGTCGGCCTTAGCGACCACTTCGTCGCGTCCGCACTGCGCGTAGACCAGCATGTCCGGACCGAGAGGTTCGATCACCGTGACCCTCGCCTCGGCGACCAGCGCGCCATCCGTGACGCCCGCGGGACGCGCCGCCGCGGCGCGCAGGTCGTCCGGTCGCACCCCCAGCTTCAGCGCGGCGCGCGCTGCCGGTCGCGCGGCACCCGCGGGCCAGGCGATGCGCAGCCCCGCCCCCTCGAGGAGCAGACCGCCGCCATCCTCGATCCGCGCGTCCAGCATGTTCATCGACGGCGAGCCGATGAAGCGGGCGACGAAGACATTGGCGGGATTGCGATAGACCTCGGTCGGCGTGCCGATCTGCTGGATGCGACCGGAATCCATGATCACGATCCGGTCGGCGAGCGTCATCGCCTCGACCTGGTCGTGGGTGACGAAGACGATCGTGCTGCCCAGGCTCTGATGCAGCTTCTTGATCTCCAGGCGCATCTGGGCGCGAAGTTGCGCGTCGAGATTGGACAGCGGCTCGTCGAACAGGAACACCGCGGGATCGCGCACCATCGCGCGCCCGATCGCGACGCGCTGGCGTTGGCCGCCGGAGAGCTGCGCGGGCTTGCGGTCGAGCAGGTCGACGAGACCGAGCGTCGTCGCCGTCGCCATCACGCGGCGCTCCTCCTCGGCGCGCGGCAGGCGCGCGGTACGCAGGCCGAAGGCGATATTCCGGCGCACCGTCATGTGCGGATAGATCGCGTAGTTCTGGAACACCATCGCGATGTTCCGATCCTTGGGCTCGAGCCTGTCGACGACGCGGCCGCCGATCGCGATCTCGCCGCCGCTGATGTCCTCGAGGCCGGCGATCATGCGCAGCGTCGTCGACTTGCCGCACCCCGAGGGACCGACGAGGACGACGAATTCGCCGTCGGAGATCTCGAGGTCGATCCCGTGGACGACTGTCGTCCGGTCGAAGCGCTTGCTGACCCCGCGCAGGGACACGGTGGCCATGGCTCAGGCCTCCGCGAGCGCGTCAAAGGCGGCGGCGAGTCCGGTGGTCGCCCGGCTTTCGCGCTCCGCGCGGTCGCGCGCCCCGTCGCGCCAGGCCGCGAGCGTGCGCGCGGCGCGGTCGAACGCGGCATCCAGCGCGGCCGGGGCGGGCCCGCCGAAG
>CAIOSQ010000005.1 GCA_903860935.1 uncultured Rhodospirillales bacterium | reverse complement strand
TCCCGAGCCACCCATGCCCTCCTGCCGCCATGCTTGGCGCATGGCGTCTGTCCTCCCAGCCGCGCTGCCGCGCGGCCAGGAGGACGGTGCTTTTGTTGGGCGTGCCTCTGTTCCTTCGCGCTCTTCGCGGTTTCGCGTGACACGAGATTGCGGCAGCGCTGAGCGCCGACGATCGCCCCCCGCGACCGTCCTCCCAGCCGCGCTGCCGCGCGGCCGGGAGGACGGTGCGTCACGTAGCCGTCTTTGCCTCGCCGCCGGTGTCGCTCCTGCGGCGTCGCGCCGAGCCGCGCATCACGATCTCCGCCGCGTGGACGATGCGGCGGCGTTCGTCGCCGCCATGTTCCATGCGGTCGATCAGGATCTCCCAGGCGCTGCGCGCGATCGCGGCGACCGGGTGGCGGACGACCGCCAGCGGCGGCGTCATCACGCCGGCCCAGATCGGCTCGTCGAAGACCAGAACGCCGATGTCGCGCCCGACGCCGACGCCCAGCGCCTGGAGCGCCGCGAGCATCGGCAGGGCGAGGTCGCTGTTGGACGCGATGATGGCGTCGGGTCGCTCCGGTCCTTGCAGCAGGCAGGCGAGCTGTGCGGCGAAGGCGTCGTCGGCGGGATCGCGTGCCAGCATCCCGGCTCCGAGGCCGCGCAGGGCGGCGGCGTCGTGGAAGGCCGCGATGCGCGCGCGCGTCGTCACCAGCCCGGGCCAGCGCACGACATAGAGCAGCCGCCGGTGACCTTCCGCCGCGAGCGCGGCGACGGCCGCGCGCATCGCTGCGTCGTTGTCCATGGTGACATAGTCGAAGCGCGGATCGGGATAGGCGCGGTCGATCATCACCGCCGGTACGCCGGCCGCGGCGATCAGGTCGAAGCTGCGCTCCGGCGTCTGCGTCGGCACCATGATCAGCCCGTCGACCTGACGCGCGAGCAGCGCGCCCACACGCCGTGTCTCCAGCTCCGGATCCCCACGGCTGAGGACCTGCATCACCTCGTAGCCCTGGCGCGCGGCGATGTCCTCGAAGCTTTCCAGCAGTGCGGCGAAATAGGCGCTGGCGGCGCCCGTCGCCATCAGCCCGACGACCCGCGAGTGTCGCCGCCGCAGGCTCTGCGCGACGCTGTTGGGCTGGAAGCCCAGCGCGGCGATGGCGTCGAGCACTGCGGTCCGCCGCGCATCGCTGACCGGCGTATCGCCGTTGAGCACGTTGGACACGGTGCCGACCGAGACACCGGCGCGCGCCGCCACGTGGCGAATGGTGGGACGGCGATCCGGAAATTCGGCTCTTGCGCGCATGGCCATGTCGATAGCATGGTTGAACCGTTTCAAGCGAGCCCGCGCTGCGGCGCGGCTACCCGGGGAGGGGCGCCGGCACCATGAAGATCGCCAAGATTGAAACGTTCAAACACTGGGTCGACTGGTGCAACTGGATGTTCGTGCGGATCGAGACCGATGACGGGCTGGTCGGCTGGGGCGAGGCGTCGCTGCACGGCGCCCTCGAATCGGTCGAGACGGCGATCCGCGAATTTGCCGGCCATCTCATCGGCGAGGATCCCGCGGGACCCGAGCGTCATTGGCACCGGCTCTACAATGCCTGGCGCTGGCGCGGCGGGGCGGTGTTCATGTCGGCGCTGGCGGGCATCGATCTCGCGCTCTGGGACCTGGAGGGCAAGCGGCTTGGCGTTCCTGTGCACCGCCTGCTCGGCGGCGCCC
>CAIOSQ010000004.1 GCA_903860935.1 uncultured Rhodospirillales bacterium | reverse complement strand
GAAAAGCGCTCCCAGCGGCTCCGCGCCGGCAAGCAGACCGATCATCGCAGGAGAGGCGCCGAAGACCTGCTGCCCCCAGGCCGGGAAGACGGTCGTATACGAAAATCCGAACACGTTCATCACGACGGTCAGCACGATGATCCGCCGCAGAACCGGATGACGGCGACAGATCCCGGCAGCTTCCGCGATGGAAGCGGGGACTGCGCGCAGCCGGATCGGCCGCACCGTCTGGCTGTGCTCGAGGCGCAGGCACGAGAGGAGGCCTAGCGTGTAGCCGGTCATGCTGATCGCGTAGGCACCGGCGATGCCGACCATCTCATAGGAGAGTCCGCCGAGGATCGGCCCCATCATGCGTGTGATGCTGTTCGACATCGAGTCGATGGCGATCGCGGGCGCCACGAGGCCCTCGCCGGCGGCTTCGCCCGCCATCCGGCGGCGGACGGCCATCTCCGTCGCCCAGACCAGCCCGTTCGCGAGGCTGCCGATCGCCAGCAGCCATATCTCGAGCGAACCGAGCATGGCCGCGACCACCATGACCGCGGAGGTCGCCGCGTTCAGCGCCTGTCCGAAATGCAGCAGGTGCTTGCGGTTCATTCCTTCGGCGACGACCCCGGCGAGCGCGCCGGCCGCGAGCATCGGCACCGCGCGCATCATCGTGACCAATGCCACCGCGAGTGCGGATTCCGTCGCGGCGAAGACGTAGAGGCTGCTGGCGAGGATCTCGAGCCAACGCATCGAGTTGGAGCATATGCCGGCGATCCACAGCCTCACGAAGGCGCGGTTGCGCAGCAACTGGCGTTGCGGCGAATGTGGTCCGGTCGTGGGCATGTCCTCGCAGGGATCCTAGGACCGCGTTGCCGGCATTGCGAGCGCGATCGCCGGTTTGCGTTTTCGGCGCGCAGGTTGGGCGCGCTATCATCGCGGCCATGAGCAAGGCATTCACGCGCGAGGATACCGAAGGCGAGGACGACGACCTGCCGCCGGGTGTCCAGGCCCTTCCCGTCGGCGCCCGGAACTACGTCACGCCCGCGGGGTTCGAAAAGCTGCGTGCGGAGCACGAGCGCCTCCTGCGCGTCGAGCGGCCCGACGTCGTCCGGACCGTGTCCTGGGCCGCGGCCAATGGCGATCGCTCGGAAAACGGCGACTACCTCTACGGCAAGCGCCGCCTGCGCGAGATCGACCGGCGTGTCCGCTTCCTGACCAAGCGGCTGGAGAACGCCGAGGTCGTCGATCCGCTCAAGCAGACGCGCAGGGAGCAGGTCTTCTTCGGGGCCACCGTGACCTATGCGGACGCCAGGGGGCGGGAGCGCACGGTCAGCATCGTCGGGGCCGACGAGGTGGATCTCGATCGCGGCCGGGTCAGTTGGATCTCGCCGATCGCACGGGCGCTTCTCAAGGCGGAACTCGGCGACGAGGTCCGGCTGCAAACCCCGCATGGCCCCGAGACGATCGAGGTCGTCGCGATCCGCTACGTGGCGCTCGGGCCGTGACGTACGGCCTCAGCGGCGGAAATCCGGCGGCAGCCTGGCTTCCGAGAGGTCGGCGTCGAAGAACTCTGCGCCATCCAGCCGTGCGGTCTCGAGATTGGCGCCGCGCAGCAGCGCGCCGGTGAGATCGGCATCGGTGAGATCGGCGCCCGACAGATTGGCGCCTCGGAGAATCGTGCCGGTCATCCGCGCGCGCACCAGCTTCGCGTCGGATAGGTTGGCGGGCCAGGAGCGTCCGGTCGACTGTCCGTCCTTGCTCTTGATGTCGACCGGTTGCAGACGGGCGTCGCGCAGGTTCGTCTCGGTCAGATCGGCGCGGTTCAGCATCGCGCCGTCGAGATTCGCGCCGGTGAACTCCGTACGGAAGAGATTCGCGCCTTCGAACCGCGTCATCACCAGGGCGCATTTGGTGAAATTCGCCCCGCTCAGGTTGCAGCGCATGAAATTGGCGCCGCTGAAATCGGCGCCGCTGAAATCGATGTTCTGCAGATCCTGACCCGCGAGGTTGGCCTGCACGCCCCGGCGACCGCGGCTGTCGGCCCAGAGCAGATGCTGTTCGATGATGCCCTGGATCTTCGGGGCCAGGCTTTTCACCGACAACTGCATGCGCGTCTTGCTCATCGTCGCGAAGGTGAAATCGACGCCGGTGGTGACGGCGCCGGTCAGGTCGGCGCCATGGAGATTGGCGCCCTGGACCTTCGCGCTGCGCAGGTCGGCATTGCTCATGTCCGCGTTGGCGAGTTCGGCGTCGACCAGCGTCGCGCCAACCAGCGCTGCGCCCGACAGGTCGGCCCCGGACAGGTCGGTCCTGGTCAGGTTGCAGCGGTCCAGCCGGGCGCTGGTGAGCTTGCTGCCCGCCATCTGGGCGCGGGACAGTTCGGCTCCGGTCAGATCGACATTGCTGAGATCCGTGCCGGCGAGCTTCGCGTTGCTGAG
>CAIOSQ010000003.1 GCA_903860935.1 uncultured Rhodospirillales bacterium | reverse complement strand
GGGCGTGCGCCATGCCTTCGAGCGCCTGACCGGACATCCGATGATCGCCGCCCAGGCGCTCGATTTCGCGGCCTTCGATCATGCCGGCACCGGACCCGGCGGCCTCGTCATGGGCATCAGCGCCGGCGGCAACACGCCCGTCGTGATGGATGCGCTGCGCGCCGCGCGCGGTCGCGGAGCGATGACCGTGGGCATCTCGAACACGGCCGGCGCGCCGCTGCTGACCGCGTTCGACGGCGGATTGCTGGTCCACGCCACGCGGCGCGGATGGCCGACGCAGTCCAGCACCGCGACCATGGCGCTGCTGGTGGCGCTTGGTCTTGCCATTTCCGGCGAGACGCCGGAGCGCGTCGCGATCGCGGCGGCGCTGGGCGCGGCGCCTATGCTCGGGCGTCAGACCCTCGAGGCGGCGGACGCGCCGATGGCCGCGCTCGCCGCGTCGCTCGCGGGCGCGAACGAGATCTTTCTGGCCGGTGCGGGGCCGCATCATGCGACCGCCTGCTTCGGGGCGGCGAAGATCCGCGAATTGTCGCCCGTGCATGCCACCGCGTTCGCGCTCGAGGAGTTGCATCACTATCGCCTGCCCAAGCGCGGCGATGCCGTGATCCTTGTCGCGCCCGACCTGGCGAGCCGGCCCCGTGCGCTGGACACCGCGATCGTCGGCCGGGCCGAGGGCGCGCAGGTCCATGCTTTGCTGGCCGCTGCCGATCCGGAGCTCGAGGCGCTGCTCGCGGGCCATGTGCGCGTCGCCGCGAGCGATGCGGCGACGGCGCCGATCGTCCATGCGCCCGCGCTCCACGCCTTCGCCTATCATTTCGCGATGGCCCGCGAGGCGCTCGGGCTGGGCCGTCCGGGAGAGGCGCGGGCGTGATCCCGCACGTCTTCGCGATCGGTGGCGCGCTCGTCGACAACGTTGTCGCCGCTGACGGGACGCTGACGCTCGACCTGCTCGGCGGCAATGCGCTCTATGCTGCCGCAGGTGCGCGGCTCTTCGCGCCATGGGCGGGCGCGGTCGCACGTGTGCCCGGCGATTATCCGCGCGCGCGGGCGCAGGCCGAGCTTGGCGAGGCCCTGGATCTCGCGGGCCTGCGGGTCGAGGCGGCGGCCTCCGCCGCGCCCGAATGGTTCTTTCACGCGGCCGACGGAACGCGCCGTGATCATCTGCATGGTCCGTCGTCGCTGCTGGCCGCGCATGGATTGCCGCAGGACCGCCTGTCGCCGGTCCAGGCCGCGGCGCTGATCGCCGTTCTCGAGGCGCGGGCAGGCATGCAGGACGGCTATTCGGCCTTTCGTGCGCGCCATCCCGTGCGTCCGGAGGATGTCCCCTCCGCCTGGTGGCAGGCGCGCGGCCTCCATCTCTGCGCCAATGCGGTGCCCGAACTGATCGCGTGCGCGCGCGCGGCACGGGCGGCGGGCCTGTGCGTCACTCTCGATCCGGGCTTTCGTGCGGCAGAGCTGGGCACGAGCGAACTCGCGGCGCTTCTCGACCTCGTCGACGCCTTCCTGCCGAGCGCCAAGGAACTGGCGGTGCTGCGTCCGGGGCTGGCGTATGAGGCCGCGCTCGCGTCGCTGGGGGCGGGGCGTCGCTGCCTCGTTGGCGTCAAGCGCGGGGCCGAAGGCGCGCTGCTGCGCTTGCCGGGAGACGGCGCGGTGCGCGCGCTGCCTGCGCTGCCCGTGATCGCGCGCGACCCCGTGGGCGCGGGCGATGCGTTCTGTGGCGCCTTCCTGACCGGGCTCGCCGACGCGGCCGGTCCGGAGGAGGCGCTGCGCCGCGCCGTGACGGCCGGGGCGCGCGCGGCCGAAACTTCAGGCGTCGGCGGCGTGCTGGCGGCCATCATGAGCGGGAGACCCAGGCCATGACGACATCCCATCCCCTGTTCGCCGCGCGCCCCGGCGTGATCGGCGCGCTGCACCTGCCGGATCTCAGCGTGGCGCGCGAGACCAGCGTCGCCTGGCTCGAGGACTACGCGCTCGCCAATGCCCGCGTCTTCGCGGAGGCCGGTTTTCCGGCGCTTATGCTGCAGGATCAGACGCGCACCCACGAGGCGGCGGCGCCGGTGACCATCGCCCTCGTCGCCGCGATCGGGCGCCTGATCCGCAGCGCGTATCCGGCCATGGGCCTGGGCATCATCGTCCAGGCGCATGACGCGGTGGCGCCGCTCGCGATCGCCCGCGCCACGGGCGCCAGCTTCGTGCGGCTGAAGGTCTATGTCGGCGCGTCGATGACGGCCGAGGGCCCGCGCAGCGCGCTGGCGCCGATCGCGCGCGCCTATCGCCACGAGATCCATGCCGCTGGCGTCGCGATCCTCGCCGATGTCTTCGACCGCACCAGCGTGCCGATGGTCGACATGCCGCCCGAGCGCGCGGCGCTCTGGGCCCAGTCGATGGGCGCCGACGGACTGGTGCTGACCGGCTCGAGCTTTGCGGACTCGCTGGAGCGCATCGCCCGCGCGCGCGAGGCCGGCGTGACAAGGCCGGTCGTGCTCGGCGGCTCCGTGACCGCCGACAATGTCGCGGCGGCGCTGGGCGTGGCGGATGCGGTGATCGTCTCCACCGCCCTGATGCGCAAGGCGCAGGGCCCCGACGATCTGCTGCGCTGGGACGCCGGTCTGGCGCAGCGCTTCATGGACGCGGCGCGGGCGGCGCCTGGGCGGGGCTGAGCCTTGGCGACGAGGCCCGTCAGACGGCCCTGGACGCGGTACGGCGTCGACATCAGGGTGCTGGCACCCCACACCTGCCTGGCTATCTGGCCAGGTGAGCCCGCCATGTGGACGCTGCGAGACGCCAGGAACAGGTTCAGCACGGTCGTGCCAGCGGCGCTTTCCGGTACGCCGCAGGCGGTGACACGGCGCGGCAAGCCAGCGGTCGTCGTCCCCTCGGCCACGGCCTATCGCCATCCGCTTGCGCAGACGAAGCGGGCGCGGGGTGCGATCGTGGTGACGGGCGATGTCGGTCATTTCGAGCCGACGGGCGAGCGGATCGAGAACCCGTTCGCATCCCCAAGCCCGGCCCGGAATTGACAGGATCGCCGCGACCGGGCGTCAGGAATTGATCGGGGGGCGTGGCAGTGTGGCGACCTCGCTGTCCATGACGAGGTCCGATGCCCATGCCCGATGCGTTCGCCCTGCCCACGCTGCTGCCTGCCATCATCGCCGCCGCCGAGGCGGGCGGGAGGCGGATCGCCGCGGAGTTCGCGCGCGATGGAGGGCCGCGCGGGGCGGATGGTCATGCGCCGATCGACGAGGAGGTCGAGGCGGACCTGCGCCAGGTCCTGCTGGCTCTGCTGCCGGCCTCCTGGCGCGGCGAGGAGACCGGCGGCGCGAAGATGGCGGGGTCACCGTTCTGCTGGCTGGTGGATCCCAATGACGGGACCAGCGCCTTCCTCGAGGGCCATCGCGGCTCGGCGGTCTCGATCGCGCTGCTGCGCGACGGCGTGCCGGTGCTGGGCGTGGTGCATGCGCCCTGCTCGCCCGAGCGCGGGCCGGACACGATCGCCTGGGCGGAGGGGCTCGACCACCTCCTGCGCAATGGCGAGCCGGTCGCGCAGGATCTGAGCCGGCGCGACCTCGCGACCGGGGAGATCGTCTTCGTGAGCCAGGGCGCGGCGGTGCGTCCGCTGGGCAATGCGGCGCTGGTGCGGCCGGCGCGTTTCGTCGCGCTCGCCTCGATCGCCTATCGCCTCGCCCGGGTGGCGGCGGGCGACGGCGTGGCTGCCGTGTCGCTCAACGGCCCGTGCGGGTGGGATTACGCGGCTGGGCATGCGCTGCTGCGCGGTGCGGGGGGCGTGCTGCTCGACGAGGCCGGTGCGGAGGTCGCGTATACGCGCGATGGACGCAGCACGACACGCTGGTGCTTCGGTGGCGCGCCGGCGGCAGCGCGCGCCCTGGCCGCGCGCGACTGGGGCCAGGTGCGCAGCGGCCCGCGCCAGGCGCCGCGCGTCGCCTTCGACTGGCCGCGCCATGCCGAGGATGTCGCGCTCGATCGCGGCGTCGGCTGCCTGCTCGGCCAGGCGATCGGCGATTCGCTGGGCTCGCTGGTCGAGTTCCGGTCGCGGCGCGACATCGCGCGCCACCATCCGGATGGCGTGCGCGACCTCGCCGATGGCGGCACCTGGAACACGATCGCCGGCCAGCCGACCGACGACACGGAACTCGCGCTCGATCTGGCGCGCACGCTGGCCGGCGCCCCGGACTGGTCGGCCGACGCCGTCGCGCGGGCCTATGCGGGCTGGTACGCCTCGAAGCCCTTCGATATCGGCGGCACGACGCGCCAGGCGATGTCCGCGGTGGTTGCCGGCGAGGCCGCCCCTGCCGCCGCGATGCACCGCGCCGCGAGCCGATCCAGCCAGTCCAACGGGGCATTGATGCGCTGTGCGCCGATCGGGATCTGGGCGCGGGATGCGGCCGAGGCGGCGCGCGTCGCGCGTGAGGACGCGGCGCTGTCCCACCCGCACCCCGTCTGCGCCGGGGCGTCGGCGGCCCATGCCGCGGCGATCTTCGTCGCGATCTCCGGCGGCGATGTCGCGGCCATGGTCGCGGCCGCAGATGCCGCTCTCGCGTCCGATCCGCGCGAGCGACCGCTACGCGCCGCACTCGCTGCCGCGCGCACCGGAAACTGGCCTTCGGATTACGAGACCCAGATGGGCTGGGTGCTCATCGCCTTCCAGAACGCCTTCGCGCATCTCGTCCGCGCCACGCCGCTGGAGCGCGCGTTGGTCGAGACGGTGGGGCAAGGCGGCGACACCGACACCAATGCCGCGATCTGCGGCGCGCTGCTGGGCGCCGCCCAGGGTCGCCGCGCCATTCCCGCGCGGTGGACCAGCGTCCTTCTGGCCTGCCGTGCCCATGACGGCTCCGGCTCCGCGCATCCCCGTCCGGCACGCTACTGGCCCGACGACGTTCCGGCCCTCGCGGAGGCGCTGCTGCTGCGTCGGGCGGTGGCGGGGAGCGCGGTCGTCGCGGCGGCGCCTACAGGTCGCGATCCATCACGGTGATCGTCTCGCCGCGATAGGCGCGCGTCTCGCGTGGCTGCCAGCCGAGCGAGGCGTAGAGCTGCGGCACCGACGCGGTGAACAGGTAAAGCCGCGTGTAGCCGAGCTTGCGGGCCCCATCCTCGACCGCGCGCACGAGCAGCTTCGCGATCCCGCGCCCACGCGCCTCGGGCGGCACATAGACGCTGGCGAGCCAGGGATTGCGCGGATCGCCCTCGATGTCGTCGAACATCAGCGTCGCCGTGCCGACGGGACGCTGCGCGGCATCGAGCGCCACGAACGCCACCGGCACGCGCGTAGGATCGAGCGCCAGCCTGACACGCTCGATCCGCTGCTCCAGGCTGCGCCCGGGCGTCAGATGCCCCCATTGCGCGAAGCCCCAGCCCGCGACGCAGGCGACCAGATCAGGTCGTTCGGCAAGCGGCACGACGCGCGCCGGCGGGGTAGGGGAAGTGTCCATATCGGGTCTTGCGATCGGGTTGTCGGTGCCGCGCATATCCTGCCTGGCTGGCCTGGACGCCTTCGGGGTCATTGCTTCCCACCAGCCGCCGACCAGCTGCGCCAAGCCTCGTAGATCATCACCATGGCCAGCGTGTCGAGTTCGCAGTAGCGGAGCAGGGCGGCCTCGATCGCGTCTCGTTCCAGCGGCGCGATATCTTCGAACTGGAGCCGCGCGAAGGCGGTCGTCGCGGCGCCACCCTGCGCGATCGCCAGGTTCTCATCCGATTCAAGCGCATCGACGACCACGCGCGGCAGATCTTTGAAGACCGGCGGCAACAGCCGATAGGGATCGGCAACGGCGCCATCGATCTCTCGCCACCAGGTCTGGTCGGTGAAGTTGAGGCTGGGGATACCGTTCTTGGCGCCATAGATCGGCTTCGCGTAGCGGTCCCTGAGGAAACTGGAACTCTGCATCACGGCGGGGAGCACCTTCTTGATGGAACTGCTCCCCTTCGTGGCCGGGTGGAAGAACGCCTTTTCGGCGAGCCGGCACAGATCGACCATGGCGCGATCGCCTGTCTCGGCCGCGGCGTTGGCGCTGCCCTTTCGTGTGGTCAGGCTACGGATGAATGCGGCGAGTTCGGCGGCATCGTCGGGCGGAGCTGGATCCCGCTCGAGGTCCTGCAGGATTTCGACGAGGGTCGTGTTCTCATGTGGCGACCACATGAACACGGTTCCCGTCGTCCCGATCGCGTCGCGCAACGCGCGCACGAATTCGAGATTGGGGTGCCGGTCCGGTGAGGTACGTAGGAATTGCGTCCGGTGCTCGACGCGACCTTCGGCGTCGGCCACGTGATGGGAGAACTGGAAGGCGATGTTGGCGTAGGGCCGTTGACCGGCGAAAAACGGGATTGCCACCCGCGAGGTCTCGAAGTCGACGAAATGCAAGGGGAAGGTCCAACTGGACATTTCTCGCCGCATGAACGCCGTGTCGATGAAGAAGTCCTTCTGCCCAGGCCATACGCCTGTCACCTGCATCTCCTGCCGACGGTAATGGTCGAGGCCCGCCATGTCCCCATCCGATCTTCTGGGCTTTGCCTTGCCCTTGCTGCCAGCCAGGTCCTGCAGATCGATGTGGGAGATCAGGTACTTGCCGCTTGCGATGAGCTCCTGCTTGCGGCGGAAATTCCACAGATCGAGCACGGTGCCTTGGGCGATCGCGGCGGCACCGAGATCGGCCGCGTCTCGCCAGCACGCGTGGAAACCGCTCTGCTGCACGCCAGTAGGCGCGTCGACACGGAATTCGCATTTTCCACACTGATTGCCCAGGGTGGGGGCGATACGCCGGTCGTCGCGATAATGCGCGGCCCAGATGGCGGCGAGTTCGGCGACGGTGCCGGTCGCGC
>CAIOSQ010000002.1 GCA_903860935.1 uncultured Rhodospirillales bacterium | reverse complement strand
GGATCGCCGCGCCGAGCGGCCCGATCAGGAACCAGACATCGGGGCGGGTGTCGCGCTGGATCAGCGCGGCCGGGACGAAATAGGTCAGCCGCGCGAAGAACTGGTTCGGAATGATCGACAGGTCGAGCCAGGCGACAAGGGAATCGTCGGTACGCTCGAGTTGCACCTCCGCCGAACGGGCTGCCGGAAGACCGGTGGGAGGGACCGCCACGGGCTTCCCGTCTTGTCCGAGCAGCAGCGAGTTTCCATTCTGGTCGATGAGATTGATCGGCCGGTGGTCGTAGATCACCACGTCGCGCAGGCTGCGAAGAAACGCGTCGAGCGTCGCGCGGATGACGACGACACCGCCGAAGCCGCCGCTGTCGGGATCGACGGTCGCGCGCCCGGCGAGGAAGGACAGGCGTCCCGCCTCGTCGAAGAAAGGTCCCTCTACGAAGACCTCCCGCGGCGGCATGAACCATTCCATGTTGCCGGAGGACAGCAGCACCGGCGTCGTGCGCACCTTCAGGAAGAGTTCCCGGAACGGTGTCCTGCGCCAGGACGACAAGACGTTCAGGGTCCGGTCGTCGCCATCGCCGGCACGCCGCGCGAAGCTGCTGCGCTGTCCATTCTCGACGCCGCTGACGAAATTGCCGTCGCGGTCGAGATAATAGATCCCCGAATAGATGCTGTATTCCTCCTCCATGCGCAGGAGGCTGTTTTCGAGCGCCTTGCGGGTGACCAGTCGCTCGTCCTCTGAGGACAGATGGTAGGCGGCGAGCGCCTCTGAATGATCGATCGCAAGCAGGGACCGGACGAGGCCCTGGCTGAATTCCTGCTCGAAGCTCTTGCCGAGGATGAAGACCTGCTGCCCGATCGTCTGCTCCAGCCGCAGCAGCGCACCGGCCATGTTGACCCGGTAGGACAGCAGGATGAGCGGCGCCGCGACGATGATCCCGGACGCGACGAAGGCGAGGAACAGCCGGTTGAAGAGGCTCGTCCCGCGGATACGCAGCCCCGTGCGCCCGCGCGTCACTGCTCGAGCGCCAGGGACCTGTCGATCAGGTCGTCGATGAGATAGATCGCGTCGTCGAGATCGATGCCGAGCGCCCGGGCGCGCATCCGGTTCACCATATACGGCCCGCGCTCTGGCGTGCGGACCGCCATGCGCGCCGGCGACAGGCCGCGCGACAGGATGTCGTGCGCCATCTCGAAGGCGAGATGACCCTGGTTGAAGCCCGAATCGTTCGCGGTCAGCAGCATGCCCTCGAGCACGAACTGGTCCTCGTGCGACGCCTCCGGGATCTTGACGTTCTCCAGGTACCAGCGCCCCGCGGCGAGATAGCTGACATGGTTGCCGTCGTCGTCGCGCAGCGTGTCATGGTTGAGGACATAGAGCGCATCGACCTTGCCAGCGAATTCGAGCGCCCGCGCCTTCCAGGTCGCATAGGAGTTGGTCATCACCTTGTCGACCAGGCGCAATGGCAAGGCCCCGCGCGCCGCCAGCTCCTCGATCAGCTTCACGTTAGGACGTGTCGATTCCGAATCGCAGGCGAGGATCGCGAACGTCTGCGCCGTCGGGACGAGTTTCTTCAGGAGGTCGAGGCTTTCCTTGTGGTAGCCCGGTTGCCAGACACCGGTGACGTTACGCCCCGGCGCGTCCATGCGCTGGATGAGGCCGTATTTGAGCGGCAGACCGTTTATGCCCCAGAACACGATCGGCAGATCGGTGTCGACAAACTGGTTGCCGATGAAATTTGCCGCGTTGTCGTCGCCGAGCATCAGGATGTCCGGCTTGAATGCCTTGATTTCGGCGGTGATCCGCGACGTCGCCCGGGCTATGTCCGCCCGGCTGTCCCGACGCTTGGTGTCCATCCAGGCCTTCCGGATCACGATATGCGAATTCTCGACGGCGTCGCGGGAGCCAAGTTCCCGCTCCTCCGCGTCGTTCGCTAGGTACCCAAGCTTGCGCATCGCCGCATTCACGCCACGCTGCGTCTGCTGCGACCATATATAGTTGCGGTCATAGCTGCTCACGATGAAGACCCGCCACTGTCGCGTCGAATGCGGGGTCGCGGCCGTATGATCGGCACGCGCCCGCTCCGCGAGCCCAAGCGTTGCCGCGAGGAAGATGGCGAGGAACAGCAAGCCGGTCAGCACGCCCTGGCGGCGGGTCATGCGGACAGCATCGTCGCAAGCTCGGGAAAGCATCGTCAGACCTTCTTCAGTTCGCGCCACTTCCTGTAGATCGTATCGATCTGCGCGGCGTAGGTATCGAGCGCCGCCTCCGGGGTCTGCCGCCCGCTGGCCGCGTCCGAAAACATCTTGGGGATCAGCCACGTCTTCCAGATCTCGTCGATCGCCGCATTCGCATACCCAGGATAGCCCACATTGATGGTCCAGGTCGCCGCATCCGAGAGGACCGCGTACTTGTCGGCGGGCGTGGCGTTGCGGTCATAGGCCATCTGCGCGACGAGATCTGGCACGAGTTGGGGATAGGTCGGGAAATTGTAGAAGCCGCTGGCCGCGAAGGCGCGCCGCGACTGTCCGACGAGATCGACCAGGAACTGCTTCGCGCCATCGATATTGGGCGAGAATTTCCAGACGACATAGGCGTTCATGAGGTGGATCACGCCCAACGATGCCGCCGGCCCCGCGGCTGGCTTCGCCAGGAAGATCTTGTCGGCGAGAAGGATCTTCTCGCTCTCTCCGGTGCGCGTGATCGAGATCGCGTTGAGGGTGACGGAGCTCTTACCCGCCAGCATCTGGCGATTGTTCGACGATGCATCCCAGGAAAAGACCTCGTCGGTCATCGTCTCGGTGTAGAGGGCCTTGGCGAATTTCAGCGCCTCGAGAGCCTCGCGCGACCGCAGATTGGGACGGCTGTCGGCGGTCTGCTCGGCGGCGCCGAACGCCACCAGGAGGGATCGCAAAGCCATGCTGCTGTCGAGTTCGTTCGACATGCCGATGCCGACGGTGATGCCGTGTTTGCGGCGGATTCGACGTCCGCCCTCCAAAATGCCGTCCCAACTGGTCGGCGCGACGCCGACATCGTCCCAGAGATCCTTGCGGTAGTTCACGGGGTCGGGGACATAGGCGTCGGAGAACCCGAAGAACTTGTTCGTGACCGGGTTGAAGGTGCTGCGAATGGCGATGTCCAGAGGCTTGCCGTAGCGGCGTTCGCACTCCGCGTAGATGTCCCGGTGGTCGATGACGAAATCCTCGTACGACGCGGGCGGGCTCAAGAACATGCAGATATCATGGCCGAATCCGCGACGGCTTTCCATCTCGGCCCGGCCCTCGATGCTCGTCATGCCGACATTCGTGACCAGCACCTCGGTATCGTTCTTCTCGCCCCATTCCTTGATGAACGAGTTGTTGAACCATTCGTCGAAGGCCGGGACAAAGTGGTTCGACTGAAGGATCCGCAGACGCTTGGCGCGACGCGGCGCGGCGGGTGTCTGCGCGCCGGCGCCCGGAGCGACGGCAGCCAAGGCCGCGCCGCCGCCGGTGCCGAGGAAACGACGCCGCGGCAGATCTCGATAGGTTCGGCCCTGGGTCATTGTCTGCTCCTTCATCGATCGGCGGGAAAGTCGTCGGCCGCTTCCGCATCGGCATCCGCAGCCGCGCGGGCGGCGGCCCAGTCGCACACGCCATCCAGATTCAATGGCATGCCGACGAGATAGCCCTGCGCGACATCGCAGCCGATGGATGTCAGCCAGTCCAGTGTCGCGGCCGACTCGACGCCTTCGGCGACCACCGTCATCGACAGGCTCCGCCCCAACGCCACCACGCTCTCGGCGATCTTGCGCAGCGAGGCATCGTGGTCGGCGTTGCGGATCAAGACCATGTCGATCTTCATTTCGTCGAACGGCGCCTCGTGCAGGCGTTCCAGGCTCGAATGGCCGGTGCCGAAATCATCGATCGAGAGCCTGACCTCGTGCAGACGCAGGCGCGTCTGGATATCGAGGCTAAGCGTCGGGTCGGTCGAGATCGAGGTTTCGGTGATCTCGATCGTCAGCCGAGACGGTTCGATGTCGACCTCGGCGAGGAGAGCGAGCACATGGTCGGGAAAATCCGCCGTGGTCAACGCCGACGGCGGCACGTTCACGGCAAGACCGCCGCTGAACCCGGTACGCTCGGAGATCTTCCGCAGCGCCGCCAGGGATTGCGCGATCATCGCGTAGGTGAAGGGCAGCGCGAGTTCGGATCCCTCCACGAGGGGAATGAACATGTCCGGCCGTAGCCGGCCCTTCTGCGGATGATTCCAGCGCACCAGCGCCTCGAGCCCCACCCAGGAGCGATCCGACAAACGCACCTGAGGCTGGAAGTCGAGGACGAATTCACCGCCGGATATCGCACGGCGGATGTCATCCAGGACGACCGCAGAGCCGGTCGGCGGGGCGGAAACCTTACCGAGTTCGCGCGGACGCTCGGCGAGCCCGGACAGAACCGCCATCAGGTCGATCGGACGGAAAGGCTTGCGGAGGACATCGACGACGTCGAGGTTCTGCATGCGCGCGACCCGCCTGGCGCTGTCGATGACGCGGCGATCGAGGCCGCTCACCAGCACGATCCGGGACTTGACCCCGGCGGCGGCGAGGGCACGCAGCGCGGCGACGCCATCGATCCCGGGCATCATGAGATCCAGCAGGATCACGTCGGCATCCGCAGCCTCCGCCTCTGCGGATCGCCAGTCGTGGACGGCATGCGCCTCGAAGCCGAAATCCTCAGCCGCGTCGACCATCATCTGCGCGATGCCGGGTTCGTCGTCGACGACCAGCACCGTCCGCTTGGTCGCGCGCGCCGTTTGCTTCAGGCTGGCGTTCGTCATGGCGACAAACTAACGCGGCCATTGCCTACGCCATCGTTAAGAAGCGTAAAGCCGAGCCACCCCGGCATTTACACTTCTTATCAATCGGACCGCAGCCTGTTTGGTAGGCTACGTCGAACCAGAATGAGCGGGAAGGCGGCGCGATGACGCGGACAGAGGGCGACGGCGGCGGGGACCTGGAGACCGACGAGGCGATACTCGCGGAACTGATCGATCTGATGGGCCCCGATTTATTCGCGGATGCCTTCGCGACCTTCACCGCGGATCTCGACAGTTCGCTGGCGGCGATGGGCGCCGCGAGCGCAGCGCAGGATGCCGAAGCGGTCCGGCGTCAGGCACATCGGATCAAGGGCTTGCTGTCGCAATTCGGTGCGACCGGGGCCGCCGCCATCGCGCAGCACGTCGAGGTAGCGCCGACGGGACCGATCTTCGCGCAGGCGCGATCGCTGGCCGGAATCGTGCCGGGGACGATCGCAGAGATGCGCCGGATATCCGCCATGCTACTTTCCCGGTCGTGATGTGCTTCAGACCTCGATGAATCGTTCCCCCCAGGACAAGCCAGCCGCCGGCGCGTCGCCGCGCGGCCAGGATTCGCCCCTTACGGGCCGCCGGATCCTGGTCGTGGACGATTCTGAGACGGCCTGCGTGATCCTGCGCCTGATGCTGGAGCGGCAAGGCGCACGCGTGGAGACGGTGACCAGTGGCGCGGCGGCCATCGCCGCAACGCGCAGGACAGGCGCGGATTTCGATGTCGTGCTGATGGACCTCGTGATGGAGGGCATCGACGGCTTCGCGGCGATCGAACAGATCCGCGAGATGCGTCAGGGCCGCAAGCCTGCCATCGTCGCGATGTCGGCGACGGTCACGCCCGAGATCACGGCGCGCTGCGTCGCGCTCGGATCGCACCCGCGACTTCTGCGCAAGCCCTACCGGGCCGCCGAGGTCCTCGACTGCATCAAGGAACTGCTTGTCGCGTCCGACGGCGCCCAGACGGTGGCGCCGCTTCCCGTCCCCGGAACCGCCGCGCCCACGAGCACGCTGGGCTTCGACCGGGACGCCGCATCGATGCGCTGCGGCGGCGACGATGCTTTGCTGCGATCGCTGCTCCGCGGCATGCGCGATGGTCTGGGCGCCGCGACGCGCGACATCGCCGACGCGCTCAGATCGGGCGAGCGTGCGCTCGCCGCCGGGCGGTTGCACCGGATCCGCGGAGAGGCCCTGAACCTCGGCCTCGATGCCGTCGCCCGCGACATCGCCGCCCTGGAGGGGGATTTGGACGGCGGCAAACCGTCGGAGCGTCTGTCCGCGACGCTCTCCGCCATCACCCGCCGCACCGGCGACCGGATCGGCGAAGCGCTCGCGGCACTCGGCGGAGACGATCCGCTCATCGACAAGGATCTCGACGCCGACGGGCTCGCCCGGCTCGTCGCCGCCATGGCGGATTGGGATCCTTCGGCGCCGCTGCTTGCCCAGGAAGCCACACGGCTCCTGCCGCGGACTTATACGGACCAGGCCGAGACGCTCTTCCGCCAGCGCCTCGACGCCCTCGACTTCGCTGGCGCCCGGGCGCTGCTCGCGCCGGAAGACGACAGGAGCGGGTCGGCGCGACAGGCCACCGAACCCACGGTCCTGATCGTCGACGACCATCCCGGGGCCATTCGGATCATGGCCCGCATCCTGGCGCCGGTCGGTCGTCTGCGCTTCGCCCTGTCGGGCGAGCAGGCCCTGGAGCTTGCGCGGCAGACGATACCCGACCTCGTGGTCGCCGACATCAACATGGGCGATCTGTCGGGGATTTCGCTGTGCAAGGCGCTCAAGGCAGAGATCGTCACGGCCGAGATCCCGGTGATCCTGGTCTCCGCCGACCAGGACATCGCGACCGAAGCCCGCGCCCTGACCGCGGGCGCCGTCGATTTCATCGAGAAGCCGCTCAACGCGGCGCGCGTCCTCAGTCGCGTCACTGCCCAGTTGGACATGCGCCGTCGGGCGCTCGAACTGCGCGCGCTTCTGAGCGGCGACCCTCTGTCCGCGTCGCTCGGCTTCCTCATGTGCGACACCGACGGCAAGCTCACGGATGTGGGACCGGAACTGGCGCTTGCACTCGGTCTCGACCGCGACGGCGCAATCGGCGCCGACATCTCGACGTTACTCGCCGCCGACTGGCATCCAGCGCTCGCCGCGGAATTGAAACGCGGGGTGGCGGCGGGCAGCCTCGGGCCGATCGAGATCGTGCTCCGCGGCCGTGGCGGCATCGCGCTGCCCGCGCGGCTCTATGGCCGGGTCGTCTCGGGGGCGGAGGGCCGCCGCCTCTGGATCAAGCTTGACGACATGCGCGACCATCTGCGGCTCGAACGAGACCGGCTCGAGCGCGAGAAGGCGGCGGCCATCTTCTCGATCACCGCCGGGATCGCGCACGAGTTCAACAACATCCTTGGCATCGTTCTCGGCAACATCGACTCGGCCATCGAGGAGATCATGGAGCCCGATCTCCTTGAGAAGCGGCTCCGCAACGCGCAGTCGGCGGCCGAGCGTGGCGCCGATATCTCCCGCGCGATGCTGGCCTCCGCGCAACGCGAAAGCGCCCCCGTGGGCGAGGCCGTACCCATCGACGACCTGCTCGCCGATATCTGGCCGGTCCTCGCCAACGCCCTGCCCAAGCGCATGACGCTGCGGCGCGAGCCGTCGGGGCGGACCCTGCGCGCGACTGTCGGCGCCGACGGTCTGCGCGGTGCGCTCATCGCGCTGCTCCACAACGCGGCCGACGCACATCCCGGACAAGGGACGATCGTGATCCGCTGCTTCGAGGAACCGGCGGCCGTCGGCAAGGGCGCCGGTTCGGTCGCGATCGAGGTCAGCGACGACGGCCCGGGAATGTCGCCCGAGGTGCAGCAGCGCGCCTTCGACCCGTTCTTCACCACGCGCGCGCCCTATCGCGTCGGCCTCGGCCTGACCACCGTGTTCAGCTTCGCTGTGCGCCACAACGGCAGCGTCGACATCCGGAGCGCACCGGGACAGGGCAGCAGCGTGACGATCCGCCTTCCCCTGGCCCAGCCCGCGACCGGCCGCGCCTGAAGCCCGTATCCCGGCGTCTTGACGGCGCCGCCCATGGCGCGCCGGTCAGCTCCGCAGAGCGGCCTCGACAGCTTGGGCCACTTCCTTCTTCCGGTAGGGCTTGCTCAACAAAGGTCCGGGCAAGCTGCGGTTCTCGAGCAGGACGCGCGCATAACCCGACGACAGCAGGACCCGCAGCTCCGGCCGTCGCGATTTCGCCTCGGCAGCGAGCGCCAGCCCGTCCATGTCGCCGGGCATCACGACATCCGTGAACAGCAGGTCGAAGCGTTCGTCGGCCATGCGTGCCAGCGCGTCCTGCGGAGACTGCGCGCCGGCAACGTCGTATCCGAGCGCTCTGATCCAGTCGCATGCCAAGGTGCAGAGGCCAGGCTCGTCGTCGACGACCAGGACCCGCTTGCGCGATGCTGGTGCGACCGACCGATCGCCGGCGCCCCCCGCCGCGGGTGCGGCGATCCTGGCCGGGGCCGCCACCGCCGGCGCGGCGAGAGCGACGGGCTGAGGCTCCGCGTCGGCAGCCGATCCGAGCACGGCCGCCGGATCGGCGACCATCGGCAGAAAGACACGCATCGTGGTCCCGACACCCTCGGTGCTCTCGATCCGGATCGTGCCGCCCAGCTGGGTCGCATATCCATGGGCCATCGACAGGCCGAGACCGGTGCCCTTGCCGCGTTCCTTGGTCGTGAAGAACGGCTCGAAGGCCTGCGCCCGCACGGCCGGGCTCATGCCGGTTCCCGTGTCGCCGACCTCCAGCACCGCGTAGCGTCCTTCCTTGAGGTCGGGATCGCTTCCCGTCTCGATGGACTTCCCGCGTGTGCGCAGCGTCAGGATCTTCGGCCCAGGCCGGTCACGCATCGCGTCGCGCGCGTTGATCACGAGGTTGAGGACGACGTTGCTGAGGCTCGCTGCGTCGAGCGCGGCGATCAGCGGTCCGGCGGCAAACTGCACCCGCACCGTAATCGCGGACCCGACCGAGGACCGGACCAGCGGCATCATCTGCTCGACGAGCTGATTGAGGTCGTAGCGCGCGACCTCGAGCGGCTGCCGCCGCGCGACCGCGAGCAGGAGACGCGTGATCTCCACGCCGCGCATGGTGGCGTCGAGCGCCGCCTGGTAGGGCTTGTGGAGGGGATGTTCCTGATCGAGCCCCTCGCCGATCAGGTCGAGATTGCCGACCACGATCCCCAGCAGATTGTTGAAGTCGTGCGCGAGCCCACCGGTCAGCTGGCCGATCGCCTCGAGCTTCTGGCGCTCGTTCAGCTGCTGCTCCAGCACGACATGGGCGCTGACGTCCCAGAAGGCGCCGGTGATCTCCACGGCGTTGCCATGGCCGTCGCGCACCAGGCTCAACTCGTGGTTCATCCAGACATACTTGCCGTCCTT
>CAIOSQ010000001.1 GCA_903860935.1 uncultured Rhodospirillales bacterium | reverse complement strand
GTTCTCCTCCGGCGGCAGCCAGGGCAAGAAGCCCGAAGATCCGAACATCACGAAGATCTTCGACCTCTACCGTTCGGCCGCCGGCCAGAAGACCGAGGACCGCATCAAGACGGCCCAGGAGATCTGGAAGATCGAGATCGACCAGCAATACGGCATCGGCACCGTGGGGCAATCCTCGGCGCTGATGGGCGTGCGCCTGGTCAGCAACCGGCTGGGCAACATCCCGTCCCGCAACTGCATCGCGCAGCATTGCCGGACGCCGGGTGGCGCGCATCCCGAGACGTGGTTCTACAAGAATTGACCCACGTTTCGGCTGATACCGGCCTGGAGCAGCCCGCGGATGATCTCCGCGGGCTGGCTTCCGCATGGTGACCTATATCCTCCAGCGACTTGGCTTGGCGCTCGTCACGATCTGGGCCATCTCGGTGGTCTCGTTCGTCATCATCCAGCTGCCGCCGGGTGATTTCGTCGATACCTACATCACCAACCTCGCCGCATCCGGCTCCGCCGTGCGGGCCGAGGAAGCCCAGGCCCTGCGCGAGCAATACGGCCTCGACAAACCGATCTGGGTCCAATACTGGAAATGGATCAGCCGCGTCGCCACCGGCGATTTTGGCATGTCGATGGAATGGGGGCGCCCCGTCATCGAAGTGATCGGCGACCGCCTCTGGCTGACCATCGTGATTTCGTTCGCCGCCATCCTGATCACCTGGGGAATCGCGCTGCCCATCGGGATCTATTCGGCGGTGCGGCAATACTCTGTTGCCGACTACATCTTCACCTTCGTGGGTTTCGTCGGGTTGGCGGTCCCTAACTTCCTGCTAGCGCTGATCATCATGTATTTCGGCTTCAAGCTCTTCGACCTCAATATCGGCGGCCTCTTCTCGGCTGAGTATCAGATCGCGCCCTGGTCCGCCGGAAAGGTGTGGGACATGATGAAGCACCTGCCGCTACCGGCGATGATCCTGGCGCTCGCGGGGACCGCGCAGTTGATCCGGATCATGCGCGCCAACCTGCTCGACGAGTTGCGTCGTCCCTATGTGACGACCGCGCGCGCGCGTGGCCTGCCCGAATGGCGCGTGATCCTCAAATATCCCGTCCGCGCCGCTCTCAACCCCTTCGCCAGCACGATCGGCTATCTGCTGCCCTTCGTTGTCTCCGGCTCGATCGTGGTCTCGCTGGTCCTGTCCCTCCCCACGGTCGGGCCGCTGTTGCTCAGGTCACTGGTGGCGCAAGACATGTTCCTGGCCGGCACGATTGTCCTGCTTCTGGGGATCTTGACGGTCATCGGAACCTTCCTGTCGGATCTGATCCTGATGTGGATCGATCCGCGGATACGTTCGGGGATGCACGGATGAGCGCGCCCGCGACACAGGCCGCCACGACCCCGCTCGTCACGGCCGCCGAAGAAAAGATAGCGGCTGCGACGCAGTTGCAGCTGACGTGGTGGCGTTTTCGCAAGCACAAGCTCGCGGTCGCCAGCGGCATCCTCGTGGTGCTGTTCTATATCGGCGCGATCCTCGCGGATTTCCTCGCGGTGACCGGGCCCCATTCCACCGATGCCGCGCGCAGCTACATCCCGCCGCAATCGATCCACTGGTACGACGACGGCGCCTTCAAGCCGCATGTCTACGCGCTCAAGGGCAAGCGCGACATGCGGACATTCAAGATCGTCTATGCCCCCGACCCGAGTGACAAGCGCTACCTCCAGCTCTTCGCGCGCGGATACAGCTACAGCTTCCTGGGCCTGTTCGAGACCGACCGCCATCTCCTGGGCCTTGACCGTGGCAAGCCGGAGGATGCGCTTTTCCTTCTCGGCACCGATCAGCTCGGGCGCGATGTCTGGTCGCGATTGATGCTGGCGACACGCACTTCGTTGACCGTGGGTCTCGTCGGCGTCGCCTTGTCGCTTTTCCTGGGCGTCCTTCTCGGCGGTATTTCCGGCCTCTACGGCGGTGTCGTCGATACGGTCATCCAGCGCATGATCGAGATCCTGCGCTCAATCCCGACGATCCCGCTCTGGATGGGACTGGCGGCGGCCCTGCCCAACACTTGGTCTGTCACCCAGGTCTATATCGCGATCACCGTGATCATCTCGCTGATCGGCTGGACCGAGCTTGCCCGCGTCGTCCGCGGCCGCTTCCTGGCCCTGCGCGAAGAGGATTTCGTGACCGCCGCCGAGCTGGCCGGGGCGTCACGTCTGAGGATCATTTTCCGGCACATGGTTCCCTCTTTCCTGTCCCATATCATCGCGGCGGTCAGCCTAGCGCTGCCGGCGATGATCATCAGCGAAACCACGCTGTCCTTTCTCGGCCTCGGCCTGCGCCCCCCCGCGATTTCCTGGGGCGTGCTGCTCCAGGATGCCCAGAACATCCAGGCCCTGGGTATCGCGCCCTGGCTTCTGGTGGTGGCGGTTCCGGTCATCATCGTCATCCTCGCCTTCAACTTCCTCGGCGACGGCCTGCGCGACGCGGCGGATCCCTATGGCTGACCCGATCCTGTCCGTCCGCGGCCTGGAGACCTTCTTCCACGGCGACGAAGGTATCGTGCGCGCCGTCGATGGCGCCTCCTTCGATCTCTTCCCGGGACGTACGCTTGGTATCGTCGGTGAATCCGGCTGTGGGAAGAGCGTCACCGCGCGCTCCATCCTGCGCATCGTCGAACGCCCCGGGCGCGTCGAAAACGGCTCCGTTCTGTTGCGCCGCGCCGATGGCAGCACGGTCGACCTCGTCAAGCTCGACGCATCGAGCCGCGAGATGCGCGAAGTACGCGGCGGCGAGATCGGGTATGTATTCCAGGAGCCGATGAGTTCGCTGTCGGCGTATCACACCATCGGCAACCAGCTCATGGAAGCGATCCGCCTGCATCGCACCGTGACCAAGGCCGAAGCGCGCGATCGTGCGATCGAACTGCTCCGCATGGTCGGAATCCCGCGCCCGGAGCAGCGCGTCGATTCCTACTCCTTTGAGCTTTCCGGCGGCCTGCGGCAGCGTGTGATGATCGCCCTGTCGCTTGCAGCGGAACCGCGGATCCTGATCGCCGACGAACCCACGACGGCACTGGACGTCACGACGCAGGCGCAGATCCTCGAACTGATCCGCCGCATCCAGGAAGAGCGCAATCTCGCCGTGGTGCTGATCACCCACGACATGGGGGTGATCGCGGAGATGGCCGACGCGGTGGCGGTCATGTATCTCGGAAAAGTCGTCGAGACCGGGCCGGTCGACGCGATCTTCCATGCCCCGAAGCATCCCTACACGCAGTCGCTGCTGCGCTCGATCCCGTCGGTGCTCGCCCAGCCCCTCTCGCGGCTTGCGACGATCACGGGCAGCATTCCGCATCCCTTCGCCCGCCCGGCCGGGTGCCCGTTCCATCCGCGCTGCCCGAGCTTCATGCCGGGAACCTGCGATACGGGCGCTCCCGGATTGACCCGCCTCGCTCCAGATCATGAAGCGCGCTGTTTCCTCTACGACCAGCCGCGCGAGACCTCCGCATGAGCACCGCTTCGCCGCCAGTCCTCTCCGTTGAACGGCTGCGGAAATATTTCCCGATCCGTCGCGGCGTCCTGCGCCGGGTCGTCGGCCATGTGAAGGCCGTCGACGATGTCACCTTCTCCATCGCCCGCGGCGAGACCTTGTCCCTTGTCGGCGAATCCGGCTGCGGAAAGACGACCACGTCGCGCTGCATCCTCCGCGCCGTGCAACCGACCGAGGGCAGCATCCGCTTCCTGACCGGCGATGGCCGGCAGGTCGATGTCGCGGGGTTGCCCCGCGCCGAGTTGCGCCCGGTACGCCGCCAGATGCAGATGATCTTCCAGGATCCGTATTCGTCGCTCAATCCGCGGATGACGATCTCTGACATCATCGCCGAACCGCTCCTGGTCAACGGGATCGGCGATCTCGATGCGCGTCGGCGTCGGGTCGCCGAACTGCTCGATGTCGTGCAATTGCCGCGCGCCTACATGAACAGGTTTCCGCACGCGTTTTCCGGCGGTCAGCGGCAGCGTATCGGCATCGCGCGCGCCCTCGCGCTCAACCCGGCGCTGATCGTCGCCGACGAACCGGTGTCGGCGCTGGACGTCTCGGTCCAGGCGCAGATCATCAACCTGATGCTCGAATTGCAGGAGCGGCTTGGCCTCTCCTATCTCTTTGTCGCCCACGACCTTTCGGTCGTGAAACATGTCAGCCACCGCGTCGCGGTGATGTATGTCGGCCGTATCGTCGAGATCGCCGACACCGCCACGATCTTCGCCCGCCCGCGTCATCCCTATACCGAGGCGCTGCTGTCCGCGGTTCCCGTTCCGGACCCGCGCAAACGCGCGAAGCGTATCGTGCTCGAGGGCGAGGTCGCCGACCCCTCCAACGTGCCCGCCGGATGCGCCTTCCATCCGCGATGCGCTTATGCGACCGAACGCTGCCGCCAGGAAAAGCCGGAACTGCGCGATGCGGGGGGCGGCAATCTCGTCGCTTGCCACCGCGCCGCCGAACTCGAACTCCGCGGCGTCGCCGCGCAGTGATCGGCGGCGCGCGCGACCGCCGCGTCAGGCGGTACGCGCCTTCAACTCATCGAGTTGCATCCTGACCCCGGCGATCATGCTGGCGAGATCACTGGTCAGCATCACCATGTCGAAGCCGCGTTTGACCGCCCCGGCCGCGAAGGCGGCACTCGCGCAGTGCATCACGCATTTGATCCCGGCTCTATGCGCCGCGTCGCGGATGCGATCGCAGGCAGCGATGTGCACGGGGTCCGGATTGTCTCCACGCGGCGGCAAGCCGAGCGCGAAGGACAGATCAGCCGGACCGATATAGACAGCGTCGAGCCCGGGCGTGGCGCAGATCGCGTCGAGATTCGTCAGACCATCCTTGGTCTCGATCATGGCCATGACCAGGATCTCGTCATTGGCGTTGGCGACGTAATCGGCGCCCCCATAATGGATCGCCCGTACGGGTCCGTTCGAGCGGATACCGACCGGAGGATACCTGCACGCTGCGACTGCGGCCGCGGCTTCGGCGGCGTCGTTCACCAACGGCACGATGACACCGTAGGCGCCAAGGTCCAGCGCCTTCATGATCGCAGCCGGTTCGTTCCACGCCACCCTGACGAAAGGTACGGTTTCCGTCTGCGAAATCGCCTGGAGCAGAGGGCCGACATCCTTCATCTCCGAGGTGCCGTGCTGGAGGTCGATGCACAGGGCATCAAAGCCCTGGCGCGCCATGACCTCGGCGGTGAGCCCGTGCGATATGCCGAGCCAGCCCAGCGTCGCGCATCGTCCGCTCTTCCAGATTTCCTTGACCCTGTTCCTGCGCATCTGAATTCCCCCGATGAAGATCGAACCCGGCGGCGCGCGGGTCGGCCCGGCCATGTCGGCCCCTGTCGAGAGTTTTGCCCATCTTCGCCACCTGAGGAAGCAGGATCGTCTGTATCGCGGCGCGCCGGCAGCGTATCGTAACGCCATCGCAGAGCTCGGGTGAACCTGGGTCGCGATTCCGGTCATGGGAGGAAAAAATGAGATTGCACTGGCCATTCCTGGCAAGGCTCGTGGTGGGCACCACCCTTGCTTTCACAACCCTGCCCGATGACGGGGCACGCGCGCAGAGTGCGCTGTCCCAGTCAGGTCTCGTGGGTACACCCGAGGGCATAACGATCGTCACCGATCCTGCTCAGTGGCCGAGGGCTTTCAACGAGGCACCTCAATTGGCGGAGCTCGTGCGGCAGGGCAAGTTGCCCCCCGTCAAGGACCGGTTGCCGCAGGACATGATGGTCATCAAGCCGGTCCAGGAGATCGGCAGATATGGTGGCGTCTGGCGACGTGGTTTCACCGGCCCGGGGGACAACGAGAACGGCAACCGCATCAACGCCTCGGACCGCCCTATCCTGGTCGACCATACCGGCGCCAAGCCCAATCCATCGCTCGCAAAAGACTGGAAGATGAGCGACGACGGCAAGACCTTCACGCTCCACCTGCGCCGCGGATTGCGCTGGTCGGACGGCGCGCCGATGACCGCAGCCGACTTCGTGTTCTGGTTCGAGGATCTCTACGGCAATCAGGATATCGTTCCGACGCCGATCACCGACATGACGCCACAGGGCAAGCCCGGACGGATCGTGAAGGTCGACGACTACACGGTGAACTTCGTGTTCGACGTGCCCTACTTCCTCTTTGAGGATCTGATGGCCGGCGACACGCTGATCGGCGGCGGTCAGGCGGTCCGGCAATCCGACAAGCGCACGCACGGCGCCTACGCCCCGGCCCATTACCTCAAGCAGTTTCTGCCGAAATACACGCCCGGCGGCGTCGAGGCCGCAAACGCCGCGGCCCGCGCCGAAGGCTTCGACAATTGGGTCGCGCGATTGCATTTCAAGAAGGACTGGACGCTCAACACCGAACTTCCGGTGCTCGGCCCGTTCAAGACGGTACAACCGATCAATCGACCGACCTGGGTCATGGAGCGCAACCCGTATTACTGGGCTGTCGATACGGCCGGCAACCAGTTGCCCTATCTCGACGGCGTCGTCATGACGCTTGCCGAGAACCTGGAAGTGTTGAACCTCCGCGCCATGGCCGGCGAATACGATCTGCAGGAGCGGCATATCGACATCGGCAAGCTGCCGGTGATCCTGGAGAACCAGGCACGCGGCCGATACAAGGTCCATCTTGACCTCGCGCTCAACGGTTCCGACGCGATCTATTATTTCAACCAGACCTACGATGCGGATCCCGAAGTCGCGAAATGGCTGCGGAACGTGGATTTCCGCCGCGCGCTGTCGCTCGCTCTCGACCGCAAACAGTTGAACGAAGCCTTCTGGCTCGGCGTCGCGATCCCCGGCTCGGTCGCACCCGGCGAGGTCCTTCCCTACTTCCCCGGTCCCGGCTGGCGCGAGAAATGGTCAACCTTCGACCCGAAGCAGGCGAACGAGATGCTCGACCGCATCGGTCTCACGCGCAAGGACGCCCAGGGCTTCCGCGTGCGTACCGACAACGGGCAACGCCTGCGGCTCCAGATCCAGGCGGTGCAGGCCTTCCTACCCTGGCCAAAGATCTCGGAAATGGTGGCCGACCAGTGGGCCAAGGTCGGGATCCAGGCCGATGTACGCGACACCGAGCGCACGCTCGCCATGACCCGCACGTTCAACAACGAGCACCAGATCATGGTGTGGATGAACGGTGGAACCGAGTTGCTCTACCTGTACCCCTTCCATGCCATCCCGGTCGACGCGCCACCCGGCTCGGCGTTCATGGGGCCTGAGCATGGGAAATGGTATGCGTCCAATGGCGCCAGCGGCAGGACGCCAACCGATCCCCAGATCCTGAAGATCCTCGAACTCTTCAGATCGGCTGCCGGTCAGAAGACGGAGGACCGCATCAAGACGGCGCAGGAAATCTGGAAGATCGAGATCGACCAGCAATACGGCATCGGCACGGTGGGTCAGTCCCCGGCACTGATGGGCGTGCGTCTGGTCAGCAATCGCCTGGGCAACATCCCGTCCCGCAACTGCATCGCGCAGCATTGTCGGACGCCGGGCGGCGCGCATCCGGAAACCTGGTTCTACAAGAACTGAGCCCGGTTCCACCGGGATCTGCGGACGAGGCCAGCGGCCCGCGGACATCTTCTCCGCGGGCCGTTCTTGTTCAATAGGAAGGCGCCCCGTCCCGGTGGCGGCGCATCATCACCAGCAGCGTCGCCGTCATCACCACATCGCCGCGCTGGTTGGACGCCGCGAGGCCGAGCTTGAGCAGTCCGCGGTCAGGTTTCGAACGCGACGGCACGATCTCCTTGACCTCCGCCGCGACGCGCAGCGTGTCCCCGGGCCGCACCGGAAGCAGCCAGCGCAATTCGTCCACGCCCGGTCCGCCCATGTTCGCGTCGACGATCACGCCGGTCTGGTAAAACATCCGGAACGCGACCGCGAGGGTCTGGAAGCCGCTGGCGATGAGTCCGCCGAAATGGCTCCGTCCCGCCGCCTCGCTGTCGATATGGAAAGGCTGCGGATCCCATTGACGCGCGAAGCCGACGATGTCGGCCTCGGTCAACGTCATCCCCTTGCTCTCGAACCGGTCACCGACCGTCAGATCGTCAAGGAACAGATTCGCGCGCGGCAGCCCGGACGCGGCGGTCATCGGATGGCGGCGGCGATCGCCTTGCCGACATCGACCGTCGTGGCCTTGCCGCCGAGATCGCGCGTGCGCGGCCCACCATTGGCGAGCACCTCTTCGATGGCCCGCATGACGGCCTGCGCGGCGTCCTTGTGGCCAAGATGCTCGAGCATCATCGAGGCCGACCAGATCTGGCCGATCGGATTGGCGATGCCCTTACCGGCGATGTCCGGTGCGGAGCCATGGACCGGTTCGAACATCGACGGAAACTCTCCCGACGGGTTGAGATTGCCGGACGGCGCGATCCCGATGCCACCGACGACCGCAGGGCCGAGATCGGTGAGGATGTCGCCGAAAAGATTGGAGGCCACCACCACGTCGAACCAGTCCGGATGCTGCACGAAATGTGCGCAGAGAATGTCGATGTGGAACTGGTCGGTCTCGACGCCGGGGTATTCCTTACGGATCTCGGCGAAGCGCTCGTCCCAGAACGGCATCGTATGGATGATGCCGTTCGACTTGGTCGCCGAGGTGACCTTGCGCCGCGTGCGGGATTTCGCGATGTCGAAGGCGTGGCGCATCACCCGGTCGACGCCAACGCGGGTGAAGATAGATTCCTGAACCACGACCTCCTCGGGTTGTCCGCGATAGAGACGACCGCCGATCTCGGAATACTCGCCCTCCGTGTTTTCGCGCACGATCACCATGTCGATCTCGCCTGGAGCGCGGTTCTTGAGCGGGCAGTCGATGCCCGCGAGCAGACGCACCGGCCGGACATTCGCGAATTGCCGGAAGGCGCGCCGGATCGGGATCAGCATGCCCCAGAGCGAGACATGGTCGGGCACGCCGGGGAAGCCGACGGCGCCGAGGAAGATGGCGTTGCTCTCGCGCAACTGGTCTATGCCGTCCGCGGGCATGATGCGGCCGGTCGCCTTGTATTGTTCGCAGCTCCAGTCGAGATGGCTGTACGAGAAGCTGAGCCCGTATTTCGCGGCCACGGTGTCGAGCACGCGGATGCCCTCCGGCACGACCTCCTTGCCGATGCCATCGCCGGGAATCACCGAGATCCTGTACGCGTTCGTCGCCATGTCGTCCTCCGCTTGAAGCGGCGGAAGACTAGACCGGAACGCGCGCCCGGTCCTCAATTTCCGGATCGTCGCCCGGGTCCGCCTTCGCCGCCTCCCAGCCGATCAGCGCGAGCTTCCTGGCCCGCCCCCAATGGTAGTCGTTGAGCGCGCCCGTGGAGCGCACGACGCGATGACATGGGATCAGATAGCTGATCGGATTGTCGCCGACCGCGGCTCCGACCGCACGGACCGCACGCGCGCTGCCGAACGCCCCTTCGGCGACGCGGGCATAGGACGCGAGCGCGCCCGGTGGAATGCGCAGCAGCGCCTCCCAGACCTTGACCTGGAACGGAGATCCATGAAGCACGAGCGTCAGCCTGTCTCCCGGCTGTGGCGCGAAGATGCTGCGCGCGATTTCCGCGAGGCGGCGCGTGTCGGGAACGAACCGTGCCAGCGGCCAGCGCCGCATCATGTCGGCGAGCGTCGCGTCCCGGCCTGCGGAAAGTTCGAAGGCGAGGCCACAGATCCCGCGAGCGGTCGTGAGGACGAGAACATCGCCGAAGGGCGACGCGGCCCAGCCATAAGCGATTTCCAGACCGGAGCCGCGGCGCTTGAATTCGCCGGGGGTCACGGCCTCATGGGCGATGAAAAGGTCATGCAGACGCGAGGGACCTGACAGGCCGCTGGCATAGGCGGCGTCCAGCGCACTCTGCGAGCGGAGCAGGCACGCCTTCGCGTGGTCGAGGGTCAGGTGCTGCAGGAACCGTTTCGGGCTGACGCCGACCCATCCTGTGAACAGACGCTGGAAATGGAAAGCCGACAGGCCGCATGCAGCCGCCAGCGTGGCGAGGTCGGGCTGGCTTTGCGCGTTGTCGACGAGAAAGGCGAGCGCCTTTTCGATCCGGGCGTAATCGCTGGGCATGGCTAACTCCGTGAGGATGTTCCGAGATTACGCGTCGCCCTGCATCGGCGACGATCCGGAACTTGCTGCGATCACGAGAACAGGGTCGCCACCGACAGGGCGAGCAGCGCGGCCATCGTCAGATTGAAGATGCGTAGCGCGCGCGGCGAATCGAGAAAACGCCCGATGGCCACCCCGAACCCGCACCAGAGCGCGCAGGATGGAAGACAGGCCAGGGCGAAGGCGACCGCCATGAGCGCGATCTCATGCCAGAGCGTTCCGCCGACCGTGGTGAAGGCCGGAAGAGCGCCCGCGAGCATCACCCAGGCCTTGGGGTTGACCCATTGGAACAGCGCCGCACCCAGGAACGACATCGGTACCCCATGCGCCGCGCCCTGCCCTGTCGGCGCAGGCACCGTGCGGGCGATCCCCCAGGCGAGCCAAAGCAGATACCCGGCGCCGCACCATTTGAGCACCGCATGGAGGTTCGGCGAGGACTGCAACACGCCGGCTGCGCCAAGCCCGACAGCGACCAGCATCGCCGGAAATCCGAACGTGATGCCAAGGATGTGCGGGATCGAGCGCCGAAAGCCGAAATTCACGCCCGAGGCCGTCAGCATGACGTTGTTCGGACCTGGGGTCACGGATGTGACAAACGCGAAAAGCGCCAACGCGCCCAGTTGACCTTGCATCGGCGCGCTCACATCTCGGCGTGGATCGAAGCCCCAAAAATCCGCGGGTCGGCTCAGCCGACGGCCGCGCCGGCTTCGAGCGCAGCGATGATGTCATCGACGCTGCGCCGCACGAGTACCGGATCGCTCGCCTCGGCCATCACCCGGATCACCGGCTCCGTCCCGGAGGGGCGGATGACGATCCGTCCCTCGCGCCCCAGGGCCGCCTCGGCACCGGCGATCGCGCGCCGCACATGGTCGCGTTGCAGCGGGTCGCCGGTCTCGCGCGTGTAGCGCACGTTGCGCAATAGCTGCGGATAGGGCTCGAACAGACGGGTCACCTCGGACATCGGCTTCTGGGCCTGCAGCGCGCCGGCAAGAACCTGCAGCGCCGCGAGCAGACCATCGCCGGTGGTCGCGTAGTCGGAGAGGATGATGTGGCCAGATTGCTCGCCACCGACATTGATCCCGTCAGCGCGCATGCGCTCGATGACGTAGCGGTCGCCGACCTTGGTTCTCACCATGCGCAGGCCAAGCCCCTCGGCGAAGCGCTCCAGCCCGAGATTGGACATCACGGTCGCCACCAGACCGCCGCCGCTCAGGCGGCCGTCTCTGGCAAAGGCCTGGACAATCATCGCCATAAGCTGGTCGCCGTCGATCACGCGACCGTGTTCGTCGACCATGATCAACCGGTCCGCATCGCCGTCGAGCGCAATCCCGAGATGCGCGCCATGCGCGACAACGGCGCTTTGCATCGTCTCGGGATGGGTCGCGCCACATTTCTCGTTGATGTTGAAGCCATTCGGGTCGCGACCGATCGCCACCACGTCGGCACCCAGCTCCCAGAGCACTGCGGGCGCGACCTTGTAGGCCGCGCCATTTGCGCAATCGACGACGATCTTGAGCCCCTCGAGGCGCAAACCCTTCGGGAAGGTCGCCTTGACGAATTCGATATAGCGGCCCTCGGTGTCGTCCAGCCGCCGCGCGCGACCGAGTTCAGCTGCCGGCGCGAGGCCATTGGCCGGCGCCTCCATCGCACGCTCGATCTCCGCCTCGATCTCGTCCGACAGCTTGAAGCCATCCGGACCGAAGAGCTTCACGCCGTTATCGGCATAAGGGTTGTGCGAGGCGGAAATCATCACCCCGAGATCGGCGCGGAGACTGCGCGTCAGCATGGCGACGGCCGGCGTCGGAACGGGCCCGAGCAGCGTCACGTCCATGCCCATGGCAATGAAGCCGGCGGTCAGGGCCGGCTCGATCATGTAGCCGGACAAACGCGTGTCCTTGCCGATGACGACGCGATGGCGATGCGTGCCGCGGGTAAAGCGTCGTCCGGCGGCGAGCGCGAGGCGCAGCATGGTTTCCGGGGTCATCGGCTCGGCATTGGCGAGGCCGCGAATCCCGTCGGTTCCAAAGATCTTTCGCATGGGCGGAGATTACCCCGCTCCGCGCAAGGCTCGCCAGATTTCGAGCGCCTGGCGGGTCTCTGCGACATCATGGACACGCAAGATATCGGCTCCCGCCTCAGCTGCGTGAAGCGCCGCCGCGAGCGACCCCGGCAATCGCCGCGACGTGTCCTCGCCGCGCGACAGGTGACCGATAAACGATTTGCGGCTGGCGCCGACGAGAAGGCCGCATCCGGGAACGCGCAACGCCGCAAGTGTCCGCAGCAACGCGACGTTATGCCCGACCGTCTTGCCGAAACCGATCCCCGGATCGACGCACAGCCGCGCAGGATCCAACCCGGCCGCGACACAGGCCACGACCCGCGCCTCCAGGAACGCACGCACCTCGGCCACGACATCGTCGTAGCGCGGCGCGGCCTGCATGGTCGACGGATCGCCCTGCATATGCATCAGGATCGCCGGGGCGTTCCACCGCGCGACGACACGCAGGCTATCCGGGTCACCGCTGAGCGCGGTCACGTCATTGACGATGCGGGCCCCGCGCGCGAGGGCTGCGTCCATCACGTGCGCGCGGCGCGTGTCGATCGACACCAGGTGTCCATCGCCGACCAGGGCTTCGACGACCGGCAGGACACGCGCGCATTCCTCGTGGACATCGATGGGCGTCGCGCCTGGTCGAGTGGATTCACCGCCGATATCGATGATCTGCGCGCCTTCAGCAGCAAGGCGCCGACCATGCTCGATGGCGATCGCAGCCGTGGCATAGCGGCCGCCATCGGAGAAACTGTCGGGGGTGGCGTTCACCACCCCCATCAGGATCGGTCCCGGCCCCGTCCCTCCCCCGAAAAGCGCGGGAGCGAAACCGGCGCTCACGCGCCCGGCTGGGGTTCCGGACGCAGGCCACCACCTTCGGCACGCGGCCCGGAACTCGGCACTGAACTGCGGCGCCCGGTCGGCTTCGGCGGCTCCTCATCGTCCGGGCGCAGGATCTGCTCGCCGCGCAGGATCTGCCCGATTTCGTCCCCGCTGAGGCTCTCGAACTCCAGCAGCCCCTTGGCGATCGCATGCAGATCCTGCATGCGATCCGTGAGGATGCCACGCGCCGTGCTTTCTCCGGTCTCGATCAGGCCGCGTACCTCGGTGTCGATCAGATTGGCGGTTGCCTCGGAGACATTCTGCTGCTGGGTCACGGAATGTCCGAGGAAGACTTCCTGTTCATTGGCGTTGTAGCGCACGCGGCCGAGTTTCTCGCTCATGCCGAACTCCGTGACCATGCGGCGCGCCAGCGCCGTCGCCTGCTGGATGTCTCCACCGGCGCCCGTGGTGACGTTCTCGGCCCCGAAGATCAGTTCCTCCGCGATCCGCCCACCGAAGAGGATCGCGAGGCGCGACTGCATCTCCAGCTTGCTCATGCCGTATTTGTCACGCTCAGGAAGCTGCATGGTCAGGCCGAGCGCACGACCGCGTGGAATGATCGTGACCTTGTGGACCGGATCGGTCTTCGGTACCGCGAGCGCCACCAGCGCATGCCCGGCCTCGTGATAGGCCGTGAGGCGCTTTTCATCCTCGGTCATCGCCATCGAGCGCCGCTCCGCGCCCATCATGACCTTGTCCTTGGCGTCCTCGAGTTCGCTCATGGTGACGAACCGCTTGCCGCGACGCGCGGCCAGCAAGGCGCCTTCGTTGACGAGGTTCGCGAGATCGGCGCCGGAGAAACCCGGCGTGCCGCGCGCGATCACCTTGGCGTCGACATCCGGTGCCAGCGGCACCTTGCGCATATGGACCTTGAGGATCTTCTCGCGTCCCACGACGTCGGGATTCGGCACGACGACCTGACGGTCGAAGCGGCCAGGCCGCAGAAGCGCCGGATCCAGAACATCCGGGCGGTTCGTCGCCGCAATGATGATCACGCCTTCGTTGGACTCAAAGCCGTCCATCTCGACGAGCATCTGGTTGAGCGTCTGTTCACGCTCGTCGTTGCCACCGCCAAGGCCAGCGCCACGATGGCGGCCGACCGCGTCGATCTCATCGATGAAGATGATGCAGGGCGCGTTCTTCTTGCCCTGCTCAAACATGTCGCGCACGCGGCTGGCACCGACGCCGACGAACATCTCGACGAAATCCGACCCCGAGATGGTGAAGAACGGCACGTTTGCCTCGCCAGCGATCGAACGTGCGAGCAGTGTCTTACCGGTCCCAGGCGGGCCGACAAGCAGCACCCCCTTGGGAATCTTGCCGCCAAGACGCTGGAATTTCTGCGGATCGCGCAGGAACTCGACGATCTCCTCGAGTTCGAGTTTGGCCTCGTCGATCCCGGCCACGTCGTCGAACGTGACGCGCCCCACTTTCTCGGTGAGCAACTTGGCGCGGGACTTCCCGAAGCCCATGGCGCCGCGGCCGCCGCTCTGCATCTGGCGCATGAAGAACACCCAGAGGCCAAGAACGACCAGGAACGGCAGCCACGAGATGATCGAGGAAATGAAGATGTTGGTCGGTTCCTGTTCCGGGCCGGCTTCGATACGGACATTCTTGTCGCGAAGGCGATCGACGAGCGCGGGGTCGGACGGCGCGTAGGTGACGAAACCACGCCCGTCGCGGAACGTGCCAGAAATGCTCGGCCCCTTGATCTTGACGGAGCTGACCTGGTTGCGGTCGACCTCGACCATGAAATCAGAGTAAGCGATCGCCTGCGACGACCCGCGTGGCGTCCCGCTCTGGAAGACGCTGTACAGCGCCACCAGGAGGACGATGATCACGACCCAGAGGGTCAAATTCTTGCCGATATTGTTCACGGCGTCACACTTTCTCCGGAAATCGGCGTTTCCATCTTCGACGTGACCCGGAAACGACGCGTGGGTTGCACTCAGACCTGCGCCGGCGAACCGGCGAATGCGGCCCCCGCGAACGGGCGGGGCGGACGGAAGATCACTGAAAGCTCCGCAACGCTAACAAGCGCCACGGATCTGCGTCCACACAAGACGTGGGACAGCCTTGCCTCCCCGTCAAGGCCGCGCGTCACCGGCAATGCGGCAGCGACACGGCGCAAGATGCCATCCTCGACCATCCGCCCTGCGCCGGGAGACGCAATTCCGGCCGGCAAGACCTCCAAGGGCGCCACGTCGGCCGACGCCAGGCGCACCAGGAAGCGACCATCCCAAATGGTCTCGCCTCCAGTTGCCTTCGCCCCGATAACGGATCGGCGCGGCGGCGCGCGGAGCACGACCAGTTCATCATCGCGCCGGTAGAGACGACATCCGGCGACATCGCGGGTTCCCGCGGGGGCCGCCGCGACCCATGTGACGGCCGAACCGAGCCCCTCCTGGCGCGGCGGGTGAATCGCGCCACCAACCGCCATTACCGCGGCGCGCAACGCCAGCGTCGCGACGTCATGTGGCAATCGGAGAAACTCCGTGGCGGCGAGAGAGATCCAGCCCTCGGGATGAACCGCGGCATGCACGCCCAGCCAGGAAGAGAGCGAGCGCTCCAGCGCGGCACGATCCGGCCAACGCGGCAACCGCGTCGGCGGTTCTGGGGCGGCGCGCATGCGGGCGCGCAAAAAGCGGGGATCGCGATTGCTCGGATCGTCGATCCAGCCGATCCCGCGCTCCGTCAGCCACGTCTTGAGGTGATCTGCGCGTACGGACAGAAGGGGGCGCAGGAGACGCAGATGGCGACGCTCGGAAATCGCGGCCATTCCCGCAAGACCCAGCGATCCGCTCCGGCGCACGGCGCGCATGGCAATCGTCTCGTCCTGGTCGTCGGCGTGATGCCCCATCAGGAGGTGCAGAATTCCGGCCTCCCGGCACCAATCCTCGAGCAATGCATGGCGCGCCGCGCGCGCGCGTTCCTGCACAGCGTGCGCGGGCTTGGCACCGGTCCAGGCCAGCACGACATGCCGGATACCAAGCGCCGCGCAGTCGCGGCCAACGCGCGCGGCTTCGGCATCGGAACCGATCCGCAACCCGTGATCGACCGTTACCGCGACGACCCTGCCGCCGCGCGCGCGCGCCCAGGCATCGGCGAGCCAGAGAAGGCAGGTCGAATCGGGGCCGCCCGACAGCGCGACCGCGAGTTCCGGATCACGCTCGAAGGGACCCGCGCTCTCCATCGCCGCAGCGAAGACCGCAGCGGGGTCCCGGGCGCTTTCCGCGCCCATGGATCAGCAACCGTTGCGCTGACGCTCGCGCTGGGTCGCGTCCTTGACGTCCTTGCTCGCGTTGGGGTGTCGCTTCGCGAGCTCCGCGAAGGCCCCGCATGCGTCCTGCTTGCGGTTGAGCCGCGCGAGGGAACGACCGAAGCCAAGCATGTTGTGCGCGGCGCGTTCGGCGTTCGGATAGCGCTTCAGACCTTCGCCGAAGGCAAGCGCAGCCCCTTGCCAGTCCTGCCGCGCGAAGAGCGTCTCTCCATACCAATATTGCGCATTCCCGGCGAGGCGATGCGTCGGGTTCTGGTCGACGAAGGCCTTGAGTGCCTGCTCGGCGGGAGCGAAGTCGGCCAGACCGCGCTGTGCCTGAACCAGCAATCCATAGGCGTGTTCGTACTGGGCCTCCGGCGGACCGGCGGGCAGACGCGCCGCTGCCGCAGCCTGTGCTGCTGCAGGTACCGGCGCGGCCTGCGCCGGCGCAGCCCCAGGCGTGGCTGGTGCCGTGCCGGCCGCGGGTGCCGCCATCTGCTGCTGCAATGCTTGCGCGGACGTCCCGCTCGGCACCAGCACCAATCGCTGTCCCGACGGGGCCGCCCCGGTGGCGGGCGCAGCGGCCGGCGGCGCGGACGGAAGGGCGGGCGCGGTGGCGGCGGGTGCCGGCGGTTGCGCGGACGCGGGCGATTGGGGCTGCGTGCCCTGCCCCTGCGCCGCGGGCCCACGCTCCAATTGCTGGAACCGGAACTCGACGTCCTGGATCAACTTGTCGAGTTTGGTCTCGATCTGGCGGAGTTTGAACTGCAACTCCTCGGCGCGTCCCGTCTGCTCGCGGGCCTGTCCCTCGAGCAGCGAGAAACGCTGGTCGACCTGACCGGCGAAGCCTTCAGGCGCGACGGCAGGTCCCGGCGCGGCGGGCGCGCCCTGGGCAGGGGCGACCTGCGCCGGTGCGCCCTGGGCCGGCGCCGCGCCGCCGCCAGTGGCAAGGCGGCGCTGCAGCACATCGACATCGCGCTGCAGGCGCATGATCTGGTCGGCGAGGCTGCGGCCGTCCTGGGCGTGCGCATCGCCGACACACAGGACACCCAACGGTAATCCGGCCAGCAGGGCGGCAGCAAAGATGGCGGCTCTGACACGGTGGCTCATGGCACGACTCGCGATTGGACAAGCTCTGCGGAGACTATCCAGGGTGCAGACGGCAAAACAAAGGCGCACGACCGGGAAATCGGACGGTGATCAGGGGCCGCGCGCATACGTCACCCCGCGTGTCGCAAACGCGAACGCCCGTCAACTTGCGTTGACGGGCGTCTTGACAGTCGCGCAGGGAACCTGTCGGAGCGACATCATGCCGCCCCCCGGTTCGAACCGCTCTCGGTCACGACCGAGCGCGGTTCAAGCCGAAGTCAGTTCACGACCGCGACGCTGCGGCGGTTCTGCGACCAGGCCGCTTCGTTGGAGCCGTTCACAGCCGGGCGCTCCTTGCCGTAGCTGATCGTCGCGACGCGGCGCGCCTCGATGCCCTGCGACACGAGGAAGTTCTTCGCGGCGTTCGCGCGGCGCTCACCCAGGCCGAGGTTGTACTCGCGCGTGCCGCGCTCGTCGCAATGTCCCTCGATGGTGATCGTCGCGTTGGCGTTGGTCTTCAGGAAAGCGGCCCAGCGCTCGATCTGGCGGCGCGCCTCAGGCTTCAGGTCCGACTTGTCGTAGTCGAAGAACACGCGATCGCCGACGGCAACCAGCTGTTCCTGCAGGGTCTGCGCGCGCTGTGCGGCGCCCGTGCTGCCCTGGGTCGCAGCGGTTTCGGTGGGGGTTTCGCACGCAGCAAGCATGGCCAGGGCGGCGAAAGCGGTAAGAACCTTCAGACGCATGATGGGGAACTCCTTCCGGTGAGCATCCAAGAATCGACTCGCGGTTACGCGGCTTTGTGGGCTTGTCCCACCTCGCCACGGTCCGATCAACCGGTCTCTTTGACCCGAGCCACGCTTCCGCGACATGGCGCCGCCCGAAAAAACGTAACCCAGGAAGCGGCTTGAAGGCCGGCACCCTCGAAACGCCGCGCAATATGTTGAATTCCGCTCATGGAATCAAGGGCGACCACGCCGGATCCGATGCCTCCGTCGGCGTAACCACCTCGCGTTTGTTGTAGCCCGTCAGATCGATCGAATACAGCCTCGTATTGCGCCCCATCCCCCGGGCGTCAGCGCGTCCCTCCGAGAAATACATCAAGACACGCCCGTTCGGGGCCCAGGTGGGTCCCTCGACATGGAAGGCCCGGTCGATCAGGCGCTCCTGTGAGCCATCCGGCTTCATGACCCCGATGAGGAACTCGCCGGCCTCCTGCTTGGTGAAGGCGATCAGGTCGCCGCGCGGCGACCAGACCGGGGTGAAGTAGCGGCCGCTGCCGAAACTGATACGCCGCGCGTTCCCGCCCTGGGCATCCATCACATAGAGTTGCCCGGCCCCGCCGCGATCCGAATTGAAGGCGATTTCGCTGGCGTCAGGCGAGTAGGACGGCGAGGTGTCGATAGCCCCCGAATTCGTGAGCCGCTGGGCGCGCTTGGTACGCAGGTCCATCGTGAAGATGCTGGTGGCACCTTCCTGGGACATCGACATGATGACCCGGTTGCCATCCGGCGAGAACCGTGGGGCGAAGGTCATCCCCGGAAAATCGCCGACCACTTCCTGCCGACCGGTGTCGATGTTCTGCAGCAGGACGCGCGGCCGGTTGTTGACGTAGCTGAGATAGGCGATCTCCTGGGCCGACGGAGAGAAGCGCGGCGTCAGGACAAGGTTACGCCCATCGGTCAGAAACCTGTGGTTCGCGCCATCCTGGTCCATGATCGCAAGGCGCTTGACGCGCCGTTGCAGCGGCCCGGTTTCGGAGATGTAGACGATGCGGGTGTCGAAATAGCCGTCCTCGCCGGTCAGCGCCTTGTAGATCGCGTCCGACACGATATGCGCCACGCGTCTCCAATTCGCGGACTGAGCGGTGTACACGCCGCCCGTCACATAGCCCCCGTGCACGACGTCCCACAGCCGGAACCCGACGCGCAGACGACCATCGGGTTGCTGCTCGACGAAGCCGTGCGCCAGCGCCTGCGCGCCGATCTGGCGCCAGTCCACGAAACGCGGTTCGATCGCGGTACGCAATTGCTCCGGGCTCTGGATATAGGCCCCCTCCTCGATCGGCCGGAACAACTCGCAGCGCTCCAGATTGCCGGCGACGACGTCACGGATCTGCCGTCCCGTCGATGCCTCGGCACCTGCACCGTGGAAGGGAGACACGGCGATCGGCATCGGCTGGACCTGACCGCGCGTGATGTCGATCCGTGCCTGTCCGACAGCGAGCCGTGGCGTCAGCGTGGCTGTGGTCGCAAGCCCGGCGGCAGCGGCGGCAAGGAAACCGCGGCGGCCCCGGCGAAACCGCGAAAATCCAGATTCTGGCATCATGTTTCGGTCCCTCGATCGACCCGTGTTGATGTGCGGACGGAGCGCGGTTCGGTCATTGCTCCGCCCCCCGGAATGTCAGGATCAGATTGCCACCGCCAAGATCAGACCGCGTGGGCGGGACCGGCAACGACTCGGCTTTCAGGACGGCGCGGCGGGCCCCTTCCGCGAAGGCCCGCAAGGGCTCCGCGGGGGCACCCGTCGTCTTGACGATCTCGGCCCTCTCGACTTGGCCACCAGGCTGGATCCAGACGCGTATATCGACCACGAAACTCTCGATACCCTTTGCGCCGCGATCCTTGAGCCAGTGCTTTTCGACATGCCCGCGGATCGCGCCCTCCTCGGCCGAGGATAGCGGGCGTGTCGGATCGAAGGGCGTATTCGCAGCCCGACGCGAGGCCGGGGCGGCGGCCTGCTGTTGCGCGGGTTGCGCGGGCGGTTGCACGCGCGGCTGCCGTGTCAGGTCGCGCAGAACGCTGTCTGGATCGAAGCTCTGCTGTTGCGGCCGCTGCGGCACCGGCGGGGCTGGAGGCGGCGGCGCGGTCGGCGCGGGCGCCTGCGGAGCCGGCCGGGGAGCAGGCGCGGGCGGCGGCGGCGCAGGTGGTGGTGGCG